>JAYVRN010000135.1:0-7782 GCA_043776275.1 Myxococcales bacterium | reverse complement strand
CCGCCCCCACCCGCATGGTGCGTACGCGATCGGCGCCGCGGGATCGGTGAGCACGAGCTCGAGCGTGTCGCCCTGGCAGCCGAGGAGGTGCGCCGGCGCCTTCGCGACGCACGCGTCGGCGGCACGCAGGTACCGGCGCCGGACCTCCCCGGCGACGCCCTGCGAGGTCCGGGACAGCTCGAGCGTGCGCGGGCTGATCTCGATCCCGGCCGGGGCGCCGGTGGGGCGGGTGTCGTCGAACAGCGTGTAGGCCTCGAGCGAGGCGCCGTGATCGATCACCATCCAGCGCTCGCCGCCGTCGGTGCGCCAGGTCCCGTCGAGTGGGTCGGTGCAGGTCTCGAGCGGCGCCGTGCGCTGGCACGCGCCGAGGATCCCGAGGCTGATCACGGCCGCACGCGCGGCCGCGATCACATCTCCGCCTGGGCCTTGAGCGCCTCCGCCTGATGGTGCGCGCGGAGGGCATCGATGATGTCCTCGAGGCCGCCGTCCATGATCGCGGGGAGGTTGTGCTTGGTCAGGCCGATGCGGTGATCGGTGACGCGATCCTGCGGGAAGTTGTACGTGCGGATCTTCTCGGAGCGATCTCCCGAGCCGACCTGTGACTTGCGATTGGCGGCCTCGACGGCGCTCTGCCGCTCGCGCTCGGCCTCGAGGATCCGCGAGCGCAGGATCTTCATCGCCTTCGCGCGGTTCTTGATCTGCGAGCGCTCGTCCTGACAGGCGACGATCACGCCGGTGGGGAGGTGCGTGATGCGCACCGCGGAGTCGGTCGTGTTGACGTGCTGCCCGCCCGCGCCGCTCGATCGATACGTGTCGATCTTGAGGTCCTTCTCGTCGACCTTGACGTCGACCTCCTCGGCCTCCGGCAGGACGGCGACGGTCGCGGCGGAGGTGTGGATCCGGCCCTGCGCCTCGGTGGCGGGCACGCGCTGCACACGATGGACGCCGGACTCGAACTTCATCTTCGAGAATACGTCCTTGCCGTCGAGCAGGATGATCACTTCCTTGAACCCGCCGCTCGAGCCCTCGGACATCGACATGGTCTCGAGCTTCCAGCCCTGGCGCTCGGCGTACCGCATGTACATCCGATAGAGGTCGCCGGCGAACAGGGCGGCCTCGTCGCCGCCGGTGCCGCCGCGGATCTCGATGATGGCGTTCTTGCCATCGCTCGGATCCTTGGGGAGCAGGAGGATCTTGATCGCCTGCTCGGCGGCACCCTTGTGCTCGTCGAGCTGCTTCATCTCGTCGCGCGCCATGTCCCGGAGCTCGGGATCAGGCTCGGCATCGGACATCTGCTTGGCCGCCGCGAGATCGGTGACCAGCTTCGAATACGCACGCCACGCCGCGACCAGCGGATCGAGCTCCGCATGCTCGCGCGACAGCTTCAGGAACTCGGCGCGCTTGTTGATCACCTCGGCAGTGCCGAGCAACGAGCCGAGCTCCTCGTGGCGACGCTCGAGCGCCGCCATCCGCTCCTTGAAGTTCTGCTGATCGAACATGGCAGGCCTAGGTCACCGAGGCCGACCGAAGGCCGATCGACTCAGCGTCTTCGTCAGGACTTCTTCGCGGCAGCGACGTCGGCCGCGGCCTTCTCGTACTTCTTGTTGAACCGGTCGATGCGGCCGGCCGTGTCCATCAGCTTCTGCTTGCCCGTGAAGAACGGGTGGCAGTTCGAGCAGATGTCGACGCTGAAGTCGCCGCGCGTCGAGAACGTGTTGTGCTTCGCTCCGCAGGCACAGCTGAGGTGGGCGGGCTTGTAGTGCGGGTGGTTCGCAGAGTCCTTCATGGGCGTCTCCGTTTCCCTGCCAAAGGCAGGGGGCTCGGGGTGGTGCGCGCGGCGCGACTGAGAGCCCGGATTTATAGGGATGGTGGAGGGCAAAAGCAAGCCTGCCCGACGGGGGAGTGCCCACCTATCTATGCGAAACTACTTCCGGGCGCCGGACATCGCCCGCCCGCCGAGCCGCGCGGGGGCCTTGTCGGGATAGAGCGGCAGGATCTCCTGCCCGATCCGGAGGTCCCCGACTCCCCGGTACTTGCTGGCCAGATCGAGCGAGATGTAGATCTTGTTGGTGTCGAACACCCCGAAGCTGGTCGACACCACCATCTGCTCGTCGCCCACGCACTCGTAACCCTCCGGGATCACGTCGTGCCCGTAGATCGCCATCGTGCCCTGGGTGGCCCGGAGGAACCGGCGGGCCTCGGCCTCCGTGGCGCTGCGGGCCCACAGGACCTTGCCCACGATCGGGGTGTCGAGGACGTCGAGCGGGCTCGTGTAGTGGGCGCCCGACAGATCCGCGCCCTCGAGATCGGCGATCGAATCGATCTGCGCCGCGGGAGCGCCGTGGGTGAACACCGCGCCGCACTTGCTGACCGCGCAGAGGGCGAACGTGTGGATGATGCCGCGCATCCGAGCGGTGCCGGAAGGGCCGAGGATCTGCTCCAGCAGCGCCACCTCGTCGGCGGCGAACTTCGCGGTGTGCGGGCCGCCGATGTGGCCGTGCTCGTGGTTCCCGAGCAGGGCGTGGACACGTCCCGGGTACTGGGCGGCGAGACCCGCGTAGGCGATCATCACCTCGCCGGAGGCGTCTCGGTAGTACTCGCCGAGGAAGTCAGGCCAGTCCTCGGGATCGATGTGCGGTCCGTGGATCAGGTCCCCGGTGAACAGCACGTGCGCGTCGCCCTGATAGGTGAGCAGCGCCTGCTCGAAGATCTCGACGAAGCGCAGGAAGTCGCGCATGCAGCCCTGGAGATCCGTGCAGACGAGGAGCCGACCGTGGTCGGGTAGTCGCAGCACGCGGGCCATCTGGCTCCAAGCTACCAAGAACGTCGACGGTGGCGATAGGGACCCGGTCCGACAATCGAGGGTGCGTGCGTGCGTGTGGGACGCGAGCGCACGCGGCGCCACGGCACCACCGGCCCAAAAATCTCGCCGATCAGAGGTCGAGGCCGAGCAATTCCTGAGCTTCTGGGTCGGGCGGACGGCACACCACGCGGTCGACGGTGGCCATCTTGGCGTGGATCACATCGCACACCGGCGTGAACGAGGCCTTCTGGAAGGCGCGAAGCGAAGCCTGGTTGTCCGCGGCGATCAGCGCCCACGAGCGATAGGCATCCGTGGCGCGGAGCTGCTTCGCCATGTGCTCGAGCATGACGGGACCGACCGCACGGCCACGCGCCGCCGGGGCGACGAACACCGAGTGGATGTACGCGTCGTACTTCGACATGCGCAGCGTGCGTCCGAGCTCCGGTGCCTCGATCGGCCCGCGTGCGGCCCACGCGATCCCCGCGGGGCGAACGCCCAGGGTCGCGAGCACCGCCTGATCTCCGCGGCGCCAGTGCTTGAAGGCGGTGGCCTCGTCGAGGGCGAGCTGCTCGAGGATCTCGGCGCGGCGCGTCTCGTCGAGCTTGGCGTAGTCGGCCTCGTGGAACACCACGAGCTCGAGGCCTGCGGGTGCTTCGATCCCGCGGGTCCATAGCTGCCCGCGGTACAGGCAGTAGCGATCGTAGTGCGCGACGCTCGCCGCCGCGCTTCGGATCTTGGTCCACGCGGCGCGCGCTTGAGCGGCGGCGACGGCCGGCGTCTCACGCGCGCGACGTGCGCGGCGTGCGACGCTGGTGACGGTGCGCCCGACGGATGCCGTGGTGGTCTGGCTCCACACGCGCACTGCCAGAGCGGGCTGCTTCGAGGTCGGCAGCGCTGGCAGCGTGTACTCGCCGGCGCCGGTGACCAAGTCGAGCGCCGTGCAGCCACGGGCACGCGCGGCGAGCGCCTCGGCGTGCAGGAGCCGGGCGGAGGCGCGGGGGACCTGAGGATCCACGGCCATCGCGAGCACGACCGCGCGATCTCCATCGTCGACGATCAGCGCCGCGGCGCAAGTCTCGCCCTGCGGATCATCGAGGCGAGCGAGCCGCACGAGGCCGCGCTTGCCGAGCTCGAGCGCCACTTCTTCGAGCAGTGCCGTGGCCTCGGGATCAGCGAACGGCGAGGGCTCGTCGCGCTCGCCCCACTCGAGCCGGGACAGGCGGCGGAGCGAGGACAGGCCCTTGCGGAGCGCGGGGAGATCCTCACCGAACGTGGTGACCACACCGGAACCGTCCGTGGCATCGGCGGGTGCGAGGGCGAGCGCGATCCGGCTCGCACCACCCGCGGAGGGCGCACTCTCGACGACGAAGCCCGCGGGCGCGAGGCGCTGCACGAGGTTCGCGCGGAGGCGCGAGGGATCCGCGAGGGGCTCGAGATCCAGGAGGTCCCAGGTCGCGGCCTCGTCGATCAGCTTGCGCGCGAAGGCTGCGCCGGCGCGTTCTTCCCAGCCGGGCGCCGCGAGCAGATCGAGCGAGGGCGGACGCGGACCGGCATCGCCGAGCATCCTCAGCTCGCGCGTATCGAGCAGCGCGACCTTCACGGTGCGCCGGTAGAACGGCGCCATGCACACGATCTGGCCCGCAGCCGGATCGCCCTCGGCCACGCGGCCGACCAGCACATGGAGCTCCGCTGCGAGCGTGTTGTGATACGCGTGCCACCACGGGAGCAGCCAGTCCGGGCCACGGAACAGCGCACCCGCACCTGCGCCGGCGAGCGAGCGCCATTCGGCCTCGATGGCGCGGAGCGCCGCGAGGTCGCGCACCACGGAAACATCAATCGCCATGCGCGGAGCGACGTTACCATGCCGTACCAGTGCGCGCGCGTTGCCATCGGCAACGCTCCATGTTGCCGATGCGAGCATCGGATCGCCCGAAAGCTGGTCCATCCCCCTTGTGATGCACGGGCGATGCCCAGCTACGACAACCTCGGAGGCCGATCGACCTGGTCCGGGCCACGGCCCGGGCTACCGCAGAACGACCCTCAGGTGCGGCGCAGGACGTGGGCGAAGAAGCCGTCGGTGCCGTGCGTGTGCGGCGCGACGGTGAACGAGTCACCTGCGGCGAGCTTCGGGTGGTCGATCGGTACCGTGCTCAGATCGGGGCGCCCGGCGAGCACCGTGGCGACGACGTCCTGGTTCTCGACGCGCAGCAGCGTGCAGGTCGCGTAGATGATCCGGCCGCCGGGCGCACACAGGTGGTACGCGCCATCGAGGATCTCGCGCTGCTTGGTGGCAAACGTCGCGAGGTCGGCATCGCGCAGCCGCCAGCGCGCCTCCGGGTTGCGGCGCAGCGCTCCGAGCCCCGAGCACGGCGCATCCACGAACACGACGTCGGCCTTGCCGCGCAGCGCATCGAGCGCCGCTGGCCAGCGCCCATCGGCGAGGTGGACTGCCTGCGCGTTCGAGACCTGGGCGCGGCGTGCACGGCGTCGCAGCTCCTCGAGCTTCTTGTCATCGACGTCGCTCGCGATGATCCGGCCGCGGTTGCCGAGCCGCGCGGCGATCGCGAGCGTCTTGCCGCCTGCGCCTGCGCACAGGTCGACGATCATCGGCTTGGAGGGCGCGCCGTCGATCGCGAGATCGGCGAGAAGCTGGCTGCCTTCGTCCTGCACCTCGAGCGCGCCACGCTTGAACGCTTCGAGCGCGAACAGGTTGGTGCGCGAGTCGACGTGGAGCGCGGTATCGCACCACGTGCCCGGCGTGGTGGCGAGCTTCGACGCGGCGAGCTCGGCTGCGAGGGCGGCGCGATCTCCGACCAGGAGATTCGCGCGCACGGTCATCGGTGCGCGCTGATTGAGCGCGAGGGCGAGTGCCTCCGCCTGATCTCCCCAGTCGGCCACGAACCTCTCGGCCAGCCAATCGGGGAACGAGGCGAGCATCGCGATCCGCGTGGCCGGCTTGCGCTCGGTGGCGATCGCCTCGTCGATGGTGGCGACCGCGTTCCAATCGAGATCTCGCTCGAGCCGGGCCGCGCGCGCCGGCTCGATCAGCTTCTCGAGGACGAGCAGCGCGAGCAAGCGCTCGAGGTCCTTCGGTGGCCGGGTCTGCTTCCGCCCGCGTGCGAGCGCGGCATCGACCCGGCGCAGGTGACGGACCAGCCCGTACAGCGTCTCCCCGACGAACCGCCGTTCGTGCGCGCCGATCCATTTCTCCTTGCGGAACGTGGTGGCGAGCCGATCGGTGACGAACCCCCAGTCCATGCGCGTGCGCTGCCACAGCTCGAGCACCAGCGAGCGCAGCCGCCCGCCATCCGCGACCGTCGCGGCGAGCTGCTTGTCCCCGAGCGCGTCACTCACGAGAGGGCGCGATAGTCTTCGAGGATCAGGAACAGCGGCACCAGAGCGTGCGCGCCGAGCTGGCGGACCATCTGCAGGCCATCTCCGATGCGGCCGAGCTGTTCACGGTTCTTGTCGAGGTAGTCCGCGGAGAGGGTCAGCTTGCTGACCACGCGCTGCCGCACCGCCGAGGCCTCGCGCTCGAGCGAGGCGAAGAACCTGCGCTCCCACGCGTTGGTGGGGATCTGCGTGGTCAGCACCTCCTCGAACGCATCGATGTGCGCGTCACGGCCGACCCGATGGAACGCGGGCGCGGCGACCTCGAGCTTGGTCTTGGTGTCGCGCACGGTGGTGAGCACCGCGAACGCCTCGCGGAGCAGCGGGGCGCGCGCGAGCGCATTCGCGACGTCGAGGCCAAAGCCCTTGGCGACCTGCTCCGCCACGCGCGCGTCGTACGCGGCCTTCGCCACGGGGTCGAGCGCGGCGGCGAGCGCGTCCGCGGCGGCATCGAACTGCGTCCTGGTGCGGGCGACATCCTCCGCGGTCAGCTTCCAGGTCGCCTCGTTCCAGCTCCACCAGCGCAGGAGGTTGCGATGGACCTCTTCGAACGCGAGCAACGCGGCGTACTGATCCGCAGCATTGATCTTGTAGTCGAGGCCGTGCACGGCGGCGCGGAACGCTCGGCCGCCGAGCAACTCGTCGATCATGAAGTACCGGACGACCAGCTCGTCGAGGGGCGCCGAGGTCTCCTTGCAGAGCTGGACGAGGAGCGTGCAGCCGGCCTGGTTGATGATCGCGTTGGTCACCACCGTGGCGATGATCTCCTTGCGGAGCAGGTGGTGCGCGACCTCGTTCGGATAGCGCTCCGCGGCCTTCGCCGGGAAGTACGCCGACAGGAACGGGGCGAACAGCGGCAGCGTGGGGATCCGCGAGGTCAGCACGCGCTCGTACAGATCGTTCTTGGTGTGGGCGACCAGCACCGCGATCACGTTGCGCGGCAGGCCCTTGCCCGTGGAGATCCAGCCGCGGAGCTCCTCGTCGGCGGGGATGTGCTCGGCCGTCCGCGAGAGCCCGTGCTTGTCGAGGTACGACAGGACATCGAGGAACACCTCGCCGGCCTTCTTCGAGCGCATCGCCTCCATCGAGAGCAGCGCGCTCTGCAGGTAGTTGTCGAGCACGCACGCCGCGCCGACGTCCGGTTCGAGATCGCGCAGGAACGTATCCCGCGCCTCGCGAGACAGCGCACCCGAGGTCATCAGCGGCGAGAGCAGGATCTTGAGGTTGACCTCGTGATCGCTGCAGTCGACGCCTGCGGAGTTGTCGATCGCGTCGGTGTTGTGACGGCCGCCGCGGAGCCCGTACTCGGTGCGACCGCGCTGCGTGATCGCGAGGTTCGCACCCTCGCCGATCACCTTGGCCTTGAGATCGTTCGCGCTGATCCGGACGTTGTCGTTGACCTTGTCTCCGACCTCGCCGTGGGTCTCGGTCGAGGCCTTGACGTAGGTGCCGATGCCGCCGAACCACATCAGATCGACGTCGAGCGCGAGGATCGCGCGTACGATATCCGGACCGGTGACGACCTTCGCGGACAGGCCGAGCAGCGCTCCTGCTTCGGGCGAGAGCTTGATCTCCTTCGCGGCGCGCTC
>JAYVRN010000134.1:0-7786 GCA_043776275.1 Myxococcales bacterium | reverse complement strand
CCGCGCTCGGCAAGGCGCTGTGGGAGGCGACCAAGGCCGAGGGCATCGCCACCGAGCGGGACCGCGCCAAGGTCCGCGAGGCAGCGGACCTGCTGGTGACCGGCGAGAATCACGCGCTCGCGGGCGAAGCGCTCGAGGCGATCGGCGATCACCTCGCCGCTGCGAACGCGTACTCGATGGGCGGTCTCGTCGAGAAGATGGAGAGCGCGCTCGCCAAGGATGACGCCTCGAACAGCGCGGCGCGCGAGGAGGCCGATGCCCACGCGGACTATCAGACCGCGATGCGGGTGGGCCGCCGTGACGAGGCGCGCACCGAGCTGGTCCGCGCGGTGGCCTCCACCAAGGTCGCGGGCGAGTACCGGCGGCTGCTCGATCAGCTCGACACCGCGCTGCTGTCCGGAGGCAAGGTGGAGATCAAGCGGCGCGGCAAGCCGCTGATCGTCGCGTGCGCCGCCGAGAAGCTCGTGCTCGGGCGAGATCCGCTGTGCGATCTCACGCTGCGCGCCGGTGGCGTGTCGCGCCAGCACGCGGAGATCGAGCGCACACCCGAGGGGTTCCTGCTCCGCGACCTCGATTCGCGCAACGGCACCACGGTCTCCGGCCTGCCGCTCGCCGGGCGCGTCCCACTCGCGGGCACCGGCACGTTCGGGCTCGGCGACGAGTGCAAGATCGACTTCGAGCTCGACGGTGGCGTGCTGATCCTGCGCTGCACGAGCAGCCTCGATCGCGGCATGGCGCTGATCGCCGGCGATGACGGCAAGCGGCTCGATCTGACGCCGATCGGGTGTGGCCTCGATCTGATCTTTCAGCGCGGCCGCCCGTTGCTCGGCCGCGGCTCGTGCACGGCCGTGATGTTCAACGACGAGCCACTCGGTGACGTGCGCGTACAGTTGATCCGCGGGGACCGCCTGCTCGCCGCCGGCGACGAGATCGACATCGGTTGATATGCCCACCTGGTGGCAGCGCATGTTCGGGAACAAGGCGGAGACGCCAGCCCTCCCCGCGTCCTCCGCGCCGCAGCCGGTGCTGCTCGCGAGCGAAGAAGAGGTGTTTCTGACCTCGCTGGTCGCCGATCTCTCCGAGGGCAAGCGGCGCGCCGAGGTCAGCAGCCCCGATGTCCTGAAGCGGATCGAGACGATGTGGACCTCAGGCCACGAGCGGCTCGCCATCGACTGGATGGAGAAGCTGTTGTCGGTCCCCGAGGTACCGCGTGAGGGCACGGCACCGCTGCGCGCCGTGCTGGTGGAGCGCTACGAGCAGCGCGGTGAGCTCGAGACCGCGCTCCCGCACCTCGATGAGCTGTGTACCGTCGAGGCGTTCGCGCTGCGTGCGCACTATCTGCTCGCCGAGCACGCCCGCAAGCGGGGGGATCACGAGCACGCGCTCCGCCACTACGAGGCGGTCCTCGGGCGCGACGTCGACTATCCGAACGTGCGGGTGCGCGTGGAGCGGCTGCGCCAGCTCGCAGGCCGCGCAGCGCCGGTCGCCGGTGAGACGATCGCCGCAGGCGACGTGGCGGGCGTGCAGGCGGGCGCGCGCTACCGCCTCGTCCGCGAGCTCGGGCGCGGCGCGACCGGCGTGGTCTATCTCGCGCGCGACGCGGAGCTCGATCGCGAGGTGGCGGTCAAGCTCCTGCACCCGCACCTGGCGGGCACCGAGCGCGCGGATGCACTCGCGCGGTTCTTCCACGAGGCGCGCGTCATGGCCTCGCTCCGTCACCCGAACGTCGTCGCCGTGCTCGACATGGACGAGGCGTCACGCCGGATCGTCATGGAGCTCGCCGCCGGTGGCACGCTCAAGGACGTGCTGCGCGAGCGCGGGCCCCGGCCGTTGCGCCGCGCGATCGAACGCCACGGTCAGGTCCTGTCCGCGCTCGCCGCCGCGCACCGCCGCGGGATCATCCACTGCGATCTGAAGCCGGCGAACCTGATGTTCCGGCGAGACGTCGATCTGCCGGGCGTCGAGGTCATGCTCGGGGACTTCGGCGTCGCCCACCTCCCGGATGCCAGCGGTCAGGCCCGCGGCGCGGACCACAAGGAGGCCGTGGGCACGCTCGCGTACATGGCGCCCGAGCAGCGCCGCGGCGAGCTGTCGCCCGCCGTCGATATCTATGCGGCGGCGGTCGTGCTGTTCGAGAACCTCACGGCGCGCACGCCCTGGCAGCGCGCGCTGATGTCGGGCCAGCGCAAGGACGACGACTTCCGGCTGCCCGAGTCCGTCCTCACCGGCGTCGGAAAGGCGCTCGCCGACGAGGTCCAGGATCACCTCTACCGGCTGGGCAACGCCGATCCCGCGAAGCGGCCGACCACCGCGCAGGCCCTCGCCGAGTCCCAGCGCCTCCGCGAGCGCCTGATCGCGGCCGACGCTGGGTAGCTGAGGCCGGCCTACTCGTCCTTGACCGGAGTCGCCTTGAGCGCGGCCTTTCCGTCCTTCACGTAGACCGTGAAGCGGACCTCCTTGCAGCCGGTCTTCGCTATCAGATCTTCGCGGTTCTTCACGAGCTTCTCGGAGAACTTCGCGTACGTGAGGCCGGTGACCGGCTCGCCGCAGCTCTTCTTCACCGAAACGAACTGATCGAACACCGACTGGAAGTACGGATCCTCGTCGCTGGTCGCGGGCGCGGCGGCGGCCGCCGGCACGCCGAGGATGTCGTCATCGAGCGAGTCCCCGAGCGACATCGCACTCGCGGGCTGCATCGATGCGGCGAGCGAGGGCGGCGGTGTGGCGAGCGACATCGGTGGCGGAGGCGGTGCGGCCGGGCGCCCAAACACGGGCGGTGGCGTGCCGGGCCGCGCTGGCGGCGGGGTGGGCCGCGACGGCGCGGGACCTGGATCATTGAACCGGAAGTCCGAGGGTGGTGGCGCCACGGCGGGCGCAGGACCACCGGGACGGGCCGGCGGCAACGCTGTCGCGAGCAGATCGATCGTGCCCAGGCTGCCCTCGGGGGCGGGGCCGAGTAGCTGATCGAGATCCTTCTTCGCCGTCTTCGCTTCACGGCCGAGCTTGTCGATGTGGATGTTCACGCTGCGCGCGATCGAGCCGAACTTGCCGGCGTGCTCGTCCTCGCCGAGCCGCTCCTTCTCCCCCTTCGCCAGCCTGACCGCGTCTGCGGCGAGCCGCTTCAGCGGCCGATCGGACTCGATGAACATCAGCGCGATGCCGACGCCCAGGATCACCAGGAAGCCGCCACCGACGAGCGGCCACGGGAACCCACCGAACCCGAGGTCCTTCTGCGTGACCGCCTTGAGCGTGCCCGAGAACCCGACCGCCTCGGGACGCTTGATGAACACCGAGTAGAACGCGCCCTTGAGGGCGGCCTCGCCGGGGAGGCGCGCCACAATCGCCGTGTAGTCTTCCTTGCCGGTCGAGATCTCGATCGGCTTGGTCGCCTGGCAGTCCTGGTTGAGATCGCTTCCGGACAGCTTGGTCACGGCGTCGAGCAGTGGCGCGTGATCGAGCGACAGCGTCTTGCTGCCCGCGACATCGTCCTTGCCGAGGTGGAACCCGACGTCGACGTTGAGTGAGGACACGAGCTTCGTGGCGAGCGCGTTGGTGACCTGGTGCCCCAGGATGATCGCGCCGACGTACGACACCGGCGGATCCCGCTTGATCACCGGTGCCGCGGACACGAAGTACATCGTGCCGTTCTGGGTCCAGATGTCATCGCGGAGATAGCCGGCGAGCGCGTCGTCGACGATCGGGCGGCCCGCGGCGATGTCGCCGAAGTCGTTCTCGTCGAGGTGGACGCGCGCGACCACGCGTCCGCGACGATCGATCAGCATCGCGAAGTCGGGCTTGCGGCTGCCCTGGATCGTCTTCATCACGGCATCGCCGACGTCGCGCACCTGCTTCATGCGCGCCTCGTCGATCGCCGGTGCACCCGAGGCGGCCTCGAGCGCGGTCACGATCTCCTGCGTGCGTGCGAACGCGCCGGCGAGCTCCACGCGATTGCGCGCGTCGTCGCTGAGGAGGATGTCGATCACGCCGCACGCCACCACGAGGCGCTGCTGCTCCTCGGCGACGAGCGTGCGCTGCGCGGGCCGCGGCAGGACGAGGGCGATCGTCATCGCGATCGCCGCGACCAGCGCGACGAGGAAGAACCAGATCTTCGCTAGGAACACGGGCGACTCACTTCTTCCCGGCGGTGAAGGCCGGGACCTTGGGGTTCACCTCGGTCTTGCCCTTGGCGCCCACCGTCACGTCGGTGACGACGTCGAGCCAGGCATCCTTGTAGTAGATCTTCAGCTTGTAGCTCCCCTCTGGAACATCGGCGAACTCGAACTTGCCGCTGTCGTCGACGCTCGACACGAACGGGGTATCGACGACGACGAGCTTGCCCTTGAGGTGCGGCGCGTCCGGATCGCCGATCGTGTAGACCTTCAGCTCCTTCACGCGGAACGACTTCGGGCCCGTCGGGTTGATCGGCCCCGCAGGCACGAGGGTCTTGTCCTCCGCTGCGACCAGCGTGCGCGCGATCTTCGACGTGTTCTTGATCACGATCTCGGCGCCCACCGCGACACCGATCACGGGGCGGGAGAACGATTCCCCCACGAGGTCCCACGTCACCTGGCCCGGGGAGCCCGGCTTCTCGCCGCCCTCGAGCGCGACTATCATGTACGGGGTCACGCTGACGGGGCGGGCCGGCGCGAGAGGGTTCTCGGTCCGGTCGAGGAAGCCCCGGGTCGCCATCGGTGCGCGCTCGGGCGGCGTGGTCGGAAGTTCGAGCTTGCCGACCACCGGCCCAGCGACCAGCTCGCCAGGGACGGCGAGCGACGCAAACACCACAAGACACAGGCGGAATGGCAGGGACATGGGCCGGTCAAATCGTACGGTCGGCACGCTCCCGGCCGCAACCGGCGGCGCCTTCGATCGATAGGCCACCCATGACCAACTTCGACCAACGCGGGGACCACCTGGGAGACCGCCTCGGGAACCACCTCGGGGACCACCGCCACCTCTGGCAACGCCTTGGCCCCCTCCCCGCCGCGATCGCCCTGGTCGCCGGGATCGCCTGTGCCCCTGCGCTCGACCGGATCGGGCTCGGCCCGTCGATCCGCTGGGTGGTCGCGGCGGCCTGCCTGCTCGGCACCCGCCGCCTACCGGCCCTGGCGCTCGTGGCCATCGCCTTCGCCGGCGCCGCCCGGGGCGCGGTCGTTCACACCCTGCTCCCGGAGGGCGTGGTGGCGGACGACCGGATCGCGGACCGCGTGCTCGGCACCGTGGAGGGCCCGGTGGTCCGCACGGTCCGTGGGTCGGGCGCCCGGGTCGGCGACCTGTGGGTGTGGGCCGATGAGGTCCTGGTGCCCGGTGATCGGATCGCCGTCACCGGCCTCGTGCGCTCGCCGCCGCCGGGACGGTCACTGGAGCGCTTCGAGCTCTCGGCGCGGCAGATCGAGCACCACGGCGTTGATCTCGGGCTCACGGCGCGCGTGTGGCGGTGGGCGGCCGCGCTGCAAGCGCGAGCGGCCGCCAGGATCGACGATGCGGGCGGGGATCCGGTCGCGCGCGCCGCGCTCCGCGGCATCGTCGTCGGAGATCGCAGCACCGTGCCCGAGGATCTCGACGATCGCTGGCGCGCGGTCGGCATCTACCACGTGCTCTCGGTCAGCGGCCTTCACCTCGCGGTGGTCGCGGGGCTGGTGTTCGCGCTGCTGCGCCGCCTGCTCGCGGCCACGCCGTGGGGTGGGCGGATCCATCCGGCCCGGTGGGCCGCACCACCGTCGCTGGTGTTCGCGATCGGCTACACGCTGGTCACCGGTGCGCAGCTCGCCACGGTGCGCGCGTTGATCGTGATCGCGCTGATGCTCATCGGGGCGATGATCGATCGCCCGATCCGCCTGCTCGATGCGCTCGGCGTCGCCGCGCTGCTCGTCCTCTCCTGGCGGCCCGGCGACCTGTTCGATCCCTCGTTCCAGCTGTCGTTCGTCGCCGCGCTCACGCTGGCGCTGCGTCCCCCCTCGTCGCGCTCCGGCAAGCCGCTCGGCGAACGTCTCGGTGGAAGGCTCCGCGCGCGGCTCGTCCGCTGGCTGTGGGCCGGGATCACGACGTCGGCATGGATCGCGCTGACCACCGCACCGATCACCGCGTTTCACTTCCAGCAGGTGTCGGCCGGCGGGGTGATCGGCAACCTCGTACTCACGCCGCTCGTCGAGCTGATCGGGCTACCGCTCGCACTGGCGGGCGTGGTGATCGGACCACTCGGCGCACCGCTGATCCGGATCGCGACCTGGCTGGTCTCCGTCGTCGACGGAGCGGCAGGCGGCCTCGCGCACGTGACCCCGGTGGGGCACATCGCGGTCGCCACCGCCAGCGTGATGGCGGTCCTCGTCGCGCTGTCGTTGTGGCTCGCCGCCCGCTCCACACGCTCGTTCGCGGACACCGTCGCGTGGTGCGCGCTGTGCGCCGCGTGGGCCCTCGCCCGCACGCCGCCGGATCCGGGCACCCTGCGCGTGACCTTCGTCGATGTCGGTCAGGGCGATGGGGCGATCATCGAGCTCCCCGACGGCGACGTCTGGTTGGTCGATGCGGGTGGCAACGCCAGCGCACGCGACCTCACCGCTGCCAGCGTACCGGGCGCGACGATCACGCGCCTCCTCGCGGCCTACGGCCATGATCGGATCGATCTCGCGATCCTCTCGCACCCACACCCCGACCACTATCTCGGCTTCGCATCGATCGGCGTGCCGATCGTCGAGCTGTGGTCTGCCGCTGAGCCCGACCCGGTGCCTCCGGTCCGCGACGGACCCGGGCGCGCCCTCCCCAGCTTTGGCGAGATCGCGGCGGCGCACGCCGCTCGAGGGACCCGGCTCGCCCACCCTCCCCTCGGGATCGTGCGCGCGCAGGCCGGTGTCACGCTCGAGGTCCTCGCCCCACGGTTCGTAGCCACCGAGGGTGGCGCGGCGATCGAGGCGGCCGATCCGGTCCGCACCGTGAACGACAACTCGCTGGTGATCGCGCTCCACTACCGCGGCCGCACGCTGCTGTTCGCCGGCGATGTGGAGCACGAGGGCGAGGCCTCGCTGGTCGGCGCGGGGCTCTCCCACGTCGATGTCGTCAAGGTCCCGCATCACGGCAGCCCGACCTCTTCGACGGAGGCCCTGATCGTCGCCACCCACCCGAGCCTCGCGGTGATCTCGTGTGGACGCGCGAACAGCTTCGGGTTCCCCGCGCCGGCGGTGCTCGCGCGGTGGACCGCGGTGGGGGCCCGCGTGGCGCGCACGGACCGCGATGGCTCGATCATCGTCGTCGTCGATGCGGCGGGTGGCCTCGCGGTGGAATAGGGATTGTGGTTCAATGATCCCGTGGTGACCCCGGCCCGCGACCGCGAAGCCATCGAACTGGCTGTGGCGGCCGGCAGCGAGCAGCTCAAGCTCGGGCGCCTCGATCTCGCCCAGGCGGCGTTCCGCGAGGCGCTCGCCGGCGATCCAGACAATCCGCGGATCCTCGCCCTCCTCGGCCTGACCTACTTCCGCGGCCAGCAGCTCGCCGAAGCGCGCCCGATCTACGAGCAGCTCGTCGAGCTCGCGCCCACCGATGCCTCGCACCGGCTCAACCTCGGCCTCGTCTATCTGAAGGCGAACGAGCATGACAAGGCGATCACCGCCCTCGAGGCGAGCCGCGCACTCGATCCGAGCCAGGGCCGCGCCGTGAACTACCTCGGCCTCGCGTACGCGCGCGCCGGCCGCTACGCCGAGGCGTACCGGTCGTTCCTGATCGCCGGGCAGAACGAGCTCGCGATCGAGATCGAGACCAACCTGACCACGTCGGAGCGCGACGGCATCCACAG
>JAYVRN010000133.1:0-7795 GCA_043776275.1 Myxococcales bacterium | reverse complement strand
GCTACGTGCACGCCGCGCCGACCCGGCTGTGGGAGCTGACGCAGGTCCCGCCCGCCATGATCGCCACCTGCTCCACCGACGAGCAGCAGGTCACCGAGAACAACGACCTGGCGTACGTCTACAGCTTCCTGGTTCACTACACCGTCCACAACGTGCTCACGGTGGAGTGGGACGACCAGTGGCGGTACGGCGTGGTCACCGGGAGCCCGGACGCGGTGGAGCTCGCCGTGATCAAGCATCAGAAGATCCATGGCTCGGACTTCATCACCCTGTCCGAAGGCACCATCGAGATCCTCGCCACCCCCGATCCCGAGGTCAGCGAGCTGGCCTTCGTGGAGCACCTCGAGGCGATCAGCGGCGGTACGAGCGACGTGCTCCAGGGTATGCAGCACAACTACGATGCGCTCGTCGCGTTGGTGCACGATGCCCCGATCCCGGCCTGCCCGTGACAAGAGTGATAAGCTCGTGACGTGAGCCGCGGCTCGCCCAGCGAGGAATTCGGGCCGTACCTCGTGTACGAGCAACTTGGCGCCGGAGGCATGGCCGAAGTCCACCGCGCCGAGCAGGCCGGCATCGAGGGCTTCCGCAAGGTCGTCGCGCTCAAGCGGATGCTCCCCCACGTCGCCGCGAACGACGACATGGTGAAGTCGTTCGTGCGCGAGGCACGCCTCGCCAGCTATCTCCGGCACGCGAACGTGGCGCAGACCTACGATCTCGGCAAGGTCGGCGACACGTACTTCATCGCGATGGAGCTGATCGAGGGCCGCAGCCTGCGCGAGGTGCTGCGCCGCTGCGCCTCGCTCAACAAGGTGATGCCTGTCGCGTACTCGCTCAACATCCTGAACCAGATCTGTGACGCGCTCGATTACGCGCACAACCTCTGCGACGAGCAGGGGACGCCGCTCGGCATCATCCACCGCGACGTCTCGCCCTCGAACGTGCTGGTCGCGGAGGACGGCGTGGTGAAGCTGATCGATTTTGGGATCGCCAAGGCGTCGGCCTCGGGCATGCAGACGATGAGCGGCACGATCAAGGGCAAGTACGGCTACATGGCGCCCGAGTACCTGGGCGGGACGATCGACGCTCGCGCCGACCTGTTCGCGATCGGCGTGATCGCTCACGAGCTGCTGACCAACCGGCCCCTGTTCACCACGCCCGATGACATCGATACGCTCCAGCGCGTGCGCTCGATGCAGATCCAGCCGCCGTCGCGCAAGAACCCCACGGTGCCCGCCGAGATCGACGACATCGTGATGACCGCGCTCGAGCGAGATCCAGATGCGCGCTGGCAGCACGCCACCGCACTACGCACGGCGCTGACCACGCTGACCAAGCGGCTCGGGATGCAGGTGACCAACCAAGAGGTCGTGGTCTGGCTCGATGCTCTCGACTTCGACTCGGCCACCCTCCCGTTCGACGGAGGTCGTCCTGGCGCCGAGGTCGGCGGCGGCGATTCCGTGATCATCTCGATCGAGCATGGTGGCCGGGAGACGCCGCTGACCCTGCAGGTCCGAGGGCCCGCGGCCGTGGCACCCGCTGTGGCGCCGCTCGGCACGCCGGCGCAATCGATGACCGCGCAGCGATCGATCCAGCCGAGCCTGCCCCCGAAGGAGCTGCAGACCAGCGCGGAGTACGACGAGGCGGTCCGCCGCTACGAGCGCCACGATGCGCTGATCCCCTCCGAGAGCTTTCTCGCAGACGAGATCGTGCCCACGCAGGTGCGCCCCGCGGTCCCGAAGATCGTGCCCATGCCAATTCGCCCCTCGGCACAGAGACTCGTGCCGGTCGCGCCGATCCTGCCGATCCCACTCGACGCCGATCCCGTGCGCGCGTCGCTCCCGACCATGGTCGGGGTGTCGGCCGCGGCGGTCGCCACCGAGGTCGCGCGGGTCTCGGCCGCTCGCGCAGCGGTTGCGCCCGCCGCCACGCCCAGCGGTTCCGCTGCGCCCGGGGCGCCCGGGGCCGTCCCCACGAACGCCGTGGCGTCCAGCAGCACCCGGCTGACCGCCGTGTTATTGGTCCTCCTCGCCGCAGCGGTGGCCGCCACCGCGGTCTACTTCCTCCTGCCGCTGTTCACATGACGAGACGCATCGCCCTGATCTCGACCGGCGGGACGATCGAGAAGACCTACGACGAGCTGTCCGGGGTGCTCGCGAACCACGTCTCCGTGCTCGACGTGATGCTCGCCTCGCTCGAGCTGCGCGGCGTGGTGGTCCAGCGGGTCTCGCTGATGAACAAGGACAGCCTCGACATGACGCCCGCGGATCACACGTTGATCGCGGAGACCGCGGGTCGCCTCGCGGGCGAGACGGCGGGCGTGGTCGTGGTGCACGGCACCGATCGCCTCGCGACGTCCGGAGACCGCGTGGTCGAGCTGGTGGGCACCCCGGCCTCGCCGATCGTGTTCACCGGCGCGATGCGGCCGTACGAGCTGCGGTCCACCGATGCGCTCCAGAACCTCACCGAGGCGCTGCTCGCGGTGCAGATCCTGCCGCGCGGCGTCTACGTCGCGATGCACAACCAGGTGCTCCAGTTCCCCGGGGTGACGAAGGACAAGGTGGCCGGCACGTTCGTGAAGGCCGGGACGTGACGACGGAGCTCGACCACGATCTGAGCGGCCTCCTGCCCGCACTGCTCGACGCGCTCGGCACCAGCGGCACTGCGGTCATCGTGATCGCGGACAACGGCCACCAGCTCGTGCGCTGGTACGCGAATGCGCCGGCCGCGGCGATCCTCGGCTACACCCTCGACGAGCTGCTCGCGCTCGACGTGATGCTGACGATCGTCCCCGAACAGCGGCAGCTGATCGATCAGCTGCGTGCGGGCTTCCGCGCCGGGCAAGCGATGCCACCGGCGATCGAGCTCGGCCTGCTCCACAAGGACGGCACGCCGCTCCCAGTCGAGGCCGCGCTCGGTACGATCGAGCTCGATGGCTTCCGCGTCTACGCCACGGTGATCCGGATCGCGGGTGCATACCAGCAACAGCTCTCGCTGCTCGAGGCCGATCGGATCGGCCTGGTCGGTGCGCTCGCAGCTGGCTTCGCGCACGAGATCAACAACCCCCTGACCTCGGTGCTGCTCAACCTACGCTCGCTGAAGAAGCAGCTCGCCGCGATGCCTGATGCGAGCCAGGTCCAGGCGCTGCGTTGCCTCGAGGACATCACGCTCGGCGCGGAGCGGATCGCGGGGAACGTCCGCGCCCTGCAAACGCTCGCCACGCGGAGCGCCACGCAGCCAGTCGATCTCGCGGCCATCGTGTCCTCGGCGCTGCGCCTCGCGGCCCCCACCCTCGAGCCGCGCGCGCAGGTGGTCCGCCAGATCGCCGCCGTTCGGCTCGTGACCGGCGAGGAGTCCCGGATCGGTCAGGCGGTGCTCGCGATGATGCTGTTCTCGAGCTCCGGGTTCGATCCGGACATGGCGAGCACGAGCAACCGGATCATCGTGACCGTCGAGGAGCGCGCCGGGGACATCGTCGTCGAGGTCTCCGACAACGGGCACGACCTGACACCCGATGAGGTTCGCCGCGTGTTCGATCCGTTCTTCCGATCGTCGGCGCGCGGCGCGGGCGTGGGCGTTGGCCTCGGCGTGGCGCGCTCGGTGGCGACCACGCTCGGCGGTGAGGTCACGCTCGCCGCGCGGACCGGGGGCGGCGCAGTGATCACGATGCGGCTCCCGGCCGCTGCAGGGCGTTGAGGAACCGAAGGTCTCTCGACGAACCCTGCGACCCGCTCAGCCACGCATCACGAGGAAGATCCCGTGCGCGCTCGCCACCGGCGACGTGCGGTCGCCTTGCCAGGCCTCGACGCGCACGTTCGAGATCCGCCGGCCCTGCCGCGTGATGATGCCGCGCGCGTGGGTCTCGGCCGCACCTGCGGAGCGCAGGTAATCGATCGTCACCGTGATCGTCTTGGGCAGGACGATGGTCTCCGCGCGCCACAGCAGCTCGAAGATCGCGGCCGATTCGAGGAGCGCACCGAGGGTGCCGCCGTGAAGCGCCGGCAGCGCGGGGTTGCCGATCAGGTGCTCGCCGTAGCGCATCGTGGTGACCAGCTCGTCGCCCTGCATGGCCGCGGTGAGGCCGAGGAACTTCGCGTACGGGATCGCGGCACACAGCCCCTCGTAGTCCTTGGCCGCCTTGGCCGCGGTGAGGCGCTCGATCAAGGTCGCCGACACCGGCACCGTCACCGTCACGACTTCACGTTCCCGAGCTTGGTCGAGATCATGAAGGTCCCGACGGAGTGCGCGATCGGATCGTCCGGATCCTCGTGGTACGCGACCGCCCGCGTGAACGCGACGTTCTTGGTCATCTTGTAGCAGGTCGCCCGCGCGTGGACGGCGAGGCCGACCTCGGCGGGGCGCAGGTAGTCGATCCGGAGATCGAGCGTGGCGATCGGTACGAAGTCGACGAGTGAGGCGAACACCGCGGCGCCCGACGCGCCATCGAGGAGGGCGGTGATCGCGCCGCCGTGGAGGACGCCGGTGTCGGGGTTACCGACCAGCTTCTCGTCGTACGGCAGCCGGAACAGCGCCTCGTGAGGCTTCATCTCGAGGATCTCCACGCCGAGCGCCTTGTTGTGCGGCACGTTGGCGGAGAACCCGCGGACCAGCTTGAGCCGGAGCTGCTGGTCCGCGTCGGCTGCCATGAGGCGAAGGTAGCAGGTAGACTGCCGCCATGGCTCGCCCCGCGAACCCCGAGACGTCCGTGTGATCGAAGGCCCCGCCGCGCTCGGCTGGGATTCCGCGTGGGAGGAGGCTCGGCGCGCGCTCGATCCCGAAGGCGCCTGGCAGCCGGTGCGGATCGCGGCCGAGCACCGGGGCGCGTATCACGCGGTGGGACCTGGTGGCACGGCGTGGGTCGAGCTCACCGGCAAGTCGTTTCATCAGGCCGGCGACAAGCGTGCGCTGCCGACGGTTGGCGACTGGGTGCTGGTGGAGCGCTGGGATGCCGCGCTCGCGGCCAATGGCGCAGGCGTGGTCCGCGTGGTGCTGCCACGGCGCAGCTTCCTGGTACGCCGGGCGGCAGGCGAGGCCACCCTGCCGCAGCCGCTCGCCTCCAACGTCGACGTCGGACTCGTGATGACGTCGGCGAACTCCGATCTGTCACCCGCACGCCTCGATCGGTACGTCGGACTCCTCCGCGATGGCGGCATCGAGCCGGTGCTGGTCCTCTCGAAGATCGATCTGGTCGCCGATCCCGCCGCGACGATCGCCGCGCTCGCCGCCGTGTCTGGTGGTCGTGTGGTGGCGCTGTCCAGCGTGCGCGGTGAAGGTCTCGACGATCTGCGAGCTCTCAATGCCGCGGGCCGTACGGCGGTGCTGCTCGGGAGCTCGGGCGTGGGCAAGTCCACGCTCCTCAACACCCTGATCGGGACCACGCAGGAGGTGCGCGCGCTCCGTGCCGACGAGCGCGGGCGACATACGACCACGCGCCGCGAGCTGTTCGTGGCGCCCGACGGCGGGCTGTGGATCGACACGCCGGGCATGCGCGAGCTCGCGCAGTGGATCGATGACGACGAGGAGGTCGACGAGCACGCGTTCGACGACATCCTCGCTCTCGCCGCCGGCTGCCGGTTTCGCGACTGCCGCCACACCGACGAACCGGGATGCGCGGTGCGCGGCACCGTGGATCCGGTGCGGCTCGCCAGCTTTCTCAAGCTCGCACGCGAGCGCGCGACCGGCGTGACCCGGCAGAGCGAGGCGCAACGGATCGCGGCGGCGCGCAAGGCCAAGAAGAAGCCCGCGCCTCCCGCCGAGGACTGACGTACCACACGACGAGCCGAGGACGCCTTGCTCAGCCGCCGCTGGCGCCGATGCACGTGCGGACCGCATCGAGCATCAGGCTCTCAGGTTGGCACATCACATCGACCGGGGTCGCCGCACACTGCGGAACGAACGTCTCGCCGGTGGTGATCACGAGCGGCAGCACCACCCCGAGCGTCGGCGACAGATCGAACGCGAACAGACCTCCGTAGGCCAGGGCCGTGTCGGTGGGAAGCGCGGTCGGGTTCGCGTGGAACTTGCACGAGCCGTTGGCGACGGTGGTCAGCGGGTAGCTGGCGCCCGGGACGTCGATCGAGGCCTCCCAGCGATCGCTCTTGTCTGGTCCGTGGAACATCGGGTGCGCGCAGGTGGGGTTGAGGGGGGTCTGGAACGGCAGCACGATCGATAGCGCGTGTGGGCAGACCGTCGTGACGCCGCTGTTGGTGTCCTTGACGATCGGGATCCTGCACACGATCGGGCCGAGGGTCTTGTCGGGGTCCTGCCCGAGCGGATCGATCGCGCAGTCCTCGAACTTCTGATCGGGCGGACACAGGTCACACAACGCGGTGGGCGTGCAATACGCCGGCGTGGTGCTGCAGTCGTTGCGCGTGGTCGGCATGCCATCGACGCACCGCAGCCCGCCGACCCGGCAGCGCGAGATGGGCACCCCGCCGACCTGCACCATGTCGGGGACCAGGCACGAGAGGTTCGAGGTGCCCGGGACGATCGAGCTCTGGAAGAACCGATCGTCACACTCCGCCTTGTCACCGGCGAAGTAGCCATCGCAGTCGGTATCTCCCGGGTTGGAGATCGCCGCCAGCGGGTGGCGCTCGTCGTGATAGCCGCCGCGATCGAGCAGCTGCACGCACGTCTGATCGCCGGGGGCCTCTCCCCACAGCTCGACCTCGGTCACGCTCCGGGTCACGCCGGGGGCACCCGTGGCGCTGCCCGCGAGCGTCGCTGGGTTGAGGCCGATCTTGTACCGATCGACGTGATCGGTGGGCATCGTGAGATCGTAGAGCCCGTAGGCCGAGGTCGGCTTGCCGCCCGACATCCCCACCGCGATCACCGACAGCACCTGGCCATCGGCGGTGGCCACATACGTGAACGAGGAGACCTCGTCGGGCGAGCTCAGCATGCGGTGATCGAACACGATGTCGCTGCTGTCCCGGGTCCACACCTCGCCGCGCCGCAGCGGATCGGGCTTGAGCGCCCGGGTCCCGAGCCTCGAGGTCTGCCCGCCGCCGTCGGCCACATAGAGCCGGACCTCGTCGATCGCGACCGCGAGGGGGTCCGACGGTGGATAGACCACGATCTCCACGCCGCCGGCCTGACACGCGGTCAGCAGAGCCACGAGGGCGAAGGTCCCACAGCGCACGGCATCCAGGATAACCGATCGCCGTGCTATAGGACCGCCCGTGATCGCGTTCTCCTCGGTCAGCAAGCAGTACGGCGGACAGCTCCTGTTCGTCGAGGCTTCGTTCCAGATCAACCCCGGCGAGAAGGTCGGCCTGGTCGGCCCCAACGGCGCCGGCAAGTCCACGGTGTTCCGGATGATCGCCGGCGAGGAGCAGCCCGACGACGGCGGCATCGAGCGCCCGAAGAAGCTCACCTTGGGGTACTTCCGGCAGGACGTCGGGGACCTGAAGGGCCGCTCGATCCTGGTGGAGACCTGCTCGGGTGCGGGTGAGGTGGCGGAGCTGGGGAGCGAGCTCGCCATCCTGACCGAGAAGCTCGAGAACCCCGGTGATGACCTGGACGAGGTCGTCGCACGGTTCAGCGAGGTCCAGGAGCGCTACCAGAACCTCGGCGGGTACGAGCTCGATGCCCGCGCGCAGTCGATCCTCCACGGCCTCGGGTTCGCGGATGCGCAGCTCGGCAACGATGTCGGGACGCTGTCGGGTGGCTGGAAGATGCGCGTGGCGCTCGCGCAGATCTTGCTCGCGCGGCCGGATCTCCTGCTGCTCGACGAGCCCACGAACTACCTCGATCTCGAATCGATCCTGTGGCTCGAGCAGTTCCTGCGCGACTACCC
>JAYVRN010000132.1:0-7808 GCA_043776275.1 Myxococcales bacterium | reverse complement strand
CGACGCTAGATGTGAGCCTGTGGGCCGGCCAGAGCCGGGGTGCGGTGCCCAATGCGCCGACCCTGATGATGAAGGCGGCGCGCCCGCTGATCCCGGGCCGGATCGGTACTGCACGGGATCTGTTCGTCGGCGCCTACCAGCGGTTCGCCCCGGTGTGTCGCGCGTTCGATGAGCCCGGGCTGGCCGTGGTCGCGATCGACGAGGCCACGGGGATCCCGGCCGGGATCGTCAAGCTGTGTGCGCGCGTGCAGCGCCCGGTCGCCGCGATCGTCGGCCGCCACGACAAGTGCGACCTCTACCTGCAGGGTCGCGATCAGCTGTCGCTCCGCCAGCTCGCGGTGATCGTCGATCCCGTCAAGAGCTGGGAGCGCGGTGCCACCGCGATCCGGTATCGCGTGCTCGATCTGCGGACCACCGAGCCGATGGTCGACGAAGAGGGGCGCTCGCTCCGTGGCATCGCCGCCGAGGGCCCGGCGATCCTCCGCTGCGCCGGCTTCGTCCTGTTCATGCTGGTGCTCGGCGATCCGAGCGACTGGCCGGCCGATGCCGCCGACGCCTGGGCGATGTTGCCCGAGCGCGTGTACCTCGACGAGCTGGAGAACTGTGCGGCCGGTTCGCTGCCGAAGATCCGCCGGCCCAGGTTCGATGCCCGCGAGACGTACATCACGCGCACCAACGGTCCGCGCGATACCGGCATGCGCCTGGCCCAGGGCGATGGCGTTGGCACCCTCGAGATCTTCACCCCGCATCGCCAGCTCGCGATCCAGATCGGCGCGGACGCCCTCAAGGATGGCGTGCTGCTCGGACGCTACGGCCGCTGTGATCTGACCGAGGCCGCCGGCGAGGATCACTCGCTGTCGCGCGTGCATGCGCTGCTGGTGCAGTTCGAGGATCGCCTGCTCCTCGTCGATACCGCGAGCAGCAACGGCACGTTCGAGCGCGGCGAGCGCGTGCGCGTCGTGGTGATCGACAAGGACACCGAGCTCCGGCTCGGCAAGAAGACGTTCCTGCGCTGGCGCTCGGCCTGAGCTATCCTCGGGCTGTGGCGTTCACTGCGGACCAGCTCGCAAAGCTCGAAGCGCAACGCGCTTACTTCGCGAGTGACGAGTTGATCAAAGATCGCGCAGCGATCTGGAGAGACGTCTCCCCGGAGGAGTGCCTGGTTGCGGTGATCGAGTCATGCAACGAGGCCGCGTACTTCCTCTCGCTGAAGTCGGACGACGAGCTCGAGCGCGTCCTGGCCACCGAGCCGTTGCCGCCGGACACGATCGCGATCCTCGAAGCCCTGCAGCAACGGCGATGAATCCGATCGACGCTGCGCGGCGTCTTGCCGCGGCGTTCGACGGAGATGGCCTACCCTACGGGCTCGGTGGGGCTCTCGCACTCGGTGTCTGGGGCGCACCCCGAGCGACGAAGGACGTTGACGTTGCGGTGTTCGTGGAGACTGACCAGCTCGGCAGGGTGCTCGACAGCCTCGAGCGTGCCGGCGCCCTCGTGAACCGCGAAGACGCTGTGCGCAGTGTCGATAGGATCGGGTTGTTCCAGGCCCGGCTCGGAAAGATCGTGATCGACGTCTTCATGTCCGAGCACCCTCAGGCGGCGCAGATGGCTGCAAGGGTCTGCCTGGTCGCCGAGCCCGATGGAACTCGGCTCGCGTTCATCTCCGCGGAGGACCTGTGCCTGCACAAGCTGATGTTTGGCCGTGCGAAGGACGTGGTGGATCTCGAGCGCTTGTTCGCCGTGCGCGTGCTTGACCTCTCGTACGTCCGAGCGTGGCTCACGCAGATGGTCCCCGTGCATGATCGCCGGTTGGCCATCCTGGATGACCTCGAGCGGCGGTTCGGATCGTCGTGACTACGGGCAGACCACGGCGTCGAACACGCCGGTGATCTCGTCGACGCCGAACGCCGCGGTGTAGGTGCCGTCGAGGCAGCCGCCCGCGTGCGCGATCGTCAGCGCACCCGAGGTCGCGGTCGCGAAGTCCGCGCCGCCGTCCTTCTCGATCAACGCGAGCACATCGGCCGAGGGGCAGCGGAAGGTCTGCTCGCTCGCGATCTTGTAGCCGAGCGCCGCGGGCGGGCTGCAGAACAAGAACACGAGGGCCTTGCCGGTGGGCGGGACCTCGCCGCACGCGCCGGGCTGCTCGTCGAGACGGATCGCATAGCCGGCCCCGGTAGGCTGGTTGGTGGCGAGCTGCTGGGCGCGCACGAACGGGCCGAGCGGCTCGCTCTTCACCATGCCGTCGCCGTCGGCCGTACCGCCGGGCTTGCAGCTGTTCGGATCGTAGCCATCGTCGCCACATGCGCTGCCCGCGAGGGCGAGTGCAAGAGCGAGCGTGGAGCGCATGCCGATCGGTAGCACGCCTTCACAGATCTGGCGTCGCGCCGAGGCCGAGCAACGCGCGACCCGCGGCCGGGAGCACACGATCGGCGACCATCCGGTGGCTGAGCACGGTCTCGAGATCGCGCAGCGCGCGGCCAAGCGGGCTGCCGCCGCGGATGCTCGAGCCGCCCGCGAGGTGGAACGCCGCTCGCCCGAGCGCCGCGCACTCCTCGGCGACCAGGCAAGCGGCGATCCGCAGCTCGGCGCGGCACGCGGGATCCACCTGGTCCGCGAGCGCCGCCTCGTAGGCCGCGCGGGCGGCCGCATCGGCGTGCGCGCGCGCGGCGGTGAGGCGGCCGGAGAGCCTCGCGAAGCTGGCGAGCGCTGCGCCCGGGGGCGGCTCGGCGCCCGGCTTGGGCGTGAGGCGAGCGGCGGCGTGCGCGAGTGCAGAGCGCGCGATGCCGAGCCCGACGGCGGCGATGCCGAGCGCGAGCAGCCCGAAGATCGGCACCCGATGCAGCGCGCCCTCCGTCCACCGCGTGGTCTCGAACACCGAGCCGATGCGCGCGGCCGGCACCATCACGCCTTCGATGACGGCGTCGTGGCTGCCGGTGCCCGAGAGCCCGATCGTGTCCCAGTTGTCGACGATCGTCACCTGATCCGACGGGACCACGCAGACCACGTGCTTGCCGTTCGCGATCGCCCCGACCGCGAACCAGCTCGCGTGACGCGAACCGGACGCGAACGGCCAGCGACCGGTCAGCCGCACGCCTTCGCCCTCCGCCGCGGCCTTGCCGCCGGGCGCGAACACGCCCGCGAGGAATTGCGGGGTGCCGTTCCAGATCTGCAGCGCGCCCTCGCGTGGCAGGTAGCTCGCGAGCAGCGTCGAGGTCGACGCGGTCATCACGCACCACGCGGTCGCGGCGTCGCCGGCGGCCAGCGTCTCGAGCACGGCGAGGTACTCGACCGGTGTGACCTCGGAGCCACCGAGCTCGCGGGGCAGCAACAGATCGAGCAGGCCGCCGCCAACGAGCGAGGCCACGACCTCGGCATCGAGCTGCTTGCCGAGCTCGTGCGCGGCGGTGTGAGCGGGAAGATCGGTGGCGAGCGCGCGGGCACGAAGCAGGGCGGTCATCGCGCCGAACATGGCACGAACCTCGCGCGGGATCAGGGGCTACGTACGACGTCGTCGTCGCAGCACGCGCCGGGTGAACGCCGCGGCCTCGGGGACCTTCGCCGCGGTCATCACGCCGAGGTAGATCGCGCCGAACACCGGGACCGCGACGATCGCCGATCTCCAGCCGGACCAGCCGAGCTCGCCCGCTGCGTAGGCTGCGCCATATGCCGCCGCGCCTGCGAGGGTGGCAGCCGCGAGCGCGCCGAGGCCGAGCCGCGTGGGGATCGCGACCTTGCCGATCCGCTTCGAGAGCCAGCGCTCGAGGAGCAGGAACTCCACCCAGGCGGCGAACCCGGCCGAGGCGGTGAGTCCGAACGCGCCCCACTCGGGCCCATAGCCCGCGGCCTCGCGGATCGGCAACGCGAACGCCCAGCCGAGGACGCCGGTGATCGAGACCCGGACCAGGGCGGCGTGGAGCGGCGGCCGAGGATCGCCGAGCGCGTAGAACGCGGAGCCGAGCAGGCGGCCTTGCGTGCCGGCGGACAGGCCGAGCGCGGAGCCGGCGAGGATGATCCACACCACGCGGGTGTCGTTCGCGGAGAACCGACCGGTCTGGAACAGCAGCGCGACGATCGGTCCTCCGATCGCGATGAAGGCGATCGCGGACGGCACCACGAGGAACACCACGCGGCGGAGGGCAGGGCCCAGGCGCTCGTGCAGGTGGGCCGCGCGCGCCTCCTCTCCGCCGGTGGCGCTCGCCATCTCGGGGAGCTCGGCGGCCGACACCGCCATGCCGAACAGCGAGACCGGCAGGAGGTAGAGCACCTGCGCGTTGAACATCGCGGCGACCACCCCCGCGCCGAGGAAGCTCGCCAGGACCTGATCGACGTACGCCGAGAGCTGGACCGAGCCGCGTCCGAGCAGGACCGGTACGAAGGCGCGGAGGGTGGCACGCACGCCGGGCTCGCGGACGGCGAGCGAAGGACGCAGCCCGCGGAGCAGGAAGATCACCGTCGGGAGCTGCACCAGGAACTGCGCGGCCGAGCCGATCACGGCACCCCACGCCAGCCAGATCGCGATGTCGTCGTCGTGGCCGGCGAGCCGGCGCCCGGCGATGATCGCGGTGGCGATCAGGGCGGCGTTCCACAGTACCGGTGAGACATAGGACAGGAAGAACTTGCGATGGCTGTTGAGCACGCCGAGGCACCAGGCGCTCATCACGAGCAGCGCCACGCCCGGGAACAGGATCTGGACCATGGTCACGGTCAGCGCACGGGTGTCGCCCTCGAAGCCGGGGGCGAGCACCTCGACGAGCGGGCTCGCGAACACGACGCCGACGACCGAGATCAGCGCGGCGACCAGCGCGAGCAGGGTGCCCACTGCGCGGGCGACCCGCGAGGCTTCCTCGAGCTTGCCCTCCGCGCGCAGACGCGCGTAGACCGGGATGAACGAGGCGCTCAGCACGCCCTCGCCGAGCAGGTTCTGCAGGAGGTTCGGGATCCGCAGCGCGGCACGGAACGCACCGGCGGCGGCCGACAGGCCGAGGTAGTGCGAGATCACGCGCTCGCGGACCAGGCCCGCGATACGCGACAGGAAGATGCCGCTCGCGACCGCAAGCGCACCACTCACGGTGCGGTTCGCGGGCGCTTCGGGCATCGGGCGATTGTCGGCGGCGGCCTGCATCGCGGCAAGAAACCAACGGCCGGGAACGCCGGATGATTGCTTGCAAGTTCAGCGCAGGCGCAAGGCGATCGTGAGCGGCTTGCCAGCGCGGGTGCCCTGGAGCTCCACGGACGTCAGCTGGTCGAGCTTGGCGTAGAGGTCGAGCAGCTGCTGCGCGGTCTTGATCGGCTCGCCATCGATCCCGCTGATGATGTCGGAGTTCTTCATGCCGATGGCGAACGCGGGCGTGCCGGGCGTGACGCCGAACACGCGCACGCCCTTGACGTCGCCGTCCTTGACGATCGGGACCATCCGCATCTTGCCCGGCTTGGCGGCGCCGCTGACCAGTTCGCGGACCAGGTCGCGATCGACCTCGAACGTGTGGTCATCGAGCTTCTTGATGCGATCGGCATACGGATCGGCGGCGGCCTCGGCCACAGGCGTTGCCGCGCCTGGACCGTGACCCGCCGCCGCCGCACCATCGAGGAGCGACAGCTTGGCGCGATGCCCGTCGGGATCGACGACGTCGATCGAGATCCCGCCGATGCGGTCGATGCGCCCGACGCCGGGGATGGTGTCGCCGAGACTGAAGCTACCCTGGACCTCGGTCTCGATCACGCGGACGGTGGCCCACGGATCTCCGCCCACGCCGGTGGCGATCAACACAGCGGGCTTGCCAGCATAGGACGTGCTCGTCGAACCTGGATCACTGGGCGCGGGATCGCACGTCGAGCAGAACATGTTCCGCGCGACGAGCCCCGAGCCATCTGGTGACGGTCTGATCGGAGCCGACGTGCTGGCACCCCGGGGTTGAGGGGAGACCCCGTGAGGGTTGGGTGCCAGCGCGTCGGCCTCGACGAGGGCTGCGACCGCACGCGCCGCGAAGGCGGAGCATGCGATCACCGTCACCACGGCGACGAACCAGGTTCGACGAAGCAGGCCAGCCCCGAGCGTGTGAAGCGCGGCTCGCACGAGATTGACCATGCCGCTTGCTTCATCAAGGGCCGTGCCACGCGTCCATGTGACGGCAAGGTCGCGGAGATCCGTGCGCGCCCCGAGATCGAGCGCCACCGCGACCACCGTGTCGCCGAGAAACCTGCCAAACTGGCACCCGCCGTGGAGATCGTTTCGTGAGCGCCCCGATGCCGAAGAACATCGGGAGGTACCAGATCCTGGACCGCCTCGCGGTGGGGGGCATGGCGGAGCTGTTCAAGGCCGCGCTGACCGGTGACCACGGGTTCGAGAAGCTGGTCGCGATCAAGAAGATCCTGCCGCACCTGGCCACGGACAAGTCGTTCGTCGAGATGTTCATCGACGAGGCACGGATCACGGCCCAGCTCGACCACCGCCACATCGTCCAGGTCTTCGAGCTCGGCAACGACGCCGACACCCCGTACATCGCGATGCAGTTCGTCGATGGCCTCGACGTCCTGGCGCTGCTCCGCGAGTGCGCGCGGGCGCAGATCCGGCTGCCAGCGGAGCTGTGCGCGCTGATCGCCCGCGACGTGCTCGATGCCCTCGACTACGCCCACAACGCGGTCGGCAACGATGGCCGTGCGCTGGGGATCATCCACCGCGATATCTCGCCGGGCAACGTGCTGCTGTCGTGGCGCGGCGACGTCAAGCTGACCGATTTTGGCATCGCCCGCGCAGCCGAACGGCGTCACAAGACCGAGGCCGGCACCCTCAAGGGCAAGTACGGGTACATGTCGCCCGAGCAGGTCTCGGGCAGCGAGATCGATACGCGCAGCGATCTGTTCTCGGTGGGCATCCTGCTCGCCGAGATGGTGATGGCGCGGCGCCTGTTCACCTCGACCAACGATCTCGACATCCTGCTCATGGTCCGCGACGCTCGGCTCGATCGGCTGCACAAGTACGCGAGCGAGTTCCCGGTCGAGCTCCGCGTGCTCACCGTGCGGGCGCTGCAGCGGCGGCCCGAGGATCGCTGGCAGAGCGCGGCCCAGTTCCGCGATGCGCTCGACGAGTGGATCCGGCGGACCTCGGGCGTCCAGTCGCGCGACCTCGCCGCACTGATCGGCCAGGTCATCAACGCTCCGACCGCGGATCTCGAGACCCAGAGCGGCGGCGTCGTCACCGCGCCGGCCGATGAGGGCGCCGCACTCTCGGGCCCGCTGACCCGGATGTCGATCGCCCGCGCCGAGGCCGAGGCCGCGGCCGCACGCGCCGCGTACATCGCCGGCGAGGCGATCCCCGATGGCGAGATCGGCGGCGAGCGCTCGAGCGGGACGATCACGGTCGGGGAGGACGATCTGATCGCCGAGCAGGTCGAGGTCCCCTCCGGGCCGCGCGAGGTCGGCGATCTACGCGAGACGCCACTCCTGCGCGTGGTGTATCGGCTCGCGAAGACCAAGGGCACCGGCATGCTCGCCCTCGAGGGTCGTGCGGGCGTGCTCAAGGAGGCGTACCTCGTCGATGGGCAGCCGCAGTTCGTCAACTCCAACGTCGAGAGCGAGCGGCTCGGGAACTTCCTGATCGGGCAGGGCGCCCTGACGCCGCAGTCGCTGCAGCGCGCGCTCTCGGTGATGCACCACTTCGGCGGCCGGCTGGCCGACACGCTCGTCGGCCTCGACATCCTCGATCCTCTCGAGGCGTACCGGATGCTCGCGAAGCAGGTCGCCGCGAAGCTGATGGAGGCGTTCTCGTGGCCCAAGGGCCGCTACACGTGGACCCCGCGTCACCCGAACCC
>JAYVRN010000131.1:0-30080 GCA_043776275.1 Myxococcales bacterium | reverse complement strand
GCGCGCGGACCTCGGCGTCACCATCGGGAGCTCTCCGGGCCTGTGCGAACGCGCGCGCGAGGGCATCGAACGCGCGGACGATGTCCTTGCCGCCGGTCACCCAGACCACGGCGGCGCGATACAGCCAGCGCAGGCGCGAGGCGTTGTCGGTCACCGGCAGGCTCTCGTACGCGACCGCGAGCTCCTCCCAGGGCGATTCGAACGAGCGATTCGGCAGGGTCGGCAGCGGCGCGCGACGAACCGAGGCCTGCGCCTTGCGCGGTGCGGGCGGTGGGCCCGACGTGGGCGTGCGTGGGCGGCCGATGCCGGGCAACGGGGGCTTGATCGACGGCGGGCGCGGCGGCGGTTTCGGCGGACCCTTGGCGCCGGGCGGCAGTCGCGGTGGGACGATCATGTTGCGCAGCTCGCTCTGCGACAGCGCCATCGTGGCGTTCTCGCCGACGAACTCGCCGGTGGGGACCTTCTTCTGCGCGCCGGCGGACATCTCGATTTCGGTGAGATCGAGCGGCTGCGTCGAATCACCGACCGACAGGTTCTGCTCGGTGATGTCGCCCACGCCGAGGTCGGCGTCGGCGAGCGGCTCGGTGCTCAGGCGTCGCGGGATCAGCGCGCGGCCGGCGAGGGCGCGCCCCGACACGGCCACCGCTTCGGCGATCGCGGGCTCGGCCTGGATCGTGGCCGACGGCGGCTCCGCGTGCGGCGTGCGATCGGTCTCGCGGTACTTGCCGATCACCCGGGCGAGGCGCCACAGGTGCGAGGTCGTGTCGGCGTCGTCGGGCTGGAGGAGCAGCGCGATCAGGTGCGTGCGGAACGCGCGGGGGGCGTCCTTCAGCTGCTCCTCGATCACGGCGGCCTTGCGGCGGAGCAGCTCGACGCGGCGCGCGGCCGTGGGCGCGCGCTCGACGAGGGCCGAGTCGACGGCGACGACGTCGTTCCACGCGCGCGCCTTGGCTGCGAGCGCGACGAGCGTGGTGCGCGTGTCGTCCCGCTCCGGCGCCCACGAGAACGCCGCGAGCACGTCGGCCACCGCGGCCTTCGGATCGTTGACGCGCTCGTCGAGGATCCGGGCGCGGCGCAGGTACAGCTCGACCCGGTCGGGCGGCGGCGCGGCGGCGAGCGCCACATCGAACACGTCGAGCAGCGCCTTCCAGGCCTGGCGCTGATCGAGCTCGGCGGCCAGGCGCTCGAGCTCCGCGAGGAGGCTGCCATCGCGGGGGGCCACGGCGAGCGCCTCGGCGTGGACGGTCATCGCGCGAGGCTTGTCACCGAGGCGGCGCTCGAGCAGGCCCGCGAGCTCACGCGAGAGCGAGACGAACCGCTCGGGCTCCGCGGGCACGCCCGAGGTCCCGACGGCGATCAGGCGCTTGCGCTCGTCGGTGAGCACCTCGCCGAGCTCGCGCCACAGCCCATAGGCCTCGCCGGCACGGCGGACGTCGGCGAGCGTCTGCTCGTCGGGCGCTTCGTCATGTGCGCGGCGCCACCAGCGGAACGCGGCCTTCGGATCGGCGAGCTTGTCGGCGGTGGCGGCGGCGATCCGCTGGACCAGCGCGCGGCGGTCCTCCGCATAGGCGGCGGCCTCGGGCGTATCGCGACCGGGCAGCAGCGCGAGCATCCGCTCGAGCATCACCACGTAGTCTTTCCACTTGCCGAGCCGGGCGAGCAGATCGGCGGCGGCGGCCAGCGCCTCGTCCTGATCTGCGTCGAGCTCGAGCACGCGCTTGAACGCCTGCAGCGCGCGCGTGGGGTTGTTGAGGCGATCGCGGCAGATCATGCCGATCTCGAGTCCGCGCGCGATCTTCCGGATCGGCTCGGGCGACAGGTACATCTCGCGCTCGGCGATCCGGACCGCGGCGTCGAAGTCGCCCCGTGCCTCGTGGAGCCGGCGCAGCGCGGTGTGCGCGTCGAGATGGTTCGGGTTGAGATCGCGGATCAACAGATCGAGGACCTTGATCGCTTCGCCCGGCGCACCGAGCGTCTCCTCGAGGAGCTCGGCGCGCTCCATCGCGACCTGGCAGGCATGCTCGCGATCGTCGGGCGCGACCAGCTGGGAGAACGAGGTGATCTGGGCGCCGAGCACGTCCGCGAGCTCGCGCCACTTCGACGCGCCCCGGTAGAGGCGGGCGAGCGCGGCGAGGGCCGTGCGGTTCTTCGGCGTCAGCTCGAGCACGCGATGCCACGCCTTGATCGAGCGCGGGGCGTCCTGGAGCTGGGTGTCGACGATCGTGGCGTAACGCTCGAGATCCATCGCGCGCACGGCCGCATCGGGGGTGCCGGGCGCGGGGAGAGGGCGGCCGCCGTCGAGGCGCTCGAGGATCTGGGCGAGCTCGGGCCAGCGGCCGACCCGATCGTAGAGCTCGGCGAGCGCCGCGAGTGCATCGGGATCCGACGGCGAGGTCTTGAGCGTCTGCTCCCACCGATCGAGGGCGGTGACATCGTCCTGCCGCTCGGTCGCGAGCTTCGCGAGGCGCTTGAGCAGCTTGGCGCGCTCCGCCGGAGAGGTGGAGGCGGCCGCGTGATACTCGAGCGTCTTCTCGAGCCGCGGATCGTTGGCCTTCTCGAGGACGCGCTCCATCCGATCGAGCGCGTCGCGATCGCCGGTGAGCAGCTCGAGCACCGCGCTCGACGCATAGACCACGCCGTCGACGTCCGCGAGGCGGGTCTCGTAGATCAGCGCGAGCCGGCGCAGCATGGTCAGGCGCTCGGCGCGCTTGGCGACCGGCCACTCCTTCGGGGCACCCTCGCCCTTGCCCGCGCGGCGCATCGTCTCGAGCACGCGCTGCTCGTCGAGATCGAGGATGCGGCGCAGCGTCTGCGCGAGGCCCGCATCGTCGCCCTCGCGCTCGTACATCTCGGCGAGCGCCTTCTGCGTGGCATCGTCGCCCGGGTTCTCCTGGAGGATCTGCTCGTAGAGCTCGATGGCGCGGCGCGGATCGATCTGCCGCTCGCGATAGGTCTGCGCCATTTTCTTCAGGATCGAGATCCGCTGGATCGGATCGTTGGCGTTCGCGAGCTCCATCTCGAGGCTCGCCACCAGCTGCTGCCACATCTTCGAGCGCGCGGTCAGGCGGCGCAGGGCCTCGGTGACCTTCGCACTCGCCGGCTCGATCTCCGCGATCCGCTGCCAGGTCTCCACCGCGCGATCGATGTCTCCGAGGCGGAGCTCGGCGAGCTGGGCGATCTCCTCGAGCCGGTGGATCAAGTCGTCGGGCTCGGCGTTGGCCTCGCGCGCGTTGTCGAGCGCGAACTCGTACAGATCGATCAGGCCGCGCCAGTCCCTGCGCTCGCGGAAGTGATCGACGTAGCGCGCGAGCGCCTCCTCGTGCATCGGATCGACGCCGAGCGCCTGGTGCAACAGCTCGGCGGCGCGATCGCGATCGCCCATGTGCTCGCGCGCCACGGTGGCGAGCTCGAGGATCTCCGCGATGATCGTATCGGTGGAGGTCTCGGGGTTCTGCGCGAGGGCGTTGATCTCCGCCTCCATCAGGCGCGACATCCCCTCCCAGTCCTGATCGTCACGCAGCAGCTCGCGGAGCTCGCGCGCCGGCTTGGATCCCGGTTGCTCGTACGCGACGAGCTCGGTGAGCACCTCGATCAGGCCCGCGCGATCGGGCAGCTGGTGGCGATAGAGCGCCGCGCGCCGCCGCAGCACGCCGGCGCGCTCGTCCGGATCCTGGACCACCTGGCTGCGGTGGCGGAGGATCCGATCGAGCTCGGACCACTGCGACGTATCGGTGAGCGCCTCCTGCAGCGCATCGCTCGAGCCCTTCGAATACGGATCGACGCCGACCGCGCGACGCAGGTAGTTGATCCCGGTCTGATCGTCGCGCGTGTGCATCCGCTTGCGACCCAGCTCGACGAACAGCTCGCCGGCCTTGTGCGCCGTCTGGCCTTCGCGGAATCCCGGGGTCGCGTAGACCTCGGCGAGCTTCTCGGAGATCTCGAGCGATTGCGGATCGAGCTTGGCCGCCTCCTCGAGGTGGACCGCGGCGCTCTCGTAGTCCTTGTTGCGGAGCGCGAGCTTGCCGAGCTCGAGCCGGATGTACGCCTTGCGGCCCGCCGCCGTCGCCGCGTTCCCGAGCACCTCGAGCTCCGCGGCGAACAGCTTGCCCACCATCGCCTCGTCGCCGAGCGAGCTGTAGAGCTGGCGCGCGGCATCGAGGGACTCGGTGCGCTGCGGTTCGAGCTTCCACGCCTGCTGGTAGTGCCACAGCGCGCGATCCACGCGGCCCAGGTGATCGTTCCACAGCTCGGCGGCCTTGCGGTGGTGCTGCGCGCGCCGCGCGGTGACCTCGGCTTTCGCCTTGGCACCGCCGCCACCGGCGCGTCGCGCCAGCTCGGCGAGCTCGTGCTCGATGATCTCGACGGCGGCGGCCGGATCGGTGGGCTCGACGATCTCGAGCAGGCGATCCGAGGCGCGATCATTGGTGGGATCCAGATCGAGCGCGGTCCTCAGGTACTCGATCGCCGTCGCGGTCTCGCCGAGCACGACCATCGCCTCGCCGGCCTCCGACCAGGCATCGGCGGCGCGGACCGGATCACGCTCGAGCGGCGCCCAGGTGGCGCACACCTCGGCGAGCAGCTCGCCTCGCCCGGCATCACGGAGCACCTGCCGCAGCTCGGCGAAGCTCTTGGCGTCGGGCTGCTGACGGAACGACACCACCCGTGCTTCGAGTGGATCGATCCGATGGGTAGGCAGCGTGTCGTCCGACATCCCCGCTCGGCCGGCACGATAGCACGACCGGGAGCGCAAGCTGGCGTCCGGCCTGGGAATCCTCCGCGTCCGTGAGCCGAGACGTCACCCGACGCGGACGTAGTCGAGCGCCTTGCCCGCGCGCGCGAGCAGGCGCAGCAGCATCTCGTCATCCGGCAGGGTCCCGAGCGGGCGCTTCGCCGCGTCGACCAGGATGATCGAGACGCTGGTACCGATCTCGATCCGCACGCGGGCGATCTGCGCGAGGTAGGCGCACTGGCGGCCATACTCGATCCGATCCGCATAGACGATACAGTCGGTGCCGAACACGATCGGCTGACCGGCCTGGAGCGCGGCGACCGCCTTGCCGACGGCCACGTCGAGCCCTTGCTCGTACAGCGTCATCAGCACGTGCGGTTGACGATGGACGGCTGCCTCGCCGACGTGGATCGACCGCTTGTCGGCGGTCTCGAGCGTGAAGGCGAGGCTCGCGAGCACCTTGCCGGACTGCTTGCCCACCTTGCCGCGAAACCGGATCACCCGCATGACCTCGCCGACGGCGATCTGGGTCACCGGCGCGGGCCGGGTGCGCCTGATCCAACCGTCGGCACCTTCGAGATCGGCGCTCAGTGCACGGGTGATCACGTAGGCGGCGATCATCGCGATCGTCGCGGCGAGCAGCGGCACCGGCTTCATGATCGCATCCATCGCGGCGACCTCGCGCCCGGTGTTCGGGTCCTTGCCGCCCTTGGCGACCACCGCCACGGTGATGATCCCGGCGAGGAACAGCACCGCCCACAGCGAGCGCGTCATCGTGGACGCTTTCCACTGTGCGGCGGGTTGACTGGCCGCGAGTCCCACGGGGCCCACCGGTGGGGGCGGTTGCGGCTGCATGTGTCGATCGTACCTGATCCCCGCGCTCGCTCGCAGGCGCGGCGTTACTCGGCGACCAGCACGAAGCCGAGAACGACGTGGGCGGCGACAGCGGCGCTGGTGGTCGGATCCTTGGGCGCAGGGAACCGCCAGGTCGCGGCGACGGTCTGCGCGCAGGTGCCGACACTGTCGTGGAATGCCGTGGAGCTGGCGTCGGTCACCCGCCCGAGCGCGGTCACGACGAACGACAGCGCGAGCGGACCACGCGCCGTCGGATCGATCGCGAGCCGTTGCCGGTAGCAGCGCTCGAGCCCAGGCAGGTACGCGGCCTTGATCTTGGCTGCCACGGCGTCGGCGGTGAGCGAGGTGACGTCGGGGAGCTGGGTGCGCGCGAGCGCGATCCGTGCGCGCGGACCTCCTGCCGCGGGCGCGATGCCGCCGGCGCGCTGGATCTCGCCGCCGTACGCGACGTCGCGCTCCGAGGGCGCCTGCTGCGTGCCGAGGGTCTGCGCGTCGTCGATGCGCGTCGCTGTGGCGGGCTTGTCAGAGGCCGCAGGCTTGTCGGCGGCCGAAGGTTTGTCGGTGGTGACCACGGGCGGCGCTTGCCCGGCGGGCTGCAACGAACCTTGATCCGTTTGGGCGATCGCCGTGTTGACGGCGGGTTCCCGGGTCCGGTTTCCCTGATGCAGATCGTTGGTGCCACTGCCGGAGCCGTTGCCGACGTTGCCGGCGTTGCCGCTGAGCCCCCCGGGGCGTGATCCGTCGGCTCCCGATCCGCCGGCCTTGGTCGACATCCCCGAGCTGACGTCGGAGCTCTTCGCATCCTCGCTCTTCGACTTGCACGCCGTGAGCATGACCACCACGGCCAGCGCGATCCGAGCTCGCATCCACACACGATAGCGCGTCGCGCGCGGGAGTGCCGGTTCGAGACCACCAGCGCTTGCCGTGCCGCGCGCGCGCGCCGAACATCGACGGCCGGGGAGTTTCGACGATGGCCAGCACCACCAAGAAGTCTGCGAAGCCGGCGCCCAAGAAGTCGGCGAAACCCGCGAAGCCCGCGGCGGCGAAGCCTGCGAAGCCGGCGCCCGCGGCGGCCGTGAAGCCAGCGACCGCGAGGAAGCCCGTCACGGCCGTGCCCGTGGTCGCGGCGGTCGACGACGCGGGCCTCGGCTGGACCGATGCGGGCAAGGGCTACCAGCTCTCTCTCGACGGCGGGAAGCTGGTCGCCAAGAACCCGGCGGGCAAGCGCCTGACCAGCGTGCCCAAGGAGATCAAGGACGGCGAGGTCGCGGATCAGCTCGAGGCCCTGCGCGACTGGCTGACCGAGCACGAGCGCGAGTGCGCGGCGACCGTCGATCAATGGATGCTGCGCTCGCTCGCGGTGCCGCGTAGCGTACTCGAGGCCGTGTGGGACGATCCGGCGTGGCGCAAGCCACTCGAGAACGCGGTGGTCGTCGCGGTCAAGGCCGATGGTACGCATGACCACGCGAAGGCCGGGCTGTTCCGCGGCGCCGTGCGCAAGCAGGGCGTGGGCATCGTCGATCTCGACGGTGAGACCGCGTGGCTCGACACCGAGCGCGTCGCGATCCCGCATCCGATCCTGATCCCCGAGCTCGACGGGTGGCGCGAGCTGGTCACCCAGCTCGGCGTCGCGCAGGGCATCTCGCAGTTGCACCGCGAGACACACCCCAAGCCCGCCGGGCTCACGGCGACGTCGATCGACGAGTTCGAGGACGGCAAGTTCGCGATGCTGATGCACGCGATCGGCAAGTCGCGCACGCTCGGGTTCAAGGTCCGGGGCGGGTTCGCGACCTGCAAGGTCTGGGATGGCGGTGGCGTCGCGGAGGCACGGTACTGGATTGGCGCCGATAGCCCCGACAGCGAGACCTTCACGGGACAGCTGTCGTGGGTCGATCAGCGCGAGCGTGGGCTCAAGCTCGCCGAGGTCGGCCCGGTGGCGTTCAGCGAAGGGATGCGCATGGCGTCGTCGATCTACGCGGCCCGCGTCGTCGAGAAGAAGGAGGAGGCGTCGTGAGTGCCGATCAAGCTCAGCTCAAGGCCGGAGGCCTGGTGCCGGCGAACGCGAAGCTCGGCAAGGACGATGTCGTCGACGCCGTGGTCGCGCGCGCGTACCAGCACGCGGTGCTGCCCGGCCGCACGGTGATCCGGCTGACCGCCGAGAATGTCAGCGCAGGCGATGACCTCGAGATGGCGACGCTCGGATTCGGCGCCGGCGAAGATCGCGGCGTGGTGGCGAAGGAGCGCAAGCGTCCGCTCGGATTCCCCGGCTGGGCACTCGTCCACGATCCCAAGAACGCGCGCTACGCGCTCGACGTGGTCAAGGAGTTCAAGAAGCACGCGCGCAAGGCCAAGAGCAAGCCCGGGCATGCCAAGGACGGCCTCGATGCGATCGCCGACAAGCTCGGCAAGACCGTGCCGCACTTCCTGCCCTCGTTCTTCGAGGAGGCCGGGCGCGTGTTCATCGAGCACGGTGCGCAGACCTTCGCGGCCGCGATGTTCGGCAAGGCCCGCGAGGCCGAGGCGGTGCATGCGCTCGAAGTCGACGAGCAGCACCGCGTGGATGGCTTTCTCGAGTTCGCGCTCGCGGGCGCGGTGACCACCAAGGCGCTCACCCAGTACGCCAAGGAGCTCGGCGAGCATCACGAGCCGAAGGTCGCGTACGCGCACTTCCGGCAGCTGTGCCTGCAGCGCACCCTCGGCGGGATGCCGCCGTGGGCGGGGATGGCGAAGGAGCTGCGGAGGCTCGCGAAGACCGCGAAGCTCGACATCGATGCGGAGGATCGCGGCTTCGTCGTCGAGATCATCGAGTCTCCGGCGCTCGGCAAGGCCGCGGGCGAGTTCTGGCGAGCGTACGCCGCGCCGATCACGGAGCTCGGCAAGCACAGCGCCGCGGCGCGCGGGGCGCTCCTCAACCTGTTCCCCACCGGCACGGCGTCCAGCAAGGATCTCGACGATGCGTGGCTCGATCTCCTCGAGGCCACCGGCGCGGTCGAGGCGCTGCTCGGGGACACCGCGCCCGTGGAGGCGCGGCCGAGCGCGGGCCGCGCGGGCTGGTTCGACAAGCTGACGCAGCACCTCGCGCGCGACTATCGCAACGCGGAGATCGGCGACCGGGCGTTCGCGCTGCTGCGGCGGATGGCGCCCGCGCTGATCGCTGATGGCGGGCCGATTCACTGCACCGGCCGCTACAACCAGGTGGATCTCGATCTGTGCGAGCTGGCGCTCGAGCTCGGTGTTGCCGTGGCGCCGCCGCCCATGCACCCGCGCATCAACCTCGACAGCTGGGCGAAGCGGGCGACGCAGCCGGGGCACGGCTGCGATCCCGTGCGGACCGCGGCCCATCCGACGATGGGGCCGCTGCTGCAGGCCGCCGTCGGGGGCGAGATCGGCGACGAGCCCTTCGATGCGGTGTCGCGCGGCAAGGTCGGCTTTCTCGCCGCGAAGCGGGCGGTCGTCGAGGGCGTGATCTCACGTGCGGAGCAAGGTGCGCTGGTCGGGCTCGGCGAGGCGATCGAGCTCGTCGGCTCGAAGATCAAGGCCGAGACGTTCGCGGATCTTCCCGATCTGCACGCGCGGTTCGCCGCGATCGATCCTGCGCCGGCGCTCGCGCGCAGCGTCCGGATCGGACTGATCGACGAGCTCGGGTGGCCTGCCCTCGAGGACGCCGGGCTCGAGCTCAACCCTGACGGCAAGACCACGATGACCGTGCATGGCGGCCCGCCTGCCGTGGTGCTCGCCACCGCGACGCGGGCGATCGCGATCGGCGCCGCCGGCAGGCTCGGCACGCACGATCTCGTGATCCCGCCCAAGCACGAGCTCGTGACGATCCGGTTCATCGGTGGGCAGTTCCTCGTCGTGATCAAGGAGGGCTACAAGGCACGCGGCTACTGGAGCACCGCGCCGCACGACGTGTTCGACACCGAGATCAACGGCTGGGCCGTGGGCGCGCTGGCGAACCGCGCCGCCGTGCTCGGTGATGGCGCGTGGATCGAGGGCGCCACGCCGGTGCGCGTCGGCGAGCGCAAGGTCCCCGAGGGCCAGACCCTGCTCGCGTGCGATGGCACCACATCGTGGATCGGTGAGTGGAAGGACGGACAGCACCGCTGGCGCGAGGTCTCCGCGAGCGGTGAGGCCGGTCGCTACAGCTGGCCGACGTTCGTCGAGGGCGCGATCGATCCGGACTGGAAGATCGACGCCGCGGCCTCCTATCTGCTGCCGATGTCCGGCATCGCGAGCTCGCCGCTCGGGATCCGCGATGGCTTCGTGGGCGTGCGCGTCCGCTACCAGGGCACGAACCAGCACGCGCAGACCAAGCGCGAGCTCGAGACCATCGACGGTACGCGCTGGACGGGCGATGGGCATCACCCGAGCTGCCTGCTCACGTTGCCAGGGGGCGGGCCCGCGCGGCCGATCGTCGAGGAATCGGCGTGGCGCGAGGGTGTGACCTCGACCCTGATGGATCCCGTCGCCAACGTGCGCGGCTCGAAGGTCGGCCCGAAGGATCGGCGCTACTACCGCGGGCAGGTCGCATCGCTCGGACCGACGTTCTGGCACCACCTCACGCCGCGCGATCCTGCGGGCTCGCAGCGGTTGCGCGCGTTCACCGATGCCGATGCGCGCGCGTTGATCGCCGCGATCCCCACCGAAGGCACACCGAAGGTCGTCCCGGACCAGGTCGCCGGCGACGTGTTGCTCGCGGTGCTCCCCGAGGTCACGCACCCACGCCTGCGCGCGGGCGTGGTCGGGTTCGGCATGATCGCGGCGAAGCAGCTCCTCGATCGCGATCGCCTCGCCGAGGAGCGCGCGCCCGGAAAGCTCGTCGCACGCCCGGTGGGTTCGAGTGGGCCCGACGACCCGACGCTGCTCGCCGCGCTCTCGGGCTGGATCGATCGCCAGTGGTCCCAGGAGGGCAGGGCGTGGTCCCAGATCAACAGGACCGCCGCGATGTTCGGCAGCGAGGATCGAAGTGATCGCTACGTCCACGACGTGGCCGATTCGACGTTCGACTGGCTCGGCTTCGCGGTCTCGCGATCCGCGCTCGCGTTCATCGCGACCGCGATCGGCACGCCGGCCGACAAGCGCCGCGCGGTCGCGGAGCTGTTCGCCGAGCTCGTGCGCACGCTGCCGCCCGCCGAGCAGCTCCGGGTCTACACCGCCCACGGCACGCTCGGGCTTCCCGGCGAGGGCGGTGGCGTCCGGATCCGATGGTGGAGCGGGAACGCGTACGTCACGCGCAAGGTCGGCTGGAGCGGGGAGCAGTTTCGCGTGCTCGAGTACGCACCGACGGGCACCTTCAAGCCGCTGCCGGGGATGACCTCCTCGCACGAGCTGCGCGGGACGCCGGGGCTCGGCGCCGAGGCGGCGACGGCGCTGCTCGCCGCGGTCGCCGATGGCAAGACCTCGTGGTCCGAGGCCGCGGCGACCGCGCTGGCGACGGCCACCGGCCTCACGCCCTCGGAGGCGACGTTCCTGTGGGCGGGCGCGCCGAACGCCAGTGACCGCAGCAATAACTTCCTGCCGAAGGAGCTGCGCGAGGAGCTCGGCCTGAAGGCGACGCAGGCGGCGGTCGCGCGCGATGGGCTCGGCACGATCCCACTCGTCAAGAAGCTCGCGGCGATCGATCTCGCGGCGCGGGCGGGCGTGGCAGCGCTGCTCGATGGCACGGCGGTCACCGCCTTCGCCGCGGCGTGGACGCAGCTCATCGGCAAGAAGATCGCGATCCCCGAGGAGCTGATCACCGACGCCGATCGCGAGCTCCAGGCTCCGATGGAGCCGAGCCCGGCGCTCGCGATGATCGGCGCGGCGCGCGACGTCCCCGAGCTGACCGTGGATGGCCTCTACGGGCTGGATCCCAATGGCGCGGTGATCCGGGTCGCCGGGACCGCGCCGCTCGTCGGGCAGGCCAAGCTCGAGTCCGACGCAGCGGTGTTCACCGACCGCGCGATGCACACGCTCCTGGTCTACCTGCCATTCCTCTACGCCGAGCTTGCCGTCGGGCATCCGCTGCGCGCGCAAGCGGTGGTCGCCCACGAGCTGCTGCTCGAGCGGCTCACCAACCCCGCGCTGTGGCTCGAGGCCGGGTACCTGTATCTCGACGAAGCTGCGCGAGCGACGATCGATCGCGTGATCGACGGGCTGGGCGGCGAGGTGGTGACGGGATTCAACAGCGGGATCAGCGGGCGACGGATCGCCGGCGCGGTCGTGATCCGCCAGACCCATCGCGTGGAGCTCAAGCTGCATCCGGCGACGCTCGACGCCAAGGCACGGACGATCGTCGCTCCGCTCGCGGCGCAGATCACGCAGTGGGGCAACTCGGCCTGGAGATCTCTCGAGTACCTGCGGTCGCCTGGCCTCGCGCAGCTGATCGCGCGGATCCGCGAGACCCCGGTGGCCGCCGGCGGCTGGGAGCAGAACCCGCTCGCGAGCGCCGGCAAGCTCGTCGACAAGGCGGCGAAGCGGCTCGGCACGAGCAAGGACGCCGCGGCGCTGTATCTCCAGTACCTGACGCTGCTGTGGCCGACGCCGAAGAACGTGCAGCAGTGGATGGGCTGGAAGCCCAAGCAGTTCGAGGCCGCGAACGGCGAGCTCGTCGATCGGGCCCTGGTGCTCGAGGCCAAGCGCGAGCGCGCGCAGCGTGCGCACTTCCTCCCCGGTGGCTGGGAGGCGCTGAAGTCGCCGCACCCGGCGATGGAGAGCTGGAAGCTCGCGCTCTACGGGACGCGCACGGCGGCGGGAGACCCGGTGCCGCCGCTCGGGCGGTTCCTCGCACTCGCGCCGTTCCACGAGATGTTCGCGGCCGCGTGGCAGCGGATCGAAGACGGCGACGTCCCCCGCTACGACGAGGTCAAGCGATGAGCACGAAGAAGAAGGCCGAGGCCCCCAAGCTCGCGGGGCCCGCCGGGCCGGCAGGGTCGGCCGCGCGGACCGCGCCCGTCGCGGGCATCCAGGCGCCGCCGCCCGAGGAGATCTTCGCCGAGGAGCTCGCGTTCCTCGCGGCCTGGGATCCGGGCCAGCGGCCGCCGAGCTGGCGGCTGACGCCGAGGGCCGTGGTCACGTTCATCATCGGGAGCAAGGGTGAGGCGCTGCGGCATGACGGCGCGTCCCTCGTGATCAGCGAGAAGTTCGTTGGTGATCGCGCGATCGTCGAGCGCTGCGTGGTCACGCTCGCAGGTGAGCGCGGCCTCCTCCTCGTCGGCGAGCCCGGCACGGCGAAGTCGATGCTCTCGGAGTTGCTCGCCGCCGCGATCAGCAGCGATTCGTCGCTCACCGTCCAGGGCACCGCCGGCACGGCCGAGGAACACTTTCGCTACGGCTGGAACTACTCGCTCCTGATCTCCAAGGGGCCGCACCCCGAGGCGCTGGTGCCCTCGCCGGTGTTGACCGCGATGCGGCGCGGCGCGATCGCCCGGGTCGAGGAGATCACGCGCTGTCTCCCCGAGGTGCAGGACGCGCTGGTCTCGATCATGAGCGATCGCCGGCTCGGCGTGCCAGAGCTCGGCGCGGTGGAGCCGGCACAGCGCGGCTTCAACGTGATCGCCACCGCGAACCTGCGCGACAAGGGCGTGTCGGAGATGTCAGCTGCGCTCAAGCGCCGGTTCAACTTCGAGACGATCGCCCCGATCGGAGATCTCGCGCGCGAGACCGAGCTGGTTCGCCGCCGTGCCCGGCAGATCGTGGCCGAGGCGGGCGTGGCGCTCGCGGTGGATGATGCGGTGCTCGAGGCGCTGGTCACGGTGTTTCGCGATCTGCGGCTCGGGCGCACCGTCGAGGGCTGGACCGTCGAGCGGCCCTCGTCGGTGATGTCGACCGCGGAGGCGGTCGCGGTAGCCTCCTCGATCGGTCTCGCGGCGACGTATTTTCCCGGCGATCGCGATCTCGCACGCCTCCTGCCCGAGTACCTGCTCGGCGTGGTGATGAAGGACGAGCCCAAGGACCGCGGCAAGCTGCTCGCGTACTGGGACGCCACGGTCAAGCGGCGCGCCGAGGGCGAGGCCCGGCTGTGGAAGGCATTGCTCGATGCGCGGCGGGTCCTCGAGGCGTGACCACCGCATGACCCGCGCGCTCGATCTTCACGACGATCCGGTCGCCGCGATCGCGGAGCTCGCGGCCGCGCGCACGCCGTGGTTGTACGGGGTGCGGCATCACTCGCCCGCGTGCGCGGTGGCGCTGCCGCCGCTGCTCGAGGCGTTCGCGCCGACGGTGATCGCCCTCGAGCTGCCCGCGGATCTCGGCCGTTGGATCGAGTGGCTCGGGCACCCGGAGGCGGAGGCGCCGCTCGCGGTGGCCGCGGTGTCGCAGCGCGGCGACGATCTCGGGTTCTATCCGTTCGCCGATTTCTCGCCGGAGCTCGTCGCGATCCGCTGGGCCCGCGCCGCCAACGTTCCGGTGGTCGCGATCGATCTCCCCTCGTCACGGCGGCCTCCACGCGAGCGGGGTGGCGAGGTGCTCGGGATCGCGGAGCGTCTCGCGGGCGCCGGCGACGATTCGTGGGAGCAGCTCGTCGAGGCGCCGGGGACGCTCGCCGATCCGGAGCGCGTGCGACGCGGTGCGCTGCTCTACGGCTGGGCCCTCCGGCTCGATGCGGCGCGCGGCGACGGCGTGTCGCAGCTCGACCTCGCACGCGAGGCTCACATGCGCGACGCGATCGCGGAGCTGGCGCGCGTGCGCGGCGCGCGCATCGCCGCCGTGATCGGTGCGTTCCATGCCGCGGCGCTGCTCCCGAACCCGACCTTGTGGGCGCCGCCGAAACATCCGGCTCCGCCCGGTGCGGAGCTGGTGTCCTCGCTGATCCCGTACGCGTTCGAGCTGCTCGATGCGCGCAGCGGCTATCCGGCGGGTATCCGCGATCCGCAGTGGCAGCAGCGGTTGTGGGCCACCCAGCGCGACGGCGGTGATGTCGGCACGTTGGTCGCTGCGTGCCTGGTCGAGATCACGCGCGCGGTGCGCGCGATGGGCTTGCCGGCGAGCGTACCCGATGCGCACGCCGCGGCCGAGGTCGCGAGCTCCCTCGCGCGATTGCGGGGCCTCGCGGCGCCGGGTCGCCGCGAGCTCGTCGAGGGCGTGCAGACCGCGCTCACGCATGGTGAGCTGCTCGGGCGCGGGCGGATCGTCGCGCGCGCCATGGAGACCGTGCTGGTCGGCCGCCACCGCGGGCACGCCGCGCCCGGGACGCCGCGCTCGGGCCTCGGGCCTCACGTGGCGGAGCTGTTCACCGAGCTCGCGCTGCCGTTCACCCACGATGCACCCGCGCCCATGCGCCGAGATCGCCACGATCCCGGCCTCGACCTCCGCCTCGACCCCCTGCGCAGCCGGCTCGATCGGCGGCGCCACGTCGCGCTGTGCCGGCTCCGCGCGTGCGGGGTCCCGTACGCGACCCAGTCCACGAGCTCCGCACAGGCCGGGCTGCCAGCGCTGACCGTCGGCTGGCGTGTGGAGCTGACGCCCGCGACCTTCGCGATGATCGAGCTCGCCGGCCTGCGCGGGGTCACGCTGCGCCAGGCGTCGTCAGGTGCGCTACGCGCGGAGCGCGCGCGGCTCGAGGCCGACGACAAGCTGACCGCGATCGCGCGGGTCGCGCTCGCCGAGGCTGCCGCGGAGGCCGGGGCCGGGGCGCTGGTCTGCGAGCTCCTCGCCGATCTGACCGGGCCGCGGCTCGCCGACGCGACGTTGGCCGAGCTGGTGGCGCTGCTCGGGTTCATCGATCGCATCGTCGCCGGTCACCTCGTGGCGCTGCCGACCTCCGAGGACGACACGGTCCCCGGCGAGCTCGATCTGTTCGTGATGCCCGCGCTCGATCGGGATCTGGTGCTGTCGACCGCGGTGGCCTCGATCCTCGGCCTTGCGGGCTCGGACTCCCTCGACGATGCGAAGGCGCTCGCCGAGCTGGTGCGCGTCCTCGATCGTCCCGAGCACGCCACGCTGGGCGATGGACGGCTGCGCTGGTCGATCGCGCAGCTGATCGCGACCGGGACGCCCGTGATCACCGGCGCAGCGTGGGTGGTCCAGGTGATGATCGGTGCCGAGCCCGCCGAGGCGCTGTCGACCGCCCTCGGCGGCTGGCTCGATGGTGCGGTCGATGCCGACACGCGCCGCCTCCTCGCACACCGGCTACGCGGCGCGTTGGCGATCGCCGCGCCGCTCCTCGAGTCCGCGCCGGTGTTCCGGGCAGAGCTGCTCGAGCGCGTCGAGCAGCTCGCGGATGCGGAGTTCCTGGCCCGGGTCGCGGCGCTGCGCGAAGGCTTCGAGGTGATGTCGAACGCGGCGCGACGGCGCCTGCTGCGCGTGCTCGGCGAGCGCCTGGACGACACCGATGCGCGCGGGCTCGGCCTCGACGTGGTCACGTCGATCGCGCCGGAGCTGCTCGCGGTGGCGGCCACGGCGGATCGCGCGGGGCGGGAGGCGATGGCGAGGATCCCGCGTCCCGCCCTGGTCGCGCCGCCGCCTGCGCCGAGCACGATCGCGGTCACGCGGCCGGCATCTCCGCACGAGGTCCCGGTGCGCGATCGCTGGCGGATGATCCTCGGGCACGAGCGCGAGCGCCTGCGACCGCGCTCGGCACGGGCGGCGCGCGCGCTCGACGAGCTGTACGGGCACGGCCATGGCGAGGGCTCTCGCGACGAGGCGGGCGGTGGCGGGCAAGAGGCGGGCTATCCCACGGTGCGCGAGTGGCGAGAGGAGATCGAGGCGCTGTTCGGGACCGCCGTGTTCGAGGAGGTCGCGGGGCAGGCCGCGGTCCATGGTCGGCTCGGTGCGCTGCTCGAGCTCGATCCGGCGCAGGTCACGCCCTCGATCGAACTGCTCGAGCAGGTGCTCTCGCTCAAGGGCGGGCTCGGCGAGGCGCAGCTCGGCCGGCTGCGCGCGATCATCCGCCACGTCGTCGACGAGCTGGTCAAGGAGCTCGCGGTGCGCGTGCGCCCGGCGCTGATCGGGACCAGCAGCCCGCGCGCGACCCGGCGCCCCAGCTCGGTGTTGCACCTCGCGCGCACGGTGTCGGCGAACCTCGCGAAGGTCCGCCGCGATGAGGCAGGCGAGGTTCGGCTGATCCCCGAGCGCTTGTACTTCAAGCAGAAGCACCGTCGGCATCTCGACTGGAACATCGTGCTCGTCGTCGATGTCTCGGGCTCGATGGAGCCAAGCGTGATCTACACCGCGCTGATGGCCGCGATCCTGTCGGCGGTGCCCTGGGTCTCGGTCAGGTTCCTCGCGTTCTCGACGGAGGTCGTCGATCTCTCGGATCACGTCGGAGATCCCCTGGCGCTGCTGCTCGAGGTCTCGGTTGGTGGTGGCACGCACATCGCGAAGGGCCTGCGCTATGCGCGCTCGCTCGTCACCGTGCCGCAGCGGACGATCGTCTTGTGCGTGAGCGACTTCGAGGAGGGGTTCTCGATCGATGGCTTGCTCGGCGAGGTCCGCGCGCTGGTCGAGGCGGGGGTCACCTGTCTGGGGCTCGCGGCCCTCGATGATCGCGGGGCACCTCGCTACGCCGTGCCGATCGCCGAACAGGTCGCCGCCGCGGGGATGCCGATCGCCGCGCTGACGCCGCTCGAGCTCGCCCGCTGGATCGGGGACAAGCTGCGATGACCCCACGCCCGCAGATCGTCGCCGACCTCGCGGCCGCGCTGACCTCCCAGCTCCCGGCGCGCCTGGTCAAGAAGCTCGATGCGGATCCCGAGCTCGCCACGCGCTGGACCTGGACCCCGACGACGGTGACCACTAACAAGGGCGAGGTCGTGACCCTGACCCTCATCGACGGCGTGGCGACCGCCGTCACCTGTTCGTGCCTGCTCGCGCCGCGGTGCCTCCACGTCGCCGCGGTGGTCGCCGTGCTCGCGCCCGCGGAACCGGCGGCCACGGATCCTGTGGCGTCCTCGCCCACCGGGGCCCCGGGGACCATCGCGCCCACGGTAGCCGTCGCGCCCGTCGAGAGTCTCGGGGCCGAAGCACGTGCCGTGGCGATCGCAGCGTCAAGGATCCTGGGGGATGTGCTCGCCACCGGCGCGGAGACCACGGGCGCGTTCGCGCAGGCAGAGCTGCTGCGCTCGATCCACGCGTGCCGCACGCACGGGCTGCACCGGCTCGCGTCCGCGCAGACCCGGATCGTCCGCTCGATCCGCGAGCTTCGCGCCGATCGGCCCGAGTTCGACCTCGACGTGCTGACGGCCGATCTCCGCGATGCGCTCGAGGTCGCCCACGCGCTCGCGGCAGGGGAGGCCACGACCCAGCTGATCGGGACCGCGCGCCGCGAGTACGAGACGATCGGCAGCCTGCGCCTGCGCGGCGTGCTGACCGAGGCCGTCGTCGCGCGCAGCGGCTACGCCGGGGCGATCACCTATCTCGTCGACGATCGCGGGCGGATGTACACGCGCGCCGACATCGCCCCGGGGGACGCGGGCCGCGCGGCCGGCGCCTACGATGCGCCCGCGAACCTCGGCGATGCCGTGCTCCCTCACCGCGAGCTGTGCCGCGCGGGGCTGTTCGTCTCGGCGGCGACCGCGTCGGTCGATGGCCGGCTCGGTGCTGGGCAACAGGTCCGCGCCGTACGTGCGAGCGAGCCCTCGCGCTGGGATCACGAGGTGCTGTCAGTGCGCTGGGCCGTTCCGCTCGCCGATCAGCTCGCCACGGTCGCGGCGCACGATGCCCTCGCGGAGGCGCTGCGGCCGGCGGGCTGGGATCTGGTGTTCGTCGAGGGGATCGTGCTCGGGGGCGGGCACGCGGGTGTCGGGCTCGAGGTCGGAGGGCTCGTGATCCACCTGACCACGCCGCACGATCAGCGCGTGCTGCCGGCGCGCGACAACCTCGCGGTGCTCGCGCGTTCGCCGGGCCTCGCGATCCGCGCGATCGGGCGCGTCCGGCTCGGCGTGGCTCGGCAGCTCGAGGTCCTGGCGCTCGCCGCGGCTGCCGGCGAGCTCCGGCTGCCGATGATCGAGGCGTGGCACGGCCGCGCGAACCTCCACTACGATCGCCTCGCGATGCCGTCGATGGGGGCGCCGGCTTCGCGTCCCGTCCTGACACCCGTCGTCGCATCGGCCGCCGCACCGGCCGAAGATCTGCTGGCGCCACTCCGCCGTCGGATCGAGCGTGTGGTCCAGGGCGGCGTGGGCACGCTGCCCACCCACGCGATCGCCGAGCTCGAGCGTGAGGCGCAGGTGTTGACCGAGCGGACCCTGCGCGGCGGCGCGGAGGTGATCCGCGATCTCGCGGCGATCGCCCACGATGCGGGGCGTGCGATGACCGGCGCGCGGCGCGCGATCGATCGCGCGAGCTTGGCCCGGGCGTGGCTGCGGGCCGCGCTCTACGAGGAGGCGGCGCGGCGGCGGCTCAGCGTCGCCAGCTGGTAGCCATCGCGCGCGGCGAGACTCGCTCGACCACCGGTTGGGTGATCAGCGGCCGCTGGACGGCACCCGAGCCATCTGCGACCTCGCGCGCAGGCTCGACCACACCGGACGCGGCGGCCGTGAGGTCACGCGTGTGGGGGCGGAGGCGGCGGCGGGTTCTGACGCTGTACTGCATGGTGGTCGCTCGGTACGCAACTACCTTCATACGCTCTGAAGATCCTCTGCGCAACGGCAACCGGAGTTGCCACCCAGCGCCCGGTGCGGTCAGGCGCCGTGGTCGCCGCCGTCCACGAGCGCGTAAGGCCATGATTCGATGCTGGCCTTGAGCACATCCGGCGTGGCGGGGACGGGCGGGATCGTCTGGGACCGGGCCCGCGGCTTGGTGTCTGCCAGGTCGAGCCCACAGCGGGCGAGCACGAACTCGACGGCGCGGACGCGCTCCTGCATCGAGACGCTCTCGAGCGGCAAGTAGCTGATCCGGTGCTGCTCGAGCATCAACTTGACCATGCCGTCGATCCGGAGCACCGAGTCCCACGAGACGCCGGCGCGCACGCCATCGTCCTTGAGGAGCGACTGGTGGGGCCGGAGGAAGAACACGACGCCCTCGCTGACCCACTTCATGTAGTCGCGGAACCGCTGGTCGTTCATCATCGAGGCGGCGTTCGTGGTGTGCTCGGCGACGTAGGCGAGGTTATCGAACGCGCGGTCCGAGACGAACTTGCCGGCGTGGAGCTTCTCGACCGCGACCTGGCGCGCGAACACGCGCTCCTGGTACTCGGCCACGAGGTCCATGTCGGTCCGGAGCGCATCGAGGCCGGTCTCCATCTCCGCGAGAACCGCGCGTGCGACCTCGGAGATCATGGGCAGCCCGTAGCGCCGGCTCACGTAGCGGCACAGGGTGGTCTTTCCGGTCGCGTGACTTCCGACGAAATAGATCCGCACGACCACGGTGTACGGGATCCGTCTGACACCCGGACGGGAGCGTCCGGAGTGCTCCGGATCAGGGCGTGGCGGTTCGACCTCCGGCGGGCGGAGCTCGACGCCAACGTCGAACTCGATCCCATTCCCCCGACTTTGCAATTTCGTACAACTCTTCGACGGTCATCGCTTCTTGCCCCTCGGCTTGGCCGGCTTGGACTTGTCGCGCGTGCGACCGCGGTCGGGCGGCTTTGATCCCGGCTCGGTTGGATCCGGCGGGGCTTTCGTGGTCCCGGCGCCCTCACCGAGCCGCTTGGTCTCGCTCACGACCCGATCGAAGTCGCTCTCGAACAGGCGGTCCTGCACGATGCGGTACTTCTCGAACTCGCTCTCGGCGTGGGCCCGCGCGATCTCGGCGGTCACCCTGCCGGCGTCCTGCAAGACCTCGCGATCGGCTGCGGCGAGGAAGCGGTTCAGCCGCACCTCCCAATCCCGCATGGTCATGGGGAGCTTGCGGATCGCCATGTCCTCGGCGATGTCGAGGTACGCGTTTACCAGCCGCGAGAGCTGCGCGAGCTCCGCCTCGGTCAGGTAGTTCCTGGCGACCACTACGTCGAACTTCTGGATCTTGCCGTGGGGAGCGTCGGTCCAGGATCGGAGCGCCATGTGCTCCTTGTTCGCGTCGGCGCGATCGATGATGACCTCGGCGGCGGTCTGCCCATGGATGGCCCAGTGCAGCTTGTTCTGCACCATGGCGAAAAAGCGTTTGGTGGCCTGCGCCGTCACGTCGTAGTCGACGGCCGTCGCGTAGATGTCGGTGACCTTCTGGTAGAACTTGCGCTCCGACAGCCGGATCTCCCGGACCCGCTGGAGCTGCTCCTCGAAGTAGCGATCGCTCAGAACCGAGCCGCCGCGCTTGAGGCGCTCGTCGTCCATCGCGAAGCCCTTGATGGTGAACTCCTCGACCACGCGCGTGGCCCACTTGCGGAACTGCACCGCGCGCTCGGAGTTGACCTTGTAGCCAACGGCGATGATGGCCGAGAGGTTGTAGTGCTTCGTGTCGTAGCTCTTGTGGTCGGCGGCAGTTATTCGAAAATTTCGAACAACTGCGTCCTCCTCCAGCTCGCTATCCTCGAAGACCTTCTTCAGGTGGTAGTTGATGGTCGGGACCTCGACGTCGTAGAGCTGCGCCATCATCTTCTGGCTCAGCCACACGTTCTCGTCGGCGTAGACCGCTTCGACGCCACCCATGCCGGTCGCCGCCACGAAGGTCAGGTACTCGGCCGCCGAGGAGCGGACGAGCGAAGCGGCGGGTTTCTTCTTGCGGGTCACGCAGCACCGCCCGCCTGCGGGAGAAGGCCGTCTTCGGCGATGGGCGACGCGTCTCGGCCAGGGTTCCTGCGTGCGCGCGCTCCGACATTCGCCACATGCGGTGTGCCGAATTCGCCACGTGTCTGACAAATCTGGTGCCGTCGCGTGCGGTACCCGTTCATTGTTTTCGCTTCTTCGACGGGGCTGTCGACGGTGTGAGCTTCCTCCCGCTTCGCTTTTGTGATGCGTCCCGGAGCTTCGTGGTGACCTACGCGCTCAGCACGCTCAGCTTGACCCACACCACGGCGCCTGATGGGTGCTGGTACGTGACGGGCGTTCGCAGACGTCGGGGAGCTGAAAGCACCCACGCAAAGGTATGGTCTCCGCAGTACAGCGGGCCGGTGATGTCGGCCGGCTTCCTGTTCTGCCGTTTCGCGTTGGCCTTCTGGTGGGCGGGCTTGAGTGGTCCGCGAACATCGATCAGGTTGCACGTGCCCACCCCGGTTCCGGTGCCCTTCGCGACAAGCGCGATTCGCCCGCGAAACTTTGTCGCCTTTCCTCGGATCTCCCACGTCTCTCTTCCGGAGAGAATCCAGCCAACGTACGGCTGGTCGACTACGAGGACCGCGAAGTGGTTCGGACTTCCGTCGCATCCTTCTGCCATTTTCTCACTTCGACGCAGGCTCGGGGGGATCGGCCGCGTCGAGGATGGACGCGACCACTTCTTTCGGAGGCCAGTCGGCCCAGGTCACCGCGATCACCTCGTGGTTGGTGTGGACGGCGCTGGGGATGGCACTCGAACCGACGAGCACAGACTTCACGGACCCGCGCAGCACGGAGGCGTACTCGTACCGGTAAAGCATCGCCTCTTTGAAGCCGGTGATCAGGTAGTCCTTGCGCAGGGTGTGCTTGCACTCGACGACGAGCGCGCTGAGTACGTGTTCTCCGCGGCAGTTGGTCACCGTCACGTCCGGCCGCATCCGGCTCTTGGGTGCGAAGTAGTGCTGCACGCCGCGGTCCGTCGCGCCTGCGTCGAGCTTCGCTTGGTTGTAGAAGAACCGGATCGCGAGGTCGCCGCGGCGAAGGGTCGCGATGTCCTTTCGGTCAGCGATGACCGGGCCGCGCTCGTGCTCCCACTCGCCAGGTTGCGCGATCTCTAGCGCCTTCTTCACTCCGGCGATGAGCTTGATGGCAACCGCGATCTCGAACTGGGTGTCCTTGGACAGCGGAAGCAATGAGCCCTCGGCCACAGTCCTTGCGATGCGAATTGGATCCGCTGTGTCCAGCCAATGGTGCAGGTCGTCGTGCCATCGCGCGGCTTCCTGGAACACCAGCTGACGAGAGGCACGTGCGGCGCTCCGCCCACCACAGCGCGACCTCACGCTCGACGTGCTTCCCGGCGTCGGCGATCGCGAGCAGCCGAGGGATCTCGGCGCCCTCGGGGCGACCATCCTTCCAGCCGAAGCATTCGAGCAGGTGCGTCGTGAATGCGAGGTGGGCGTCGCGACCGGTGTAGCCGCCGGCCGCACCGAGTGCGAACTGCTGGAGCGCGGCCTTGAGCGTCCCGGCGATCACCGCCTCGGACTCGGCCACGCCGCCACGCCGACGTTCAACCTTCTTCGTCTTGCCCTTCGCCTTGGGCTGCTTCGCGGGGACATCGTCGAGCCCCGACAACAGGCCGAGCCCGGCGACACCTTCCGCGGCCTTGCCACCCTTCGTGCTCGCCGGATCGATCGAGTACCCGGCACCGTTGGTGTTGGACTTGCTGCTCGGACTGCCCGCGGCGAGGATGCGCTCGACGAGCGCTGCCTTCTCGGTGCCCGTCGCGTCGGCCTCGATCGCGCCGCAGATCTCCTTGAGTGTGTCGCGCGGCAGCGACTCCTGGACGATCATCTCGAGCTTCGCCCGCTTGCTCTTGGCCAGCGCATCGCGCAGCTCCTCCACGCCCATCCGGCTCGTGACATCGAGCTCGAGCCCACGGCCGATCTCGAGCAAGTGCTCCTTCCCCAGCGCCGCCAACACCCGCCGCTTGAAACTCATCGGTCCGACATCATAGCCGAACAGGCTGACGAACCGCGGCCAAGGGCCTGGAATCTCATCAGCTTTTCGCAGCTCGAGCGCGAGGACGCGTAGAGACCCTCAGCTTTGCCGGAGCTCGTGATCCTGGAACCTCGTGTCCACTCCGGTCATCTCGCGCGATGGGCCAAGGTCGTCGCAGAGACGTTCCGCCGCTTCGCTTGCTTCCGACGGCCAGGAATTGCCGAGAGTCGCTTGGCCTTGCAGTCGTGTCGGTGAGCTGGCGGGTCCTGGTGTGCGGGGTGATCCGGTTGGAGCGGTGCTGGTCGGTCGCGCCGTGGCAACGGCGAAAGCTTCATCCGAAGAACACCAGTGGGCGGCGCAGTGGCTTCTTGCTGATACCCGTGAACACGGTCCTCCAGCTCGGGAAGCGCAGGTCGTTCTTGATCGGAGCGAAGGCATCACGCCGATTCGGTCCATATCCGACGACGCGCCCTGAGGCGATCGCGGGGCTCCACCGTTCGACGGGCACTACATCGATCAAGCAGACGAACTGGTTCGGATGCCGCGCGCAGATCTCCGCCCACGGCAGCGGCTCGCTCGGTTCGATGGTGCAAATGACCTGTTCGGCAGCGCTCATCCCACGATCATTCCGACCGGACCCGTCTTGTCAAGTTTCTGGCCTTCGGGCGGCGCTGGAAGGACGACCCCGACGCGAAGAAGCTCACCGAGCTGCCAAGTGGTCCGTTAACCATCGTGGCCGGGATGGGCCGAATGGTGAAGATCGTCGATGAGTCGGTGGAGTACCCACCGCAGGTCAGGACGGCAGCGCGACGGGCTCGACCACGCCCTCGAACAGCGCCCCACCGATCGTCAGGTACAGCGTGCCGCCGGTCACCGAGAGATCCCAGGTGTTGTTGCGATCGAGCGTGGCCGCGACGCGATCGAGCAGCTCCGCGGGCAACGCGCGGATCACCAGACGATCCGCGCGGTGGATCTTGAACTCCGCGATGTCCGCGGCGAGCTGCGCGACGTTCTTCCACGCATAGACCACGACCCGGGACGCCGCCTTGCTCGCCTTGTGGAGGCGCTCCGGGGTGGGCGCGCCGACCTCGATCCACGCCTGCAGCTCGCCGCGCAGGTTGCGCTGCACGATCGCGGGCTCGACATCATCCGAGACGCCGCCCTTGGAGTACTCGACGCCCTCGGCGTGCTCGAGCAGCCGCGCGAGGAGCCGCGCGATCAGATACCGCTCACTCTCGGATGGATGCTGAGGTACGCGCCAATCAAGTTGCTCGTAGACCTCGCGGTCCGAATCGGCGAGCGTGATCGTGAAGCGGCGGAGCGTCGCGGGGAGGGCCATCGCGCACGGATAGTAGTGGGATCACTTGCAGTGCGCGAGGGTCCCGGACTTGGGCTCACCGGTGCGCCAGTAGAAACCACCGCAGGGCTCGCCCTCGCGGCCCGGGAACCGGTCGAGCGGCACGCCCGGGCAGACGTCGCACTCGAGGTGGCCGGTGACCCGGTTGGGATCCGGCTCGCCCCAGCGCGGGACCCCGAAGCCACTGCACGCCTCGTCGGCGCGGCCGGGCAGGTGGTACTTCGTATAGAGCTTGTCGCCGCACACGACGCCGTTGGGCGCGCAGTCGATGGGCTCGCTGCCGCTGCAGACCTTCTTGATCACGAGCCGGGTCGGGCACAGCGACGCACCGTCCGCCGTGTCACAGCGGCACAGCGACGTGCCCTTCTGCGGGCAGAGCGGAAACTGATCCGCCGCGTTGGTCGGCAGGCAGTGACAGAGCAGGTCGGAGGCGCCGCCGGCGGGCACGGGCCGCTTGTCGGGTGGCTTGCCGCCGTCGTGCAGATCGATCGGGGTGTCGGGGCCGGCGCCGGTCATCGTGGCGTCGGAGCCGGCGTCCGCCAGCACGCTCGGCGTGACGACCGCGGTGACGGCGGCATCGACCTGCGCCGTGCGAACGCTCGGCGGCGTGGCGCTGCCCGCCGGCGGCCGGGACGTTTCCGGGGTGGGGCGCTGCACGTACCAGATCACGCCCGCGGTCGCGGCAGTCGCGACCAGCGCCGCCGCGAGCAGCGCCCACCGAGCACGCGACCGGGCCGGCGGCCGGCTCGACACCGTCGCGAGCTCTCGCGAATCGACACCTGCGGGCGCGGGGGCCCCGGCGTTCATGGCCACGGGTGCGGCCATTGCCTCGGGCTCGAGCGCGTTGGCGAACGCGCGTGCATCCGCGAACCGATCCGCCGGCGCCTTCGCGAGCGCGCGCTCCACGGCGGCGACCAACGCAGGCGGCGTCTCGGGGCGGAGCTTCGCGAGGGACGGGGGTGGCTGGAACACGTGCTGCCCGGCGAGCATCGCGGTGTTGCCTTCGAACGGGAGCTTGCCGGCGATCATCGCGAACATCGTGACGCCGACCGCGTACAGATCGGTGCGGTGATCGACCTCCTGCCCGCGGAGCTGCTCCGGGGACATGAAGTTCGGCGTGCCGACCACATGGCCCGTCGCGGTCAGGCTGACGTCGTCGATCGCGCGCGCGATCCCGAAGTCCATCAGCTTCACGTAGTCGCGATCGCCCGAGCGCGCCGTCAGCATCACGTTCGTCGGCTTGATGTCGCGGTGGATGACGCCGCCCTCGTGGATCGCGTGCAGCCCCTGGAGGAGCTGACGTGTGATCGCGATCGTGCGCGCGATCGACAGCGGTCCACCATCGAGCTCCTTGCCGAGATCGCGACCCTCGACGTACTCCATCACGATGAACTCGGAGCTCGATTCGAGATCGGTGCCGACGTCGTAGATGTGGACCAGGTGCTCGTGCGTGATCCGGCTCGCGAGCTTGGCCTCGCGGCGGAACCGGGTCAGGTAGGCCTCGGGCGCCTCCTTCGCGGCGATCACCTTGATCGCGACGCGTCGATCGAGCGCGGCGTGCTCGGCCTCGTAGACCACCCCCATCCCGCCGCGGCCGATCCGGCGACGGACGACGTAGCGCCCCTCGATCGTCTTGCCGATCCACGGATCGTGTTCCGGCGGCGCCATCGCGTTCACGGTACCTCCCGCACGTAGATGCTGCGGATCCCGCCGCAGCGCGGGCAGGTGAACCGCAGGACGCGCAGCTCGGCCTCCTCGTGGGTGACCGTCTGGTTCGCGGCGGAATCGAGAGCGATCGCGCAGCGCGGGCACCGCTGCTTGCGGCGGATCCGCTCGATCTCGCCGATCGAGGCGGTGATCGCGGTGGCCGGGCCTTCACCCTCGACCTGCCCCGGGAGCAGGGACCGGATCCCGCTGGCGAGGAGCAGGTCCTCCTTGCGTGGGAGGAGCGTCCAGCGCCGGTCGGCGAACATCCCGACGATGATCGTCGCGACGACGATGCCGAAGGTGCCGATCACGGTCCAGATCATCGCAAGGTCACGGGGCAACGAGGTCGCGCGTGATCGCGCCGATGTCGGCACACCCACACAGCGCCATGGCGAGATCGAGCTCGCGCCGCAGCACCCCGAGGGCCGCGGCCACGCCCTCGCGGCCACCCACGGTCAGCCCCCACAGCACGGGCCGCCCGACCAGGACCGCGCGTGCGCCGAGGGCCAGCGCCTTCAGCACATCGGTCCCACGCCGCACGCCGCCGTCGAGGAGGATCTCGCCACGTCCCGCGACAGCGTCGACGATCCGCGGCAGCACATCGATGGTCGCGGGCGAGGCATCGAGCTGCCGGCCGCCGTGGTTCGAGACCACGATGCCAGCGGCGCCATGGGTCACGGCGCGGACCGCATCGTCGGCGCGGACGATGCCCTTCACGAGGATCGGGAGCTTGGTGATCGAGCGCAGCCACGGCAGCACGTCCCAGGTCAGCCCCGGATCGAGCAGCGCTGCGAAGTACGCCGCGAGCCCCGATTCGCCACCGGCCGCAGGCACCGGCGCATAGCCGGCGGCGTGCAGGTTCGAGACCCCGAGCTCCGCGGGCAAGCCGAACCCGTTCCGGACGTCGCGCTCGCGGCGCCCGAGCAGCGGTGCATCGACCGTGAGCACGAGCGCGCGACAGCCCGCGGCCTCGACGCGCTGGACCAGGGCCGCGGTCGCCGCGCGATCCCGATAGACGTAGAGCTGGAACCACACCGGCCCGCTCGCGGCGGCGACGACGTCCTCGACCGGCGTGTTCGACAGCGTGGACAGGATGAACAGGGTCCCGGCATCGCCGGCGCCGCGCACGCTCGCCAGCTCGCCGTCGGGGTGCGCGAGCCGGTGGAACGCCGTCGGCGCGACCGCGATCGGCATCGCGAGCCGCTCGCCGAGCACCGTGGTCGCGAGCTCGCGCCGCGCCACATCGACGAGCACGTGATAGTGCAGGAGGATCGCCTCGTACGCCTCGAGGTTGCGCCGCAGGCAACGCTCGTCGTCGGCGCCCGAGGCGTAGTAGTCCCACGCCATCTGCGGGAGCTTGGCCTCCGCCAGCGTCTCCAGCTCGTGCAGGTTCAGGACGTCCATCGGCGAAGCTCAGCCTCCGGGCGAATCCTGATGGGGCTCGACCTTGACGTCCACCGACAGGGTCTCTCCGCCACCGCCGACGAAGATCGTGCCGCTTGTCGGCGTCGCGTCGATGTAGTTGCGGCCCACCGCGACCCGCACGTGATCGGTCTGCGTCAGGATCCCGTTGGTGGGATCGAAGCCCTTCCAGCCGACCTGGGGCAGGTACAGCTGCACCCACGCGTGCGACGCCTCGGACTGCGCCGTGTTCGCGGCCTTCGGGCCCGTGTAGATGTATCCGCACACGTACCGCGCGGGGACGCCGAGCAGGCGCGCGAGGCAGATCATCACGTTGGTGAAGTCCTGGCACACGCCGCGGCGGCTCGAGTAGACGTCGAACGCCGTGGTGGCGAGCGTGGTCACGCCCTGCTGGTACGCGTACTCGCGGAAGATCGTGTGGTTCATGTCGAGCAGCGTGTCGAGCAGGTCGTAGTCGTTGCGCTTGACGAAGCTCATCGCGTACTCGGCGAGCTCGGCGAGCTGGGTCTCGGGGAGCTCGGGCGGGAGGAGATATGGATCGAGCACCTGCCGCTGCCACGGCATCCACACCAGGGGGATCGTCGAGCTGACGCGCAGCGGCCCGAACCCCAGCGGATCGACATCGAGCACGTCGACCACGCTCTTGGCCTCAATCACCATCTCGTTGAACTCGGTCTCGATCACGAGCTTGCGGACGCGATTTCCGAACACGTCCTCGTAGTCCCGGCTCTGCGACGGCACCGACACCGTCAGCTCGCTCGAGACGCAGTTCTGCAGGCGATCGTGATACGGCATCAGCCGCAACACGTGCGTGGAGCGCTCGATCGGCTTCTCGTACTTGTAGACGGTGCGGTGGGTGACGTCGAACCGACGGGGCTCGGCCTTGCGCGGTCGGCGGAGCTGGCGGGCGCTCGGGGTGGGGGCATCGGTGGTGCGCTCGGTGATGATCGCACCCTCGCGGATCACCATCAGCGTGCCCGGCGTGAGCTGCCGCCACACGATCGACTTGTCGGCATCGCCATCGCGCGCCGAGAGCTGCTCGGAGCACACGATCACACCCTTGCGGCTCTTCGCACCGCGGCGCGTGAGATCGACGTCGAGGTCGTCGTCTCCGAACGCGATCTTCTCGTACGGCGGGACCAGGAGGCCGATCCACAGCGGGACGCCGCGGTGATCGGCGTGGACCAGGAGGTCACGGCCATCGGTGAGGCACAGGGTCAGCTCGCCGATCTTGTTGAGCTCGGTGAGCCAGCCGTGCATCTGATCGAGGTCGACGTCCATCAGCGTGCGCCAGCCCTTCTCGCAGAACCGGTTCAGCAGCATGCAGAACATCTGCTCGGTATCCGTGGAGCCGACGGGCTCGAACGGGCCGACGGTCTCGGGCTTGTGATCGAGGCTGCCCGCGTGCGCGATCATCCAGTCGCGGCGGCCCCACGTGCGGCAGAACGGCTGCGTGTTGGCATCCGAGAGCGCGCCCCACGTGGCGTGGCGGATGTGCAGCACGAACACGTTGGACTCGACTTGCTCCCAGGCGAGCGCGAGCTGGCTACGGATCGAGGCCTGCGGCGGCGCGGGCTCCTTGAGGACGGCCGCCGAGGGCTCGCCGGCGGGGTAGTAGCCGAGGCCCCAGCCATCGGGCAGGGTGCGCCCCGCATCCAGGCAGTGCAGCGTGAACGATGGCGCGAGCTCACCCTCGAAGGACATCGCGAGGAGGTTCGGCACGCCGCGACGCTATCACGCTCCTCGACCAGCGCCGAGGAGCTCGGTTCCGAGTGTTCCGCAGATCTCGTGCACTTCATCGACGATGTGCGTCAGAAGATCGTGGACGGCCGTACCCGAGAGCGATTCCTTCTCACGCGCGGTGACCCAGGCATCGAGGATCCGCAGCCGCTCCAGTGATGCGCCGCCGGGGAGCGTGTGGTGCTCGGGTGGGCGGATGTTGCACAGCCGATCGTAGGCGGACTTCACGCAGTACGCGATCGAGCGCGGGAACGCCTGCTCGGAGAGGAGGAACCGCGCCACGCCCTCGGAGCTGATCCGTCCGGCAGCGCGCTTCAGGTAGGCCTCGCTGCCCGACAGCGCACGGAGCAGCGACAGCCACAGCGCGGTCTCCACCACCTCGTCGGCATCGCTCGAGCGACGGCGCGGCAAGTTCGTGAACGCGTGGTGGTGGACATCGAGCATGCGCGCCGTCTGGTTGACCCTCTCGAGCAGGACCCCGAGCCACATGAAGTCGAGCGGCTCGTCGTGGAGCATCGTCGATCGCAGGAGGCCGAGCGTGAGCTGCGTGGAGCGGCGGACGTGCTGATAGAACGCCTCGCGATGGTGGGCGAACGCGGTCAGCGCGGCGTCCTGCATCCACAGGTGGAGCTCGTTGACGGTCTCCCACGCTTCGAGCGAGAGCACC
>JAYVRN010000130.1:0-7848 GCA_043776275.1 Myxococcales bacterium | reverse complement strand
TTGCCGGAGGCGCCCGGGAGCGTGTCGCCGATCCCGAACGCGCCCTGCTTCTGGTTCTCGGTGTTGATCACCGTGGCGTACGAGTCCTTGTCCTCGGGCGCGACCATGGTGGCGATCAGGATCAGGGGCAGCGACGTGTTCACGATCGACGAGGGATCGGTGCTGGTCGGCGCGGTGGCCACCGGTGGCGTGCAGTCCGAGCAGAACATGTTGCGGGTCTGCATCTGCGACCCGTCCTTGTCGTGGTGCGACTTGGTCGGGGCCACATCGGGCCGCGCCATCGCCACGACCTTCGGGCCGTTCACCGGATCACCCAGGAACTTCGCCTCGAGGATGTGCCCCGTCGCCTTGGCGGCGAACAGCGAGCACACCATCACGACGACGGCGCCGAGCACCCAGAAATACCGCTTCACCAGATCCTGCATCGGCTATTCCTTCTCGCGATCGTCGTCGTGGTTGTCGCCCGCGCCCGCCTCGTCCGGATCCGTGGTCTCGAGGCGTCGATAGATCGTCCGCGTGGCGATCCCGAGGAGCTTCGCGGTCAGCCGCTTGTCTCCACGGGTGTGGCGCAAGGTCTCGTGGATCACGCGCATCTCGATCTCCGCGAGCGGCATGCCGAGCGGGAAGGTCAGCGACGAGGCCGAGGCCGTCCCCGGCGCCGCATCGCGGATCTCGCGGGGCAGCGCGTCTTCATCGATCATCGTGTGGCCGGAGCGCGTGAGCACCACCGCACGCTCGATCGCATTCTCGAGCTCGCGAACGTTGCCGGGCCAGCCGTACTCGCTGAGGCGCTCGATCGCGGCGGCCGAGCAGCCGGAGATCGCCTTGCCGTTCTTCTCGGCATAGACCTGCACGAAGTGCTGCGCGAGCAGCGGCACGTCATCGCGGCGATCGCGGAGCGGCGGCACACTCACCGGGATCACGTTCAGGCGATAGAACAGATCCTCGCGGAACCGGCCCGCCTTGACCTCACCGGCGAGATCGACGTTGGTGGCGGCGATCAGGCGGATGTCGATCCGGCGGGTCTTGCCGCTCGCGCCGAGACGCTCGATCTCACCCTCCTGGAGCACGCGCAGCAGCTTGACCTGCACGTGACGAGAGATCTCGCCGATCTCGTCGAGGAACAGTGTGCCGCCGTTCGCGGCCTCGAACCGGCCATCGCGCGCGGTGGCGGCGCCGGTGAACGCGCCCTTCTCGTAGCCGAACAGCTCGGCCTCGAGGATCGATTCGGGGATCGCCGCGCAGTTGACCGAGATCATCGGGCCCTTCGCGCGGGCGCTGTTGTCGTGAAGCGCGCGGGCGAGCAGCTCCTTGCCAGTGCCGCTCTCGCCGAGCAGCAACACGGTGGCCTCGCTCGGCGCGGCCTGCATCACGATGTCCATGGTGCGGCGCCACGCGAGCGACGTGCCGATGATCGCGCGGCGGCGCTTCTCGGCCAGCTGCGCCTTGAGGCTGCGGTTCTCGACGAGGAGCGACTGCTTCTCGAGCGCGTTCCGGACGATCCGCACCACGTGCGCGCGCTTGAGCGGCTTGGTGACGAAATCGTACGCGCCTTCCTTCATCGCATCGACGGCGGTCTCGACCGTGCCGTACGCGGTCATCAGCACCACCTCGGTCTCCGGCGCGATCGTCTTCGCGGCCCGGAGCAGGTCCATGCCGGTGGTGTTCGGCATCATCAGGTCCGTCAGCAGCACGCCGACGCGGTGCTTGCGCAGGATGTCGAGGCCGGCCGAGCCATCGGTGGCGGCGAGGACGGTCAGGCCCTCGCGGCGAAAGATCTTGGTCAGCGATTCGACGATCGCCGGCTCGTCATCGACCACCAGCACGATGCCGCCGTGCTCCGGGTCGGCCTTGAGCTCGGACGGCTCATCGGCAGCCGCGCTCCCGCCGCCATCGACCTGGGCCGCCGCGAAGCGACGGAACGGACTCTGCGCTGGCTGGTTCCACATACTCCCTGTCTGCATTAACAAGCCGTAGGCCAGTCCTGATTCCAGCCAAGTCGCGGGAATGATTGACAGGAATCGGGGTCGCGAGCAAGGGTTCGTGCCACCGTGTCAGGACGTCCCAAGGGCGCTGACAATCTGGCAAAACGGCTCGCGGTCAGCTCGCGCGTGGCTTGGCGTCCGTGGCGGCCCGGGGCTTCCGGAGTGCCTCCGGGATCTGCCGGGGGAGCGTGACCGTGAAGGTCGTGCCCTCGCCCAGCTTGGTGTCCACGGTGATCGTTCCCCCGTGGCGCTCGACCAGCTCGTGCACGATCGACAGGCCGAGCCCCGTGCCCTCGCCGACGTCCTTCGTGGTGAAGAACGGATCCCAGATCCGAGGCAGGACCTCGGTGGGGATGCCCGAGCCGTTGTCGCCGATCTTGACCACCACGCTCTCGGTGTCGCCCGAGGTCTGGATCGTGATCGTGGCGTGGTCGCGGCCCGATAGCGCCTGCGCGGCGTTGGTCAGGAGGTTCATGAACACCTGGTTGACCTGGCCGGCGTGACCGCGCACGCGCCCCGGTGCGCCGAACTGCTTGGTCACGGCGACGTTCCCCTTGAGCAGGTGGCGGAGCAGCTCGAGCGAATCATCGATCGAGCGATCGACATCGAAATCCACCACGCTCTCGTCATCGGTCCGCGAGTAGTTGTGGAGCGCCGAGACGATCGCCTTCGTACGCTGCGCGCCGCGCTGGACGACCTTGATCATCTCGCGGACGTCCTTCGCCGCCTCGCTGCGCGCGGCGGGATCCGCACTATCGATCTCGCCGATCGCTTCCTCGAGCGGACCGACGGTGTTGACGATCGCGTTGACGGGGTTGTTGATCTCGTGCGCGATGCCGGCGACCAGCTGACCGATCGAGGCGAGCTTCTCGGACTGGACGAGCTGCTTCTGGGCGCGCGTCAACTTGTCGAGCGCCTCGGCGAGCTCGCGGTTCTTGCGAGCGAGATCCGCCGTCCGCATCTGCACGGCGCGCTCGAGATCGAGGTTGACCTCTTCGGTCGAGCGCAGCTTGTCGCGCAGCGCCCGGCGCATCTCCTCGAGGGCGAGCGTGAGCCGGCCGATCTCGTCGCCCTCGCCGCCCGAGGCCACCGGATCGGCGAGCTCGCCGCGGGCCATCGCGTCCGCCCGCTGCTCGAGCCGCCGGATCGGCGCCATGAACTGCGCCACCGTGAACGCCACGATGCCACCGCACGCGGCGAACAGCACCAGGAAGAACACCAGCAGCTCCTTGAGCGGGCGCACCATCGATTCGCCACGGCCGCGGTAGCTCGGATAGAACACGGCCACCGAGCCCAGATCGTAGCGACCACCACGCCAGGTGAGCACCAGGCGATCCGATCGGCCGGTGAGCTTGGCCTCGGCGATCGCGATCAGGCGGGCGTTCGGCTTGCCGAGCTGGGCGCGCACGTACCACGGCAGCGGTGGCGCGCCGACCGGGCCACCACCGACGGCGACCAGCTTTTCGCCATCATCGACGAAGTACATCACCGGCGCCTCGGGCGCCGCCACCGCGACCCGCCGCATCGCGGTCTCGACGGAGTCCGGGGTGGGAGGCGTGGCCTGCGCCGCGATCTCGGTCTGCAGCTCGGAGTGGAGCCACGCGAGGCCGACGCGTGACTGCCGGCCGGCGGCATCGTTCGCGAGGTTCTTGTACTGGACGAAGCCCCACAGCAGCGCCATGCCGCACGCGAGGAGCACCACGCCACCGAACGAGAGCAGGAGCTTCGAGCGCAAAGACAGCGACGGCGCGATGCTGCGGACCGGAACGCGATAGCGCTGCGTCAGGTGTGCGAGCAGCGGGCGGAGTACGTCGCGGTGCCAGAGCTGCTCGTAGATCGCACCGGCGATCGTGAGCACCCCGGTCGCGACGGTGAGGATGATCGTGTCATCGACATCGAACCCGAGGTGGAACCGCGCGACCAGCCCGCCGGTGGCGGCGATCAGGACCCACACGACGATGGTCAACAACGCGAGGCGGTACGGCAGCGCCTGGGCGCGGCGATAGATCACGGCGGCCGGCGGGGCATCGGTGATGCTCTCGCCGCGGGACACCGCGAGGTATCGGCGTAGATCGAACGTGAAGATCCGTGCGAACCACGCCCAGCCCACGAGGCCGATCAGCGCGGCGATCGGATAGTAGGTCTGGAGCTGGAGGTACTGCTCGCGCGTGATCGGCACGAAGTAGTACGCGAACGCCGATTGCGACGCGAGGATGCCGCCCGCGACGATCATCGCGACCAGCGTGAACCTCCGAAAGTGACTGTCGTCGAACCGCTTGAGCGGCGAGCCCACCGCGAACAGTCGGCCGCGGACCTCGCCGAGGATCTGCGCCCACCACACCGCGCGCACGCACGACACGATGTACGCGTGCACCGCGGCGAGCGCGGTCAGCTCACCGATCCGCTGGATCGGCCAGTCCTCGTACATGTGGAGGAACACGCCGGTCAGGCACGCGGCGCTCGCCCACACCCCGGTGCGCAGGAGGAGCACGCGCATCGGCCCCTTGAGCGTGATCCGGTACGCACGCGCCGCGAGGTCCTTGTGGACGCGCTCGCCGCGCCGGCGTGCGACCACCGCCTGCCACAGCGGCAACAGCCACGCCGTGATCGCCGCGATCCACACCACACAGGCGCCGATGCCGACGGGGAGCGCGGTGCGGAGCAAGGTCTCGCCGCGCAGGTCGCCGAGATCGAACGCGATCCACACTGGGTAGCCGATCCCGAGGATCTCGAGGAGGCCGAGCAGCATCGCCGGCAGCAAGAACCGGCGCTTGAACGGGACCCCCGAGAGCGGCGACGACGACGGGGCCGCTGCGACCTCGGGCCGCGAGTCACGGCTCGAAGGCGTCCCCTCCGGTGTCGGTTCTTCCCCGCCAGGCATCCGCCGGAAGGATAGCCTGGCCGGGGAAACCTATGGATCATAGAGGCATGATCCGTAGGGTGCGCGGGATTGACGGCGCCGCGATCGCGCTGGGGATGATCGGCGCCGTCACGCAGGCGCGCGCCGACGGGCCGATCACGAGCACCGACTATGCGATCGAGTTCTACGACGGCGTGGCGATCGGCAACACGGCGCAGGTCGGCATGGGGGGCGCCGGGGCGGCGCTGATCGTCGGGACCTCCGGTGGCCTGCTCAACCCAGCCGCGCCCGCGGTGCGCCAGACCACGGACACCGACACCTGGAGCTGGGACTACCACTTCGATCTGCTGAGCGGCCGGTACTCGCTCGACTACGACAACAACGGACAGGACGCGACGGGCGGCGCCTCGCTCGTCACCGGTGGGCTCGGCGGCCGGTACCACGATTGGGCCACCGCGGTGACGGTCACCGGGCAGACCGCGCCGATCGAGGGCGCCGCGCGGCCTCTCGACGCCGAGGCGCTGCGCGTGCGGTTCATGGTGGGGAAGTACTTCCCGGCGCGGGACTTCGCGCTCGGCGTGGGTGCGCAGACCGTGTCGTTCCAGATCACCCCGACCGGTGAGGCGCAGCTGTTCCAGGTCACGGGTGGTGGCCTGATCGCCGGCGCGACATGGCTGCCGAAGTATCGGAACTTCCGGATCGCGGGGGCGTGGGAGAGCCCGATCCTCGGCGCCGACGTCACGAGCACCTGCGATCCGACGAACTGCGAGGGCTTCATCCTCCCCGAACGGATCGCGTCACCGTGGCGCATGGTCGCCGGGAGCGCGTACCGGTTCGCCGCCACCGAGTGGAACCAGCTCGTGGGCGGCACGTTCCGCGACGAGCCCTCGCTGACACTCGCGGCCGACGTTGTCGTGGCGGGGTCGAGCAAGGATGCCTACGGCATCGAGGCGTTCGGGATGCAACAGCTGCAACGCGCGGGGCGCCATCCGGCAGTCTCACTTCGCGCGGGCGCCGAGTACGAGTGGCTGCCCGGCCGGCTGCGCTGGCGCGCGGGCGGGTACTGGGAGCCCGAGCGCTTCGCTGGGGTCGGCGGACGGATGCACGTGACGTTCGGCGCCGAGCTGCGCGTGTTCGAGTTTCACATGTGGGGTCGCCGCCGCGGCCGGCTCTCGTTCACCGCGGACATCGCCGAGCGCTATCGCAATACCGCGCTCTCGATCGGCTTTTGGCACTGAGGCACGGGCCCAAATAGACCGCGGATCCTGTGGCTACTACCGGAGGCATCGAGCATCGTCGGCCCCATGTTGAAGCTCCGCCTCTCCCTGGTCGCCCCCCTGTTCGCTGTCCTCGTTGCCTGCGGTGGCAGCAAGCCCAAGGCCGAGCCGGCGCCGACCGCGCCCGTCGCGGCACCCGCCGAGCCGGCCAAGCCCGCTGAGCCGCCGAAGCCCACCGACGAGATGCTCGCGGCCTCGGCGCTCGCCGAGCAGTACGCGACCGGCAAGGAGGTCTACGCCAAGGCGTGCGCTAGCTGCCACGGCGACGCCGGCGAGGGCAACCCGAAGAACCCGCCGCTCGTCGGCGACAAGGCCCTCCCCGAGAAGGCGACATTCGCGAAGGCCAAGCTCCGCAAGAAGGTCGCGTTCAAGACCGCGGGCGACGTGTTCGCGTTCGTGAAGGCGAAGATGCCGATCGACAAGCCCGCCTCGCTCTCGGATGACGAGTACCTCGCCGCCGTGGCGTGGTTCCTCAACGAGAACAAGGTCGCGCTCGACAAGAAGCTCGACGCCGCGGGCGCCGCCGCGATCAAGCTGCGCTAAGAGCTCACGGCACGATCAGCGCGCCGCTCATCGGATTGCCGTCGGCGCACAGATCCTCGGTGCCGTGACGGTAGCGGGTACGCACGAAGTTGGCGACATACGGATCGAAGCAGGTCGCCGTGTAGACCTGGCCCCAGGCGACCGCGGCGACCTGGATCTCGGGGGGCATCAGCGGATCCGCCGCCACGATGATCCGGTTGCGCACGGGCGAGGCGCACGTGGGATCGACGCTGGCGTCGCGGGTGACAGCCTCCAGCGCCGCGATCACGTCGGGGCAGCCTGCCGGGCAGTTGTAGAGCAGCGCCACACCGCCGTGCTCGAGGTTGTGAACGTAGTAGCCGCGATCGAGCTGCTGGTAGTGACGGTCCCAGCCGGCCCAGGTTGGATAGTGCGCACCGATCGCCGGCGGATTGCTCGACCACGAGATCGACGTACCGATCGGCATGTGGACGCCGGCCTCGTTCGCCACGCTCTCGACGAGGCCGTCGCAGCCGCCGAAATCCTCGGGCGGGTGGTCCGGATCGGAGCCGCACGCCGCGAGCCAGGCCAGGCCAACGCTCACGAGGCCTGTGTGCACCACGCCGGCAGCCTACCGCGTCCGGCGGCGACGGCGCAGCCCGAGGGCACACGCCACCACCAGGGTGAGCGGTACCGCGCCGGTGGGCGAGCCGCCCGTCTCGCAGCACCCCGCGCCCTTGCCGGTGGTGCCGGTGCCCGCATCGATCGTGTCGCCGTACTCCGTCAGGTTGCCGCCATCGGGGTTCGAGTACACGTTGAACTCGGCGGAGCAGATCGAGTTACCGCGCCGATCGGTGGCGCACACCCGGTAGTGGGTGAAGCTCGGCAGCACGGGCGACGCCCACAGATACTCGCCGTACCACTGCATGTCCGTCATCGTGTCAGGCTGCGGCGCGGACTCGAGAACCAGCGCCGCCGGTCCATCGTGCTCGATCCACACGCGCTGAAAATCGTGCGCGCGCGACGGGCTCTGGTGATCGTGGACGCGTGCGCGGACCACGCCGGTGACCCGCCCGAATGCCTTCTCGATCGTGATCGAGGGCGGGACGATGTCGATCGCGACGGCGGTGCTGCCGAGCTGGACCTTGTCGGGGAAGTCGGACTCACCCTGCCCTTGCAGGAGATCGAGGCGCCCATCGCCATCGAGGTCGGCCGCGGCGAGGCC
>JAYVRN010000129.1:0-7854 GCA_043776275.1 Myxococcales bacterium | reverse complement strand
TCGGACATCCTCTATGCGCCGGAGCTGCATCCACCGCTGCGCCAGATCTTCGCAGGGAATCTCGCGCCGAACGGCGTGGTGCTCCTGGCCGATCCGTTTCGCAAGGCGAGCGTGAGCGTGCTGGAGGCGATGGAGGGCGAGGGCTGGCGCGTGGCGATGGACAAGTGGACGGTGGGGGTCACGCCTCCGCCGCGGCCCGTCGGCGTGTACGCCCTGACGCGCGGGTAGGTACGCTCTCGCCGTCGCTACATGCAGCCTAAGGCCAGCGGATTGTCCTGACAGGCCGTGTCTGGAAGTCGGGTCCCGCGCTTGTCGTGCGCGTCGAGACGCCCTCAGCCGTAGCGGACCTGGATGTTCTCGATCAGCGCCCGCAGCGCGTGCTTCGCGCCCTCCGTGGTCGCGTGCTTGACGATCGCGTAGCCCTCGCCCTCGTAGTGCGCACTGCGCGCCTGGCCGACCTTCGGTGTGCGCATCTCCACGAGCGCGTCGCCGCATGCCTCGATCGCCTGCGGCACGCCGGTGACCGAGACCACCCGCGCGCCCGTGCCGTGACCGCGGAAGAACGCTGAGCCCGCGGCGCACCGGCGTGGCTTCGGGGTGAACTCGTCGAACGCGACGAGCCGCGCCCAGTCCGCGAACAGATCGGTCTCGTGCGTGATGCTCATGAGCGGCATGATGTGGACGCCCGGCGGTCGCACGCCGACCTCGTTGACCAGGCAGCTGCCGTCCTGGCGCAGGAACCACTCCATGTGCGTGAGGGCGGTCCCCGCGGCCGTCGTCGCCTGATCTCCGAACAGGGCGGCGAGAGCGGCGGTGTTGATCGGGTGGAACTGGGTCCACGTGGGATCGTCGTCCTCGCGCGGCAGGAGCACGCAGTACTGGACCCACGGGGTCTCGAGCACCTCGAGCGGGGTCGGGAAGTACCGTGTCCCCGAGCGCCACACGGGCACCCCGCGGATCGTGACGGTCTCGCAGGTGTGCTCGCGCGCAAGCACGAACTCCTCCACCTGCAGGGGCTGGGCGGGCGAGGGCGGGGCGAGGGCCGCGAGCTCCTCGGCGGTCTCGATCCGATACGTGGCGCGCGTGCCGAGGCCCGCCGGGGGCTTGACGATCACCGGATAGCCGACCTGCGCGACGAACGCCGCGATCTCCGCGTGGGATCGCGCCAGGCTGCTGCGCGCGACCGGCACGTCGTGGGCGCGCAGCAGGTCCTTCATCCGATCCTTGTCGCGGAAGCCCTGCGCCGTCGCGCTCGAGAGGCCCTCGATGCCGAGCTCGTCGCGCACCGCCGCCATCGGGATCTGCAGCTCCTCGAGCATGCCGGCGAGCCGATCCACGGGGCCGATCGATCGCCCGATCGCGCGCACGGCGTGCGTGAGCTGTGCGTGGTCCATCCAGTCCGCGATCTGGTAGTGCCCGGCCACCCGATCGCGGAGCGCGGCAGGAATCGACTCGGCGGGATCCGCGCTCACCACGCTGAACGTGAGCCCATCGAGCTCCGCGAACGCCTTCACGTAGCGGTTGGTGTTCTCGAGGAACCGAGGCGCGATCAGGACGACATGCGGCAAGGCGCGACGATACGCCAGGACCCGCTACGAGGCGTAGAGCTGGATCCCGGTCGCGGCAGCGATCGCCATCTCGCGGGCGATCGCCATCTCGGGGTGACGGAACACGAGGTACCCGTCCGAGAGCAGCGTGGCCTTCCAGTCACGGCGTTGCGCTCCGGGGCGCAGGAGGGTGTCCTCGACGATGAACGGGCGATATCGGTCGTAGAACTCGGTCAACCCGGCGATGCCGCTGATCCGCCCCTGGCCCTGCGCGCGCTTGAAGACGATCCCCACGTTGTACTTGCGCGCAGTCGGGGCCTCGAAGCGCCCGTGGGTGACGACGCGCGCCCACTCGCGAAACAGATCGATGTCGCTCGTGTAGTTCATGAGATCGACCACGCACGCCCCCCCTGGGCGGCAAGCGATCTCGCCGAACACCACTTCGCCGCTCGCGGTGCGGAACCACTCCATGTGGGTCATGCCGCTGCCCATGCCGAGCGCGCGCATGGCCTTGCGGCCGAGCTCGATCCCGGCGCGGATGTGCGGCTGATCGAGATCGCGGACCGAGAGCATGATCGGCGACACCCACTCCTGCGAGCGCATCTCGAGCGCGTTCGGGAGGTACTGGGTCACGCTCTCGTAGACCGGCGTGCCGTCGATGCAGACGGTGTCATACGTGTACTCGTCGCCCGCGATGAACTCCTCGCAGATCGCCTCGGCGACGTGGCGCATCTGCGGCAGGATCCGCTGCACGTCCTCGCGGGACTCCACCTTGTACGTGTCCGCGCTCCCCGCGCCGCTGATCGGCTTGACGATCGCTGGGTACCCGGTCACCTCGAGGGCGCTCCAGAGGTCCGGGATCGAGCGCACGCGTTGCGCCCGCGGCACGCGCAGCCCGGCGGCGGCCACGCGCTCCTTCATCAGCTGCTTGTCCCGAAACCCGCGCACGGCATCGACGGACATCCCGGGCAGCCCGAGACGTTCGTTCAGCCGCGCCGCGGTCATCACCAGCGGCTCCCAGTTCGCGAGGATGCGATCGATCGAGTGGCCGCGCACCCAGGCGTGGACGCGCGCGATCACGTCGTCCTCGTCGAGGAGCGAGGGCACCTCGAGGTATCCGGACAGCGAGCGGCGCAGCTCCGGATCGGGCGAGCCGTCGCCTACGCCGAAGACGTTCACTCCGACCTCCGCCAGCCCGCGCGCGAACTGCCGCATCTCGGGTGGGTATCTCGGCGAGAGAAACACGACGCGCATCGCTCCCCACGGTAGCCCCCCGGGGGCGTTCGAGCCAAGCCCGCGGGCGGCAACTCGCGGGAAGCCCACGAGATCCGTGGGCCGCACTGTGGGCCGGCAGGCGTCGTTCGACGTCAAGGGCGACGGCGAGACCGGCCCCAGCGAGGACAAGTTCGGGATGACGCGCCAGGCGTTCCGTCCGGCGCCCAGGCGCCGAGGATCCCGGCGGCCGACGGGCGTTGCGCGCAGATCACCGAGGGTCGGCGCCCGCTCAGGTTGCGCGGCGACGCTTCGGTGGTGGCGCGGCGAGCTGCGCGATCGTGCGATCGACGGCGATCAGGAACGCGCGGATCGATTTGTCGAGCGCGGGGCGCGGCGTGTCCTCGAGCCGCGTGTGCGAGATGCCGGGGCTGCTCTGGGCGAACACCATCGCGGTCGGGACGATGTCCGCCATCTCGGCGGCATCGTGCAGCGGACCGGAGGGCAGCTCGGGTGCCTTGCCGGTGACCTCCTTCACGGCGGTCCGGATGATCGCCATCAGCGTCTCGTCGAACAGGCGCGGCGTGATGTGGAGGAGCGGACTCCACTCGACCGCTACGTGATGGAGCTTCGCCGCGCGCTTCGCAGCGGCCTTGGCTTCGGTGAGCATCCGCTTCAGGACCTTGGCGTCGAGGGCGCGCAGATCGATCGAGATCTCCGTCGAGCCGGGCACGGCGGTCACGAAGTTGGGCTCGACCTTGACCACCCCGCAGGTGGCGACCACGCGCGTCTTCGGGGTCTTACCCGAGTGTGCCACGCTGATGTCGCGGCAGGCGAGCGCGAACTCGGCGGCGGCGAGGAACGCATCCTTGCGGAGATGGATCGGCGCGGCGCCGGAGTGCGCGGCCTGGCCGGTGAACTTGAGGTTGTAGCGCTCGACGCCCATCGTGCCGAGCACCACACCGACGGGCTGCTTGATCTCCTCGAGGACCGGACCCTGCTCGATGTGCAGCTCGAGATAGGCCACCGCGTCGAGCGTCTTCCAGTACGCGTGCGCGGTGCCCATGCCCTCGATCGAGACGCCGTTCTCGGCGAGCGCTGCGGGCAGGGTGACACCCTGGCGATCGGTGAGGTGTGCGAGCTCCCTGGGCGCATCGAGGGCGCCGGCGGAGGCGGCCGACCCGGTGAGGCTGCGCCCGAACCGCGCACCTTCCTCGTCGGCCCAATCGACCAGGTGGATCGTCAGGGCGGGCGTGCCCGCGGCCTTCGCGCGGCGAAGCACCTCGAGCCCCGCGAGCACGCCGAGGCAGCCATCGAGCCAGCCGCCGCCGGGCACCGAATCGAGATGGCTGCCGATCACGAGGCTGCGCGAGGAAGCGCCGGCCAGGGTCGCCCACAGGTTCCCCGCGCCATCGCGGTGCGGCGTGATGCCGAGCTCGGCCTCGAGCTTCGCGGTGAACCACGCGCGGGTCTCGCGCCACACCGGGCCCCAGGCCACACGCTGAGCGCCGCGCTCGTTGGAGGTCAGGGCGGCCAGCTCTTCGAGATCGGCGATCACCCGCCGGGACGTCGGCTTCATGGCAGCAACGATCGCAGATCCGCCGCCCGATCGCGTATCGGGCGCGCACGAGGCGCACCGTCTCGGCCAATCCAATCATCTGCGGACCTTCCACCTTGACAGGCGAGGGCGCGTCGGTTGAAGCAAGGCCCTAGATGTCGAGCCGTATCATCATCACCCCCGCGATCTTCCTGATCGCTGCCTGTGGATCCCCGTCCAAGCCCGCCGAGCCGCCGAAGGCGCTGGTGTGGAAGGACATGAACGCGGACCAGCGTCAGGCGTACATGAAGGACGTCGTGCTCCCGAAGTCGAAGGCCGTGTTCGCGGCGTTCGATCCGAAGTTCCAGACGATGGACTGCAAGACCTGTCACGGCGATGGCGTCGATGACGGCTCGTACGAGATGCCGAACCCCAAGATCAAGCCGCTGCCCAACAGCGAGGCCGCGTTCGTGGCCTGGCTGGGCAAGGACGCCGAGGCCGCGCGCTACACGCCGTTCATGGCGGAGAAGGTCGAGCCGTACATGGCCGACCTGCTCCACATGACGGTGTTCGATCCCAAGACCATGACCGGCGAGTTCGGGTGCAGCTCGTGCCACACGCTGATCGATGCGGACGGCAAGCTGTTCACGCCGCCGAAGCCGGCGCACGACCACGACCACGACCACGCGCACTGACGCGAGGCGTGAAGCGCGCACACGCGCATTCCACCTCATCGACAAGATTGGCGGGCGCGCGCCTGCGGACCCACGCCCCGTCGTGCGAGGGTTCGGGGATGCGAGCGGTGCTGTTCGGGGCCACGGGGATGATCGGGCAAGCGGTGCTGCGCGAGGCGTTGCTCGATCCCGAGGTCACCGCGGTGCTCTCCGTGGTGCGGGCGGCCACCGGGACCACCCACGCCAAGCTCACGGAGCTCGTCCACGCGGACTTCGGGGACTTCACCGGCGTCGCCGCGGAGCTGACCGGCTACGACGCGTGCCTGTGGTGCCTCGGCGTGTCCTCGGCGGGGATGTCCGAGGCCGACTACAAGCGGATCACCTACGCCACGACGGTGGCGGGCGCGAGCGTGATGGTCCGGGCGAACCCCGCGATGACGATCCTGTTCGTGACGGGCGTGGGCACCGATTCGACGGAGGCCAAGCGCTCGATGTGGGCGCGGGTGAAGGGCGCCGCGGAGAACGCACTGCTCGCGATGCCGTTCAAGGGCGCGTACATGATCCGCCCGGCGTACATCCAACCGCGCCACGGCGTGAAGTCGAAGTCCCGCTGGACGCGCTGGAGCTATACCGCGGTGGGCTGGCTCTATCCGTTGTGGCGAGCGGTGGCGCCGGGCTACGTCCTCAGCTCGGACGAGCTCGCGCGCGCGATGCTCCACGTCGCCAAGCACGGCGCGCCCAAGCCGATCCTCGAGACCCGCGATCTCCGCGCGCTCGCTCCTCCACCCGCGCTCACGGCGTAGGCGCCTCAGTCGTCTGGGCGCATCTTCTCGCGCGCGACCGCGGCGAGGAACTGACCGGCGCCGCGCAGGAGGGCGAGCTTGCTGATCGGCACCCCGGCGAAGTCTTCGATCGCCACGCGAAACATCGACGGTACCCGGGGCATCACGCGCTCCACCGTCCGCCGCCGCGGCCCATAGAACCAGCGGTAGCACGCGTGGCGGATCCTGAGCTGCCAGCCGAGATGATGCCGCTCTATGGTGGCGCGCCAGTCCGAGAACCCGAACACCTGCCGCTCGAAGGCGCGCGCGAGGTACGGCCCGGCCACCGCGCCGTACTCGATCGCCTGGCCGATGCCCTCGCCGGTGGCGATGTCGATCCCCGCGGCTTCGCCGACGAGCAGCACGCGGGGGGCGGCGATCTCGACCCCGGGCTCCCAGCCGCGCTCCGCGTATTGCTTGTGGCGATAGGCCTTCGGATCGAGGCCACGCGCGGTCAGATATGCGGCGATCCGTGCACGCGCGTCATCGGGGCCGAGGTTCCGGATCACGTAGGCGCCGCGGCAGACCAGCGGCTTGCCGTCGACGATCGTCGGGAAGTCCCACGCATAGCCGTGGAGCGCCTGGTCATCGAAGTCGAAGACGACGGTGTCGCGCGGCTGGTCCTGGGCGACGGCCTCGGTGTCGAGCTCCACCACCTGCGCCCGGAGCTCGCTCTGGGGGAACCCCGCCTGGCGTCGCACCACGCCGCTCACGCCATCGGCGCCCACGATCGCCTTGCACGCGTAGGTCTTGCCGACGTCGGTGAGCACGCGCACGCCGTCGTCGTCGATCGCGAACGAGGACACGCCACAGCCATCGCGGACCTCGATGCCACGCGCGATCGCCTGGCGGGCGAGGGCGTGATCGAACTCGACGCGGCGGACGACCACGCCCAGCCCCGGCGAGCGCGTGACGATGGTCTCACCGCCGAGCCGCAGCGCGATCGCATCGAGGGGGACCTTGGGGCAATCCACCTCCACCCCGAGCTTCTCGAGAAGCCGGAACGCCCGCGCGCCGATCCCACCGGCGCAGATCTTCTCGCGCGGATACGTGGCCTTCTCGAGCACCACGATCGCCAGCCCCGGCGCGAGGGCCTGCAGGTGGAGTGCGGTGGAGATGCCCGATGGGCCACCACCGACGATGACGAGATCGACGTTCCGGGTCACGCGCGCGGCGAGTATGTCTCGCGCGGGTGCCGTTCGGCTATCCTGGCCGCATGAACTCGGCACGATCGTGGCGGGCAAGCGCGCGGATCTGGTGATCATCGATGGCGACGACGCGCTGTACGGCGCGATCGGCGTGAAGCCCTAGCGCTCGCTCCGTTCGTTGCGTTCACTCCGCGCGCGCGGCCCGGAGCCTCTCGAGCTTGTGGTGCAGCCGCCACCGCGCGTACCGGCTGTGCGCATTGATCCCGACCATGGCGCCGAGACCGAGCACGGCGATCGCCACGCTGCGGGCGCGGCCGAGCATCGTCACGAACATGCCGTGTTCGCCACCGGCGCCGAGCATGCTGTACATCGCGTAGTTGCCGCCGTCGGCGAGCCCGAGGCCAAGCGGGACGATGGAGGAGATCCACGTGATCAAGACGCCCACGGACTGCACGGCGATCACGAGGGCGGCATCGAGCTCGACGCCCACCGCGACCATGATCAGGGTCGTCGAGGTCGCGCTCAGGAGCTTGGAGAGCCCGACGAACAGGAGGCCCGCACGCGTGCCGGCGGTACGGTGCTTGTGGAGCTCACGGATGTGGCTGTCGACGTCCACGAGCTTCTCACGCCACGCCGCCGCGCGCTCCACCGAGATCAAGCGCGAGGTGCGGAGCACGCTGACCGCGCTCGAGACCGCGCCTCGATGGATCATCACCGCGAGCGCGATCATCGCGGGGACGAGGACGGCGAGTCCGCCACCGATCATCAGCTTGACCGAGTGGGGGAGATCCACGAGCAGGAGCGTGATCGGGATGCCGATCAGCATGATCGTGACGTTGAGGTAGAGCACCGCCACGTTCTGCAGGACGATCGAGGACAGCACGCGGGAACGCGGTGCGTGGCCCTCGAGCATGG
>JAYVRN010000128.1:0-7859 GCA_043776275.1 Myxococcales bacterium | reverse complement strand
GCGTGCAGTTCACCGCACCGTTCGGCGACGAGGCCACGCTGTTCCAGCTCGCCGCGCAGCTCGAGACGGCGCGCCCATGGGCCGGCCGGATCCCGCCGGTCTCCGCGCGCTGACGATCACCGGCGAGCGAGCACCGCGCGGGTCGAACTGGGTCGAACTGGGTCGAACTGGGTCTACGCGCGGCGAAACCCGAGCTCCTTGGCTCGCTGCTCGTGAAACCCGGGTGGCGGCGTGGTGAGGTTCGCGAGCGCGTGGGTCACGATCGAGCGCACGTACGCGTCGAGCGGTACCTGATCGAGCGCGAGGGTCGAGATCGCGCGGGCTGGATCGATCCGCGACATCCACCGGCTCGAGAACGGTGAGCCATCGCGCGGATCGATCCCGGCGGTCAGCAGCTCGCTCGCCGGCGCCTCATCGATCGTCACCGCGCAGCCGGCCGCGCGCCCGATCAGCTCCACGAGCTCGCGCACCGTGGGCTGCTCCACCTGCGCCACGTTGAACGCATTGTTCAGCGCCCCGCTCGCGGGCGTGCGCTCGAGCAGCTTCATGATCGCCTCGACCACGTGACCGCGGTAGACGTGCCGCGCGATCGCATCCGGGTTCGGCACGAACAGCGGCCCGCCATCGAGCATCCGCCACAGGTAGCGCTCGTAGCGCAGCTTCGGATCGCCCTCGCCCGAGACCATCGGGATCCGCAGCCGGGTCGAGCGCAGCGCCGGCGCCGCCGCGATCACATCCTCGGCGTCGCGCTTGCCGATGCCGTACTCCCAATCCGGGCGATCCTCGGCGGTGGGTGGTGCGGCCATCACGGGGCCCGCGTAGTCGCTCTCCGTGGTGGGCCCGTGCAGCCCCTCGCGGACCAGATAGACCTGGCCGGTCGAGATCATGACGTAGTGGCCGGTCCTGCTCGCGAGGGCCCGCATCGCGCCCCGTGCGTCCTCGCCGGTGAAGCACGCGAAGTCGATCACCGCATCGAACGTGCGGCCGTCGAGCACGCGATCGAGCTCATCCGTGGTGCGATCGGCGCGCAGCCACGCGGCGCCCGCGGGTGCCGGCAGCGTGCCGCGGTTGAGCACGGTCACGCGATGGCGCGCGAACAGGAGCCGGAGCACGAGCGAGCGCCCCATGAAGCGGTTGCCGCCGATGACGAGGACGTCCACGGGCGATATCGTGGCACGGCCACCGCGCGGCTGGCGTGGAGCGTTAGCATCTCCGCATGTCGAACGCCTACGCGACCCTCGTCGCGAGCTTCACGAAGCTCTATCGCTATCAGCACCTCGCCCAGATCGTCGCGTGGGATCAAGCGGCCATGATGCCGAGCAAGGGCATCGAGGCCCGCAGCGCCGCGATGGCCGAGCTCGCGGTCCTCATGCACGACACGCTGACCGCGCCGCAGATCGCCGCTGCTCTCGAGGCCGCGAAGACCGAGACCACCGATCCGATCGACGTCGCCTCGGTTCACGAGATGACCCGGCAGTGGCGCGCCGCGACGCTGATCCCCGCATCGCTCGTCGAGGCCAAGAGCCTCGCGGGCACGCGCTGCGAACACGCCTGGCGCACGCAGCGCAAGGCGAACGATTGGGCTGGCTTCCTCGTCAACTGGAAGCCGCTCGTCGAGTGCGTGCGGCAAGAGGCCACGCTGCTCGCGGAGGCCACCGGGATGTCCCGGTACGATGCGCTCGTCGATCGGTACGAGCCCGGCATGACGAGCGCGGTGATCGAGCCGATGTTCGCGGATCTCAAGCGCTGGTTGCCGACGCTGATCCAGGACGTGATCGCGAAGCAGCGCACCGAGGAGGTCGTCGTCGCGAACGGGCCGTTCCCGATCGCCGCACAGCGCGCCCTCGGCCTCGAGGTCATGGGCCTCCTCGGCTTCGACTTCGAGGGCGGCCGGCTCGATGTCTCCACGCACCCGTTCTGCGGCGGCGTGGCCGAGGACGTGCGCATCACCACGCGCTATCGCGAGGATGACTTCGTGCAGGCCCTGATGGGCATCGTCCACGAGACCGGTCACGCGCGGTACGAGCAGCGCCTCCCGCGCGCGTGGGTGCACCTGCCGCTCGGCGTGGCGCGCTCGATGGGGATCCACGAGAGCCAGAGCCTCTCGTTCGAGATGCAGCTCGGGCGCAGCAGGCCGTTCCTCGAGCTGATCGCGCCGCTCGTGCGCAAGCACCTCGGCGATCAGCCCGCCTTCGCGGTGGACAACCTCGCGAAGATCTACACGCGCGTGAGCACCGGGCTCGTGCGCACCGAATCCGACGAGCTGACCTATCCGATGCACATCATCCTGCGCTTCGAGATCGAACGCGCCCTGGTGGAGCGAGAGATCGAGCCCGAGGACGTCCCCGCGCTGTGGGACGAGAAGATGCGCGCATACCTCGGTGCGGACACCCGCGGCAACTACACCGACGGCTGCCTCCAGGACATCCACTGGACCGACGGTGCGTTCGGCTACTTCCCGAGCTACACGCTCGGCGCGATGTATGCGGCGCAGTACTTCGCGGCGATGCGTGCTCAGCTCCCGGCGCTCGATGCGAAGATCGCCGCGGGTGATCTGGCGCCGATCTTCAGCTGGCTCGACGACAAGATCTGGAGCCAGGCCAGCCGGTGGGAGACCCCGGAGCTGATCGCACGCGCGACGGGTGCGCCGCTCTCGGCGAGCCACTTCGAAGCGCACCTGCGGTCGCGCTATCTCCCCGCGTAGCGACCCCGTCAGGAGAGCGAGCCCGCAGCAGCGGCCGAAGCGGCCCACATGGCGGCGAGCTCCCGTGCCGATCAGTTGCCGAGCACGTACGCATAGCTCGCGGCGAGCACCTCGGTAGTCCCGCCGGTGACGCGTGCGAGCACCACGCCGACGAGTGGGATGTTCTTGCGCATCCGGATGCCCGCGTACGCGAAGTGCACGTCACCGACAATGATCTCGAGCGGGGTGTGGGTGGAGGAGTCCTCGGGGGAGGGTCCGGTGAGCTCGAAGCCGAGCTTGGCCCAGCGGGCGAGCAGCTTCTTGCCCGCAGCCGCTCCGATCGCTCGATCGCTCGGGCTCGTGCCCAGGATCGCGGTCGCCTTGTCCTTGCCGAGCAGCTTGCCGAGTGCGACGGGCTGCGCGAGGAGCGCGACCAGTGGAGAGGGAGACGCGAGCGCAGGGAGCTTGGGCACGTAGTTGTAGCCCGACAGCTGGGAGTCAGAGACCGTGGGGGTCGCGATCACGACGCGCGTCTTGATCGCGCCACCTTCGCGGACGACGAGCGCGACCCAGTGCCAGATCACCGCCGGCGGCATCTGCGCACTGGTCGGCTTCCGTGGATCCATCATCTCCGGGTGTGGATGGAACGAGATCTTCGCGTCGGCGATCACCCAGCCCCAGTCGCCACCCCAACCGATCGCCTTGGGGCCGAACACGATCTTCGCGGGCCCCATCCCGAACAGAGACGGCCTCGACGTGTCGCCTGGCGCGGGCTGAGCGTTGCTGGTGATGAAGCCACCCTTCGCGAGCGTCGCGGCGAGGGCGGGAGCGTCGTCGGCGACCATCGCCGCCGCTTGCGTTGTCATCATCGCGTCGATCTCGGCGACGGGGGGCTTGTCATCGGCGCGCGCCGCGCGCGCACCCATCGCGACCGCCAACCAGACCAGAGCCACACGGATCCCGATTCTCATCGAGCTACGGTAACACCGCCTACCGCGCTCGACGATCTGGCATCATGCTCGCCGTGCGCACTCCCTTCGAAGACCTCGAGACCGTCGCACGCTGGCCATCGTGACGAGCTCGGCCCAGCCTCCGGCACTCACCCCCGCCGATCGAGTCCTCGCGCGCGTGCGAGCCGTCGCGGATCCACGCGCCATCGTCGAGGCGTACGGCTCCAGCGTCTATGCACCGGCGCACGCCAGCGACGTGGACGTGCTGGTCTCCGACGACGATCCGGCGCGCCTCGCCGCCGCGCTCGGGATGACACAGCTCCCCACACTACCGCCGCGCCTGCACGGCACGCTCGAGGGTATGCCGGTCGATGTCACGATCGTGACGGGCGATGGGGACCTCGCACGCCGGATGCGCGCCGGCCCGCGTGATGCCGCGGCGCTCGCCGCACAGCTGCGCGATCACGGGCGCGATGACGTGTTCCAGGCCGCCTGGCCACACGTGCGCCAGTTCGTGCGGGCCCGCGCGCTCGGCCACAACGGCCTCGGATGGTTCGGTAGCTTCGGCTGGGCGCTGCTCCTCGCGGTGCCCCTCGTCACCGATCCCGAGCTGCGCGCGGTGGAGCCAGGTGCGGCCGTGCCCGCATGGTTGCGCTGGCTGTCCCGGCTCTCGATCGGCACCCGGGTCAGCTTCGAGGGCACGCGCGCCGGCGATCCGGAGCCGCTGTTCATCGTGGCCCCCGCCCCGCCCGCGCGCGATGTGGCCCACCTCAGCAAGCGCGCGGCCGCGGCCCTGTTCGCCGAGGCGAAGCTGGCCGTCACCGCGCTCGGCGATGCCGCGACGGACGCCGCCGCGCTCGAGCGGATCGCCGATCTCGCCGCGGATCCACCTGCCGGCACCACGCTCGTGATCGCCGGCGACGACGAGCACACGCGCGGCCGCTACGATGGTACGGCGCGTGGCCTCCTGCGCGAGCTCGAGGCGCTCGGGCCGGCGCGCTCGTGGGGCCGGTTCGATCTCACCGGTGAGGGCGGATGGCAGCACCGGATCACCGTGCCCGCGAATCGCGTGAAGGCCGCGAGGGAGATCGTGGAGAACTGGCTCGCGCTGACCCGGCTCGATGCCGCCGTCGAATAGCGCTCGAAGCTCCACCTCGCGGCGCGCGAAGCTAGCGCCGAGAGCGCTGGGATCCGCGAGGAACCGTTCGAGTGTTCGGCCGCGCGTGATCGGCCGCGCTCACCGCTGGATGCGCGCCGCCCACTCCTCGTCGGTGGGCCACGGCAGCTGCCGCAGATAGTCACGGAAGTCCGTGCGGTCCCACGCCTCGAGAGCCACCAGCACCATGCGCGGCAGCACGCCGAAGTAACGACGGCCCACCTTGCGCCGCAGTGACAGCCGCTCGCGGAACGCCTCCTCGACAGCATTCGCGGCGAGCACCTCGGAGCGCGGGGTGTACGACATGATCTGCGGCGAGCGCGCCACGCACAGCTCCGGCGCCGTGTAGACATAGAGCTGCGCGCAGGTGGTCGGCCGCACGCTGTACACCGAGCAGCGCTCCTGCTCGTCGAGGAACAGGCACGGCGTGGCCCAGTCCGCGACCACCGCCACCTCCATCGCCTCCGCGCGGGTCCGCAGCTCGTCGCGCTGCGCCGGCGTGTCGAGCCCCGCGTGTGTCAGGTGGTGGGCGATCACCAGCCCTTCATAGAGCCGGACCAGCACGTACGAGGCGCAGCACGCCTTGGTCGCCGTGCACGTGGAGCACTGCATCGGCAGCTTGTGCTGCTTCGCGATCGCCGCCGCGCCGCTCGCCGAGGCGCGATGGTTCTGCCCGATCTCTCCGGCGAGCCAGGTGATGATGTTGTCCTCGGCGACGAACTCGCCGAGCGTCCTCACCTGCGGTGCCACCGGCTCATCGTACTCCGCTCACTGCCGACGGGTCATGCGGTCGTTGCACCACATCGGGCCGGCCGTGCAGTCGATGTCATCGAGCTGCAGCACGATCTCGCCGCCGTATGCCTGCGGCCACGTGATCCGGTAGCGCACCGTCACGCCGGGCCTCGAGTCCTTGTCGCCGCAGTGATTCTGATCCGCGGCGCCGAACACCATGATCAACAGATCGCCCTGCTGCGTGACGGTCCCGTCCTCGTTGGTGCGCGACAGGCAGCTGTAGTTGCCCTGATCCGTGTACATCGCGTTGCCGCGCGCGCGGCGCACGTGGCCATCCGCCCAGAACGTGAACTGATGATTCGTGCCGATCCACGCGCCGGTCATCCACGGCAACAGGTTCGCCGTGGTGTGCGGCTGGCCAGGGACCATCTGCTCCTGCGCGGGCTGCCCCGGATCGGCATACGCCGGCTGCTGCGGTGCGGCCGCGACATATGGCGTTCCCTGGCACGCTTGAACCTCGGCGGCGCACTGCTGCCCGAGACAATCGCCGCCCTGGCCTGCGCATCGTTGCGAGGAGCACCCCATCGCCGCCTGCGCCGCATCGGCCGCGCCGGGATTGGCCTGCCCGAGGCAATCCTGGATGCACGGACCGTCGGTGCATTGCTGGAAGCAGCCGAACAGCTGCATGCACGACAGACCGTTCTGCTCCGGCGGCGCCTGTTGAGACCCCGCCTGCGCTTGCGATCCGCCGGGCTGTTGCTGCCCGCCGTAGTAGCTCGGCGTTGGAGCCGGAGGTGGACACGCAGCGACCAAGAGCACCCCGAATAGCGCCACCACCTTCATGCCTCATCGTAACCCGCTTTCGACGGCGATATCGCGCGAACTCCGTGGGGTGTAGCGTCAGCGCCATGACGGGCGTGGCAGGTAAACCGGTGTTCTCGTTTGGCGAGCTGCTCGTGTTGCTCGATGTCGATGGAGTCGGCGCGATGTCGGCGCCGCTGCCCACACCCGCAGAGGCCTCGGCGCTGATGCACGCGCCACTGCGCGGGACCGCGCCATGCGTGGAGGCCCATGGTGCGTGCCGGTTCCGCACGGGCCTCGCACATCTCTACGATCCTCCTCGCACCGAGCTCGTCGTCGGCCCCGCGCACGTGATGCTCTCGATCACGCGGTTCGCCGACGAGGATACGTGGAAGAGCATGTTCGAGTGGGTGAGCGGCTACTTCGCGGACACCTTGTCACCCACCGCCCGAAGTGCCACGCGTGAGGGCTACCTCGAGTACGCGGGTCAGGGCGTGATCGCCACGCTCGGCTTCACGCGCCCGAACGTGCGCCTCGATTCGCGTGACGCGGTGATGGAGGTGACGTTGCGGCGTGACGCGCCTCCTCTCGCGACCCTGCGCCCGCTGTTCGGCCTCGCCGCCGAGACGCCGATCGCGCCTCCCGATGACGGGAACTGGCGCGAGCTCGCCACCGCGTGGGCCGTGCACCTCGAGTGCTCGCGCCATGGCGATACCGTGCGGTTCCGGTTCAGCGCACCGCACCATGATGGCCAGACCTCCACGGCGGGCCTGTGCGAGGAGTGGTGCTGGCGCTGGCTCGATCTGTGCGCGGGCACCGGCATCGGACATCACGACCGCGTCCAGGTCTCGTGGGATCTCGGCGTCTTCGGCCACGCCTCGATCGTGCGCGGCGACAGCGCCCACCGCCGCGACGTCCACGAGCTCCACGTGCCGGTCAGCTGGCTCACGGCCGCGTGACACGGAGATGTTGTTTGATGCGTGATGTGCCCCGGGGTATGCAGACCGCCTGATCTCGGGCCTCCAAAGGGAACGTCATGAAGCAGCTCCTCCTGATTGCCGGCGTCGTGCTCGCAGCTTCGTGGTCGCGCGCCGCGGTCGCCGAACCTCTCCAGATCCGGATGGCCACGCTCGCTCCGTCGGGGAGCCCGTGGGTGGACTTCATGGAGCGCGCCGCCTCCGAGATCACCACGGCCACCGAGGGGCGGGTCACGTTCAAGTACTTCCCCGGCGGTCAGCAGGGCGACGAGCGCGACTTCGTCCGCAAGATCAAGCTCGGGCAGCTCGACGGCGCCGCGGTGACCGCTGCCGGCCTCGCGATGATCGAGCCCTCGATCCTCGTGCTCGGCCTGCCGATGCTGTTCACGTCGGAGGACGAGGTCGACTACGTCGCGACCAAGATGTGGCCGTACTTCCAGAAGAAGTTCGAGCAGAAGGGCTTTCGCCTCGCGGAGCGCGGCGAGCTCGGATGGATCTACCTGTTCTCGAAGAACAAGGTCGCGTCGATCAGCGATCTCCAGAAGCAGAAGCTGTGGACC
>JAYVRN010000127.1:0-7868 GCA_043776275.1 Myxococcales bacterium | reverse complement strand
CAGCTCCGGTTCAAGGAGCTCTCCGTGGTCCGGGTGCTCGCCAACCTCGGCGAGCTGGGGACCAAGGTCGGGACCGCGGTGGCAGGCATGGGGCTGTGGTGCTTCGTGATCGGCCCGCTCGTGCGCGAGGCGATCTATGCGATCGGCGTCCCGCTGTCCGCCGGCTGGCGTCCGAGCTGGGTGTTCCGGCCGCGCGAGCTCCTCGCGGACTTCCGGTTCGGGCTCCGCGCGACGGGCGGCGAGCTCGCGTACCAGCTGTACTCGAACTTCGACTACCAGGTGGTCGCCTACGCCTACGGCCTCACCGCCCTCGGCTACTACCGCGCGGCCTACGAGCTGGTGCTCGAGCCGGTGCGCTTCGTCTCTGGCGTGGTGACCACGGTCGCGTTCCCGGCGTTCTCGCGGCTGCGCGCCGATCGCGCGTCGCTCGTCGATCAGCTCGTGGCCTTCACGCGGCAGAACCTCGCGGTGGTCCTGCTGTTCGTGGCTGTGATCGTCGTGACGGCCGATGATGTGCTGCGCCTGGTCTATGGCGCGGACTTCGTGATCGCCGCGGGGGCCGCGCGGATCCTCGCCATCGTCGGCGCGCTGCGCGCGATGAGCTTCCTGGGTCCGCCGCTCCTCGACGGCGTGGGCCGATCCGATCTCTCGCTGCGGTACCAGCTGATCGCGGCGAGTGTGCTCGCGACCGTGTTCATCCTCGCCACCCACGTGGGATCGAGCTCCAACGCGATCGCCGCGGCGTGGGCGATCGGCTACCCGATCCCGTTCGCGATCCTCGCGCGGATGGTGCTCGGCCAGCTCGGGATCACGGCGAAGGCCTACTTCCGGCGGATCGCCCGGCTCGCGCTGATCCCCGCCGTGGGCGCTGGCTGCGGGCTCGTGGCGAGGCTCGCCGTTTCCGGCGCGAGCCCAGGCGTGCGGTTCCTGGTCGCCGGCGGCGTGGTGATCGCCGTGACGATCACGGGGCTCGTCAGGTTCGAGGGCTACTCGCCCGCGGCGATCGCGAAGCGCCTCCGCGCCTAGGATCTAGCCGGCCGGGCGGCTGGCGGCGCGCAGCTGCGCCTTGGCGCCGTCGACGATCCGAAAGTAGTCGGTGCGCTCGTCCTTGGTCAGCGTGAGCCAGGCCGTGAACGAGTAGAACGTCATGTAGAAGAACACGAGGTCGAACAGGAACGTCGGCTTCAGGAACATGGTCGCCGTGGTGCCGCCGAGGAACGCCACTGCGCCGACATAGAACCCGAACCGGTGCTTGCGAGAGATCCGGTGGCTCGGGAACGGCAGGTAGGTCAGCGTCGCGATGCTCATCATCGGGATCAAGGCGACGCCGAGCCACCACCCGCCGAGCACGTGCGGGGCGAGCGCGGCGTTGCAGTAGCCGATCGCCCAGAACCCGAGCACCGAGCGAGGCAGGCCGGCCCACACGCCCTTGACCTCGACGGGCGCCACGATGTTGCGCGCGTGCCGGATCGAGACCGAGACGATCAGCGAAGCGGCCAGTCCGAGCGCCAGGATCTGGCTCCACGGGTGTGGCAGGAGGCCGACGTCCTTGTAGACGGTGTAGACGATCGCCGCCGGCGCGATCACGTGCGAGAGATGATCGCTGATCGTGTCGTACTCGGCGCCGAACTGATTCGAGGTACCGAGCTTGCGCGCGACGTAGCCATCGAGGGTGTCGCCGAACAGATAGCCGCACATCACGCTGATGCCGGCGTAGAACGGCTGCCCGTCGATGCACAGGCAGATCGCGACCACCCCACCCATGAGGTTGATCGTGGTGAAGATGTCCTTGATGCCGAAGCCGAACATCTCGCGTGGCCTGGCGAAACCCGAGTGACTAGGCGGTCCGGCGGACGACGCGGAGCGACGGCGCAGGCGCACCCTCGAACCGGGTGATCAGCTCGAGCTCGTCCAGCTTCCGGCCCGTATAGGCCGTGCGGACGAACGTATCCAGGATGGCCTGGTTGAGCTCGAAGCCCTGCTTCGCGGCAAGGCACAGCATGTTCGAGTTGTTGATCGTGCGCGCGAGCTCCGCGTCCTCGACGCTCATGCAGCGCGCTGCGTAGATCCCGCGGAACTTGTTGGCCGCGATCGACATCCCCATCCCGGTGCCGCAGCACAGGACACCGAAGCTCTCCGGGTCGGCCTGCACGGCGGTGCAGACCAGCTCGGCCGACGTCAGGTAGTGGAGCTGAGCGTCATCGACGGCATCGATGAGATCACCGTGGACGCCCAGTGCGTCTCGATAGGCAATCAACTCGGGGCGGATGTACCGGTCGTATCCGAAGTAGATACGCTTACCGGCGAGCGAGCCCAGGCGTCGAATCACGGTGGTCCCTTCTAACAAAGCGAACTGAGCAGACGCAAGATCGTTGCCACCCCGTCACCCCGCGGACACCCGTTCTAGGTGTTCAATTTCCCCCACTTCATCGGGGGCCAAGGGGCGGAACCTGTCAGGTCCCGCGACCGCCCCGTCAGCGCTTGAACACCTCGGACAGGGCCGCCATGGCCGCCTGGATGTCCGAATCGCTCAGATAGCCGATGGTGCTGAGCTGGAAGTGGCTCTGGTCACCTGGGATGCCGTACAGGCAGAAGAAGCCGCGCTCCTCCATCGTCTTGGCAAATGCACTGTAAGGCAGTCCGACAGGGAGGGAAAAGTTGACAGCGATGTTCGACCGGAACCGCTCGTCCAGGAGCGGCCTGATGCCGATCGCGGCCAGGTGGTCGATCAGCATCCGCATCTGGCGCTGGATGCGCGCCATATGGGCCTCGATGCCGTTCTCGTTCAGGTAGATGCAGGCGGCCCGCAGCGCCGCATGAAGCACCACCGGCTGCGCGAAGCGCGGCTGGAGCTCGGCGACCTGCTTCTTGTACTCGGCGATCACGTCGAGGTAGTAGCCGTGCGGACGGGCGACCGCCTCGAGCGTGGCCACGGAGTCCTTCTTCGTGAACACGATGCCGAGGCCCGGCGCGGCCATGATCGCCTTGGCCGAGGAGGCGGTGACCAGATCGATCCCCGAGGCCTCAATATCGATCGCGTACGAGTACGCGCTCGAGATGCCATCGGCGGCGACGAACCGGCCACGGTCCTTGCAGACGCGCCCGATCTCCTCGAACGGATTCTTGAGACCGGTGCGGGTCTCGTGGCTGACGAAGAACACCCACTTGATCGAGGGGTCGGCGTCGAGCGCCTGGGCGAACGCGGCGGGATCGAGCGGCTGATCCTGCTCGCCCTTGATCACCGTGACGTCAAAGCCGTTCTGCTTCGCCTGGTCGACGACGCGGCTGCCGAAGAACCCGTTGGTCGCCAGCAAGCCCCTGCCGAGGGGGCGCATCGCCTCGAGGCAAGCCTCGTTCGCGCCGGTCCCGGTCGCGGTCAGGATCGTGGCGAAGTAGCGATCGGGGTGCTTGATCCCGATCAGCTTCTTCAGATCGCGCTCCGTGTCGGCGAACATCCGGGAGAACGCATCCTGCCGGTGGTAGTTGCACGGCGGATTCGCCAGGTACTCCGCGACGAGCGGAGGGATCCGAACAGGCCCCGGAGTGAACAGAATCAGGTCGCGCATCTCGTTCCGATGGATTTGAACGTGGGTGGTTACCACTGTTTCGACAGTAGAGACCAGGAGTACCTGCGTGGGTACTGGCTGCTTGTGGCATGAATCTTGGCGTTCCGGTAGGCCCCGGCAAACACCTTGATCACGCGGGGTGATCTGACCGGTTCCGTCGCGCGTCCCGTTCGCGAAGAAGCGTTAACCAGGCGGGGGTCGCCAGGATCGCGACGGCGATGCAGGAGATCTCGCCGAGCAGCGCGGCCTCCCCGAACGCCCGGATCCCGCCATTGGCCGAGAGCATCAAGGTTCCGTAGCCCACCGACGTGGTGAACGAACACAGGAGCACGGTCCCGCCGATGGTCTTCAGGAGGTGAAGCGGACCGCGCTCGCCGTCCTGCCGGTCACGGGCGGCGATGTTGACGGCGTAGTCGATGCCGATCCCGATCGTGATCGGGAGCGCGATCAGGTCGAGGAAGTGGACCTTGAGGCCGACCAGCGCGCACGCCGCGATCATCACGACCACGCCGGCCAACCCCGAGACGATGGTCACCACGCCATGGCGGCGCAGGCCGAGCACCAGGAACACGGCCACGATCGAGCCCGCGAGCGCGAAGATGATCATGTTCGGCGCATCGGACTCCATGGTCTCGATGATGTCGGCGACCACCATCGATTCGCCGGCGACGACGGCGCCCGGCGGCAGCTCGAGCTTGCGGACCTCGCCCGCGAACTCGAGACGGTGATCCACGTTGAACGAGTTGAACCGCTTCGCGCCGCGCACCACGACGAGACGACCGATCGTGCCGTCCTTCTCGATGAACGGCCAGGCGAGATCGTGAGGGACGTCCTTGTCGGCCACCAGCTTCAGATCCGCTGGCCGTGGCCGCACGCGATCGAGATCCGCGCGCTCGGCATCGGTCAGGTTCGCCTGCAGCGTGGGATCGTCGAGGAGCTTCGTGATCTCGGTCAGCAGCTGGACCTTCTCCGGCTGCTGCGCGGGCAACAGATCCTCGATCGAGCGCACGTCCTGCATCCACCGGCGCTCCGGTGGACGATCGGTGTCCGCGGCCCGCAGCTTCGCGACGAGCGGCTTCACGTCCTCGCGGCGATCGACGGCGATCGCGAGCTGGTACGCCTGCCCGGTCAGCATGTTCTTGGTGTCGAGGGACCGCGCGACCCGGCCATCGAGCTCGCGGGCGGAGTTGATCGCCCGTGTCGACGACTGAAGATCGCGCCAGTCGTGGGTGAACGGATCATGGGCGATGAACCGGATCGTGATCACCAGCGCGATCGCGGTGATCGCCGCCGCGATCCCGATCACCAGCCGGAGGTGCTTCACCGGCAGCAGGTGCCCGAGGATGGTGCCGATGGCGGGTGGCTTGCTCGCGCGGATCGCCTTGGCGCGGGCGAGCTGGAACAGGATCGCCGGGAGCACGGTGAACGTGGTGATCCAGGTCAGGGTCATCCCGATGCCGGCGATCGCCCCGAACTGGCGGAACCCGCGGAAGTCCGTGATCAGCAGCGAGGTGTACGCGACGCCGGCGGTCGCCGTGGCCGCCAGCGTGCCGCGCATCGCGCCGCCGATCGCCCGGGTCAGCGCGGCGCTCGCATCGTCGGGGTGAGCGCGCAGCTCCTCGAGGAATCGAGCGACCAGCACGAGACCCGCGTTGATCCCGTTGCCGACCACGATCGCGAACAGGAACGCGGTCATCACGTTGAGGTGACCGACGAGCGCCCACGCGCTCGCGAACGTGGCCGCGACGCCCACCGAGAGCGCCCACAGCATCGCGAGCACGACCTTGCCGGAGCGGTAGTAGAGCAACAGGCCGATCGCGCACAGGACCACCGTGACGATCACGGACAGCGTCATCCCCTCGAGCACCGAATCGTGCTCGTGCATCGACACGGTGATGTTCCCGGTCAGGCCGAACTCGATGCCTGGACCGACCTCGGCGCGCACCCGATCGATCTGGTCCTCGATCAGGTTCAACAGCCGGCGGGCGCTGTGCGGATCGGACGCCGAGAACGTGGTCATCACGGACAGCTGCTGCATCGCGCCGTCCTTCGACACGCGCATCGGTGGATGCTTCATCGCGGCTTCGGCGTCGGCGAGCTTGGCCTGCAGCTCGGCGAGCTTGTCGTGAGACGGATCGGGCTTGGCCTCATCGTCGTCGAGCGGGACGAACAGCGGGTTGGCCTCGCGCTTCGCGGTGGCGATCCGCTCCTCGAGCGCCTGCTTCGCGGCCTGGAGATCGGCCAGGTCCGCGAACATGAACCGGTGATCCCATGCGTAGCGACGCAGGGGCCCCTCGTCGACCGAGACCTGGGCGACCAGCGTGGGATCGAGCGCCGCGAGCCGCGTCGCGAGCAGCTCCCCGGCCCGCACGCGCTGCGCGACGCCGGTGGGCGTGGCGGAGGCCTCGAGCACGATGTGGATCGTCCCGAACGGCCGGGCACGCTTCTGCACGGTGACCAGGTCCTGGACCGAGTGCTTCGACTGCGGCAGCAGGTTGGTCAGGTCGCTCTTGATCGTCATCCGGCTGGCGAGATACGCGCCGAGCACCGCGATCAGGACCGAGAGCACGATGATGCCGGCTCGGTTCCGGTCGAGCCACGCGGCGAAGCGTTCCGCTGTCGGTCGGGGCACGGCGGGCGGGATATACCTTTCCCCGGGGGTCAGCGCCACTGCCGGGCGAGCGCCAGCGCCCGGTCGAACTGCGCGAGCCGGGCACCTCGCTGGTCCGCGGACACCTGCGGCGCGTAGTGCGCTTGACCACGCGCGCGCCGCTGGCGGACCTCGTCGAGGGTGATCGCACCGAGACGGAGCGCGGCGATCGCGCAGGCACCGACCACCGTGGCCTCCTCCTCGGCGGCGACCGCGACAGGACACCCGAGCAGATCCGCCACGCGCTGCATGAGGGCCGCGGAGCGGGCGAGCCCACCGTCGGCGCGTAGCGTGGAGACGGTGAAGCCCGAGTCACGCTCGATCGCACGCACCACCTCGACGACGCGACAGGCGAGCCCTTCGGCGAGGGCAGCGACCAGCTGGCCCGGCGTGGTCGCGCTCGACATCCCGAGCCACGCACCGCGTGCGATCCGATCCCAGTGCGGTGCCCCCAGGCCGACGAGCGAGGGCACGCACGCGAGGCCTGGATCGACGTGCTCGCCGAGCGCGGCCTCATCGATCGGGAGACCGAGCTCTCCGGCCCAGCCGATCGCCGAGCCCAGCGCGAGCACGCCGCCGTCGAGGGCATACGTGGTCTCGCCCCCGCGCCGCCAGGCGACCGTCGCGAGCGTGCCCGCCGGGCGCTCCGGGCGCCGGGGCCCGGTGTTGGCGTAGACAAAGCAGCCGGTACCGAACGTGGCCTTGACGTCGCCTGCGTCGACGCAGCCCTGCCCCATCAACGCTGCCGGCTGATCGACCACGCTCGCGAGGATCGGGACCCCGTCGAGCCCGTTGCCGACGCACGCGCCGAAGCCCGCATCGGTGTCACGGATCTCGGGGAGGATGCCCGGCGGGATGCCGAACATCTCGAGGAGCTCCGGACTCCACGTGCAGCCGCGCGTCTCGCACAGCATCGTGCGCGCGGCCGTCGACGCATCGGTGGCGAAGACCTGGTGCTGGGTCAGGCGATCGATCAGCCAGGTGTCGATCGTGCCCGCCCGCAGGGATCCCGCGGCGGCGAGGGCGCGGGCGCCGGGCACCTCGTCGAGGAGCCAGCGGAGCTTGGTCGCCGAGAAGTACGCATCGAGCCGCAGCCCGGTGCGGTCGCGGAGCATCGCCGCTGCCGCCGCATCCTGGGCGTGGCGGGCGATCATCGGCTCGGTGCGGGTGTCCTGCCAGACCAGCGCGTGATGCAACGGGGCGCCCGTGCGAGCGTCCCACAGCATCACCGTCTCGCCCTGGTTCGCGATCGCCACGCCGGCGGGACGCTTGCCCTCGGCGAGCACGTGGCCGATCACACGCTGGGTGCACGCCCAGATCTCGGCGGGATCGTGCTCGACCCAGCCGGGGCGCGGCGTGTGCTGCCGATGGGGCGCGTACGCACCGTTGACGATCGAGAGCTCGCGGTCGACCAGGCACGCCCGCGTGCCAGTGGTGCCCTGGTCGATCCCGAGCAGCAGCACGGGCCCACTCTAGTCGTAATACTCAGCGCCGAGGTGGGTGATCAGGTCATCCCCCTTGGTGTAGCGGAGCGTGTTCTTCAGCTTGATCAGCTGGATGAACAGATCGTGCTCCGGGTACAGGCCCTCGGGCGTCATCGGGCTCTTCCAGTAGAACGACAGCCACTCCTGGACGCCGCTCATGCCCGCGCG
>JAYVRN010000126.1:0-7869 GCA_043776275.1 Myxococcales bacterium | reverse complement strand
TGGGACAGACCTTCCAGTCCTCCGGGTAGTCCGCGCGACAGACCGGGCAGTACACACCACGATCTTACTCGCCTGCGTGTACGATGGCGTTCGTGCGCTTGCTTGCGATCGTCTGCGCCACTTTCGCGGGCGTTCAGCTTGCGTCTGCGCAGGGTCCCCCACCTCCGATCTTCCCCCCGCCGAGCGCGACTCCGCCACCGCCCGCCCAGCCGGTGACGGCCCCACCGCCGGTCGTCCCGACCCTGGGTTCGACCGAGCCCGCCTCGGCCGCCGCGGCCGCCGGTGCCCAGGTCAAGCTCGACCGGGCTGCCGCCGAGCAACAGTGCGATGCGCACGAACCCACCTGCAACTGGCTCGCGACCCTGGGCGGGCTCGAGCGGCAATCGATGCGGCGCGCGATCACCGCCCGTGGCTACGAGCTCGAGCCCGTGCCGTGGGGCAAGGTCGTCGGTCAGATCCGCGTCTACAACGAGGATGTGTTCGCCGAGAAGAATCGGCTCCTCCGGTTCTTCAACAACTTCCACGTCACCTCGAAGGAGAGCGTGGTTCGCGCCGAGGTGATCCTGCGCCCCGGAGAGGTGTGGGATCAGAACAAGATCGAGGAGACGGCCCGGCGCCTGCGCGATCCGATCTTCACGTCGGTGATCGCGGTGGTGCCCGTGAAGTCCGCGGACGCTGGCAAGGTCGACATCCTGGTGGTCACCCGCGACATCTGGAGCCTCCGCCTCAACACGGCCTATACGTTCCAGCAGGGCACGCTGACCGATCTCCAGACCTCGCTCTCGGAGAACAACTTCTTCGGCCGCCGCGTGTTGATCGCCGCCTCGTTCAGCCTCGATCAGGGCGCGGTCGCGGCGGGCCCGTTGTTCATCGACAAGAACTTCCTCGGCCGGCACCTGAACCTGACGGCGCGGGTCAGCACGATCTTGAATCGCGAGGCGCTGTTCGGCAGCGACATCGGCCTCCCGGGCGCGCCGCGCGATCCGAACACGCCGAGCGGCGGGACGTTCGATCGCGAGGGTAGCTCGAGCTCGATCTCGCTCAACCGGCCGCTGTGGAACCTCGCCACCAAGTGGGGCGTGGGCGTCAGCTTCAGCCACCGGTTCGCGGTGGATCGCAGCTTCTACAAGACCAACCTGCGGCCGGTGTGGTGCCCGGTCGGCAGCGAGTGCGTCAAGCAGATCGATAGCCGCAACCCGACCACGCCGAGCGCATTCAACCCCACGATGACCCCGATCGACGAGCAGCTGCCGTGGGCGTACGCGATGCGGCGCTGGGGCGCGACGGTCTCCGCCGTCCGGCAGTTCGGCGCGGCGTACAAGCAGCAGGTCTCGTTCGGCTACGGCATCGACAGCATCCACCCGCGCCTGCTCGATTCGTTCCCCGGCACCGTCGAGCAGCGCGAGCCGTTCGCGCGGGCCGTGCTCCCACGTTCGGAGGTCACCTCGGTGCCGTTCGTGTCGTACGGGATGTACACGCCCCGCTACAAGACCCGGCGCAACGTGCAGACCTACGACCTCGCCGAGGATCTGCGGATCGGCCCGAGCGTGGATGCGTCGATCGGCTTCGGGCTCAAGTTCCTCGGCTCGGACTATGGGTTCGAGCGTGGTGCGCTGTCCGGATCGTGGACCTTCCCGTGGTGCCGCGACGGCTCGGTCACGCTCTCCGGCGGGCTCTCGACCCGACGTCAGGACGGGGAGTTCATCGACAACGCCGCGAGCGTCTCCACGCGCGTGGTCTCACCGGTCTACAAGCAGCTCCGGCTGGTCGCCGAGAGTACGTTCGGCACCCGGTGGAACGACACCACGAACGCGCTCCTCAAGATCGGCTCGGATACCGGCCTGCGCGGCTTCGCGATCAACGAGTTCTCCGGGCAGCGGCTGAGCGGCACGCAGATCGAGGTGCGCTCGCTCCCCGTCGCGCTGTGGGTGTTCCGCCTCGGTGGCGTGATGTTCTATGACGTCGGCGGCGCGGCGGACAAGGTCGGGGATCTCCGCCTCCACCACGATGTCGGCCTCGGCCTGCGCTCGCTGATCCCGCAGACCTCGCGCGAGCTGTTCCGCTTCGATCTCGCGTTCCCGCTCGACGGTGACGGGGCAGGGCACCCGAAGTTCATCGCGGGGTTTCGGAGCGAGTTCTGATCGCGGTCCCGGGGCGCGTGCCGGCCAGGAAGCGCACGAGCAGATACAGCGCGGTCACGGTCAGCCCGGCAGACAGCCCGAGCCACAGCCCCCGGGCTCCCATCCCCGCGCCGTAGGCGAGGCCCAGCGAGATGCCGAGCCCGATCGCGTAGTGCCCGATCAGGTTGCCGATCAGGGTCGCCCGGGTGTCTCCCAGGCCGCGCAGCGCTCCGGCGCCGATCGCCTGGGCGCCATCGGAGAGCTGGAACAGGGCGGCGATCATGAGCAGCGGGACGGCCGCCGCGATCACGGCGGGGTCGTCGGTGAAGATGCCGGCGAGCAGGTGCGGCGCGCTGACGAACATCACGGCGAACGCGGCCATCACGCCGAGCCCCATCGCGAAGCCGATCAGGCCGCGGCGCCGTGCGAGCGCGAGATCACCTGCACCGATCGCGTGGCCGACGCGCACCGACGTGGCCGCGCCCACGCCGACGGCGACGGCGAACGTGAAGCTCGAGAGGTTGAGCGCGATCGTGTGCCCGGCAACGGGGAGGGTCCCCATGCTGGCGGCGATCACGGTGGCGACGCCGAAGATGCCGACCTCGGCGAACAGCTGCCCGGCGACGGGGCCGCCGAACCGCAGCACCTCGATCAGATCCGCGCGGGAGGACACAGGGAGCGGCGACGGATCGCCCGGCTGCTGGGGGCCTTGCGGGCCATCGGGATCGAGCGCGCGGACCGAGGCGAGATAGACGAACACGATCACGATCTGCACCGTCACCGTTGCGACCGCGGCGCCGATCACGCCGAGCGGCGGTAGCCCGATGGCCGCCACGCCGAAGATCAGGACGAAGTCGAGCACGGCGTTCGCGAGGTTCCCGATGACGACCGCGATGATCAGCGGGCGCGTCACGTTGTGCGCCGCGAGGTAGCTGCGCAGCGCCACCGAGAGCAGGAACGGGACGATGCCGAGCGCACGCAGATAGACGTAGACGCGTGCCTCGCTCGCCACGTCCTCTGCGACCCCTGCCAGCGACAGCACGAAGGGCGTGCCGAACACGATCAAGGTCGCGGCGAGGCCTGCGAGCACGGCGAGTCGCAGCCCGGCGTGGAGGTAGCGTCGGGCATCGGCATAGCGGCCGGCGCCGATCGCCTGGGGGATCACGCTGTCGAGGCCCATCACCAGCCCGAGCCCGATCGAGCTGATCGCGAACAGGAGGTTGTTGCCGACCCCTGCCGCGGCGAGCGCGGTGTCGTCGTAGCGCCCGAGCCACGCGGCGTCGACGGTGCCCATCAGCTGGAAGCCGAGCTGTTGCAGGGCGAGCGGGATCGCGAGCGCGAGCTGTGCGCGCAGCTCGGAGCCGCCGGCCTCCTCGCGCACCGTGACGCTGGGCTTCACTTGAACGGGCGAGGCGTCATCGGTGCGTTCGCGAACGTCAGGTTCTTCGCGACCAGCTTCGCCAGCTCGAGCCTGCGTGCGCTATCTGGCCCGACCACGCGCACGTAGCACGGCGCATCGTCGTCGATGAAGATCAGGCCCTGGCCGTGATGGTCGAGGCCCTTGAGCCCGACCATGACCTCGGTCGCCTGCTCGGGGGCGCGGGGCGGCGCATCGATCGCCGCGTCCTTGTCGCGCACGCCAGCATCTCGCTTCCCACCGGGCTGCGGGCCTGCGTCGGAGACCGCGTTGTACTGCTCGACGAGATCCGCGCTGGTCTGCGTGTACTGCTTGAACAGCGCATCTGCGCGCTGCTTCATCCCGTCGCGACAGTCGAAGTCGAACGTCCAGTATTCGGGCTGCTGCTGGATCGCGACCTCGTAGGTGCACGGATGCGGCACGCCACGGGGCACCGAGGACGGGCTGTCGAGCTCGCGTACCGTACCGCCGAGCGCGAGGCCGATCGCCTCGGTCGTCGCGACCGACTTGCACTCGAACTTGTCGGGGTAGACCCCCGCCAGCTTGCGCGGTTCGTCGGTGGGCTTGGCCTGAGTGGTCGCGGAGCCATCGTTGCTGCAGGCAGCGAGCGCGAACAGGAGCAGGGACGTACGCATCGAACCCGGCGAACGTATCATCGATCAGTCGGAGGCGGCTGCACGGGTGGTCGCGTCGTAGACCAGCCGGAGCTCGGCGACCTCGGCGATCGCCTCGGCCAGGGCGAGCAGCGGCGCGGGGTGCCGCGCCTCGTCGAGATGGATCTGCCCGCCGATCCTGCGCTCGACGTAGGCGACGTACAGCCCGCGGCGGCGCGCCGAGACCACCACGGCGCGCAAGTGGAACAGCGGGATCGCCGCGCGGCGCCGGATCCCCAGGATCACCTGCTCGCTCCGGAGCAGGCCATCCTCGCGATCGAACACCAGCGAGCGCCGCAACGTCCCGAGCAGCACGCCGAGGCCGAGGACGAACGCCCCGGCGACCAGCGCCCAGATCATCCCGAGCGTGACGAGCCAGAACCCGGCCCCCGCGAGGCCATAGCCGGTCCACGCCGTCGCGCGCGTCAGCACCAGCTCGACGCGCGTGGCCGTCCGCTTGCGGATCGCCACCGAGCCAAGCCAGTCGAGCACATCACCAGCGTACGGTGCGAGGCGCGTCGTGGCTAGTGGGAGCGCGGGCCGCTACGAGTCGCCGCCGTCACTGAACTCGCCGCCACCACCGTCGCCACCGCCATCACCACCGCCGTCGCCGCCGCCCTCACCGCCGCCACCGGCGGGCGCGGATCCGCCCTCACCACCCGGCTGTCCACGCCACTCGCGCTGACGCCCGCCGCGGCCACGCCGACGCCGGCGCCGGCGCTTGCGCAGCGGCTGCCCGTCGGGGCCGAGCACGATCGGCTCCTGCGGTCCTGGCTGCTGCTGTTGCTGCGGCGGTCGGTTGCCGTCACCGCGCACCCCGAAGAACGCGACAGGCGCGGCATCCCGGTTCGGGGCGCCACCGGCTCCGAGCATCGGCTGCCCACCGGTCCCGATCATCGGCGGCCCGTTCGGCGCGCCGTTGCCACGCTTACGACGACGCCTGCGTCGACGACGCTCGCCGGGCGGCCCGGCACCCTCGGCGCCTTGCTGCGCTGGCTGCGGCGACTGCGGTGGACGCGGAGGACGCGGAGATCCGGCACCGCCGCCGCCGCGATCGAAGTTCCGCGGCCCACGGTCGAAGTTGCCACCGCCGCCACCACCACTGCCTGGACGGTCCCAGCGCCGGGTCTTCTTGGTGCGTCGCCCACCGCGATTCGCGCCCGCGCCCGAGTCGTTCGGGTTCGCCGAGGCCACCGGGGCCATCGCGATCCGCATCGGACCGCGCACGTACTCGATCACGGGACCACCACCACCGCCCGAGCGGCGTGGCTGGGCCTCGCCACTCGCACCCGTCGGCGGGCCGCCGGTCGAGAGCACCGGCGTGGTGAACGCACTCTTCGGCGGCAGCATCGCGCGCCGCTTCCGGCGACGACGGCGGCGACGACGGCGTGCCTCGGCGGCGCTCGCGGTGGACGTCGTGGCGTCATCGGTGTTCAAGGTCCGCGACTTCGCGACCTTGGGGACCTTCTTGCGCGCGAGCACGGTGATCTCGCCCGGACCCTCGACGCCTTCCTCCGCGATCTCCGCGGCGGTCTTGTCGATCACCTCGTAGTCGTCATCGTCATCGTCATCGTCATCATCATCATCATCATCATCATCGTCGTCCTCGTCATCGTCGAGGTCGTCGTCGTCATCATCGTCGTCGCCGGCGAGCTCGCCGTCCGCGAGCTCGTCATCCTCGTCGTCGTCGTCGCCCTTCGGAGTCTCCTCGTCCGGCTTGGCGACCTTGCGCTTCATCACCGCCGGGGCGGCGCCGTTGGCCGGTGCGGCGATCGCTGCGGGTGCCGGCTTCGCGACGCCGGGTGCCGCGGGCGCGACGGCTGCGGCTCCGCCCGGAGTCCGTCTCAGCACGGTGCTCGGCTTCGGTGCCGGCGCCGCAGGCGCGGCCGGTGGAGCAACGGGCGGTTGATCGATGCGGACGACGCGCGCCTTGATCTCGCGGCGCGGCTTGGGCTCCGTGGGGTCGTCGTCGAGCAGACGGGTCAGCGACGCACCGAGCCGCGTGGCCTCGGTCGAAGCGGCGAGGGCGGCCTCACGCGAGCGCAGGCAGTTGTCGCAGCGCCCGCAGCGCGGGGGCTCGGGCTCGCCGAGGTACTGGAGGATGACCTGGTTACGGCAACCCGGCGCCTTGACGTACGCGAGCAGCGAATCGAGGCGCTGGCGATCGGCGATCCGGCGCGCCTCGTACTGCTTCGCGCGCTCCATCAGCTCGCTCATCTCGGCGGGCGGATCGGCGACGAAGTACGTACCGCCCTCGCGCTCGGTGATGAACTTCTCGTCCTTCAGCAGCGAGAGCACGGTGCGCGTGCGCTGCTGGCCGACCCCCGAGGACAGCGCGACGTTGACGACCGTCGGCGGCGATTCCTCGGCGAGGTGACTGTTCTGCTTGTGCAGCTCGGTGAACGCTTCGAGCGCCTCGTAGACCTGACGGACCTGCCGCTTGGTCGGGTACGTGCCCTGGAGGAAGTACTCCTGGATCGCGACGTCATCGGGAGAGAACAGGAGGACGCAGCGCGCCGGCTTGCCATCGCGACCGCCGCGACCAGCCTCCTGCGCATACGCCTCGAGCGAGCCGGGCACGTGATAGTGGAGGACGTTGCGGATGTTCGATTTGTCGACGCCGAGGCCGAAGGCGTTGGTCGCGATCATCACGATCTCGGACGACGCCATGAACGCGTTCTGACTCTCGTCGCGTTCCTTCTTGTTCATTCGCCCGTGGTACTTGCCCACCGGCACGCCCCAGCGCGTGAGCGCCTCGTACAGCTCCTCGACCTTCTTGACCGTCGCGCAGTACACGATGCCCGGCCGCGGCAGCTTCTTCAGCAGCGTGACCAGCGTCTTCATCTTCTCGTCGTCGTCGGTGAAGACGATGACCTCGTAGTGGAGGTTCGGGCGGTCAAACGTCGTGGTGACGATCGTCGCGCCCTCGATCCCGAGCTGGAACAGGATGTCGTCGCGGACGTGCGGTGGTGCGGTTGCCGTGGTGGCGAGCACCGGCGGGCGACCCACATCCTCGAGCGCCTTGCGCAGCGACAGATAGGCCGGGCGGAAGTCGTGGCCCCACTGGGATACGCAGTGCGCCTCGTCGACAACGAACCTCGAGACGCCGATACCCCCGCACGCCTCCTTGAGGAACGAGCGGAACGCCGGATCGGCCATCCGCTCCGGCGTGGTCAGGAGGAGCTTGCCGCCGGGCGCCTTGATCAGCGCATCGACCTCGCGGCGCTGCTTGACGGTCAGCGTCGAATCGATCTTCGCCGCGCTGACGCCCTTCGAGACCATCTTGTCGAGCTGATCCTTGATCAGCGCGATCAACGGGCTGACCACGACCGTCACGCCCGGCACCACCATCGAGGTCAGCTGATAGAGCAGCGACTTGCCGCTGCCGGTCGGCATGACCGCGAGCAGGTCCTCACCACCGAGCAGGTGATCGAACGCCTCGGCTTGACCCGGGCGGAACGACTTGATGCCCAGCACCTCCTGGCCAATGCCCAGGAGGGCGCCGACCTTCTTCGACAGCCCGGCGGCTTCCGGAGGCGCCGGGCGGTCCAGGCTGTAGCCGGCCTTGGCCTTGGCAGGAGCGGGCGCGGGCGCGGGCGCGGGCGCGGGCGCGGGCTTCTGCGCCTTGGTGGCACGGCTGGGCGCCTTCTTCGCAGGGGCGGCCTGGGCCACCGCCGGC
>JAYVRN010000125.1:0-7880 GCA_043776275.1 Myxococcales bacterium | reverse complement strand
ACGTTGGTGAGCACGTTGTTCGCCGCGATCGCGAGATCGATCCGCTTGGTGCCACCGCTCGCGGTCTCCCGCACCGTGTCGCCGACGACCACGAGGGTGACGGCGCCGGTGGTCTCCCCCGGGGCGAGCTGGATCGGGTTCCCGGTCACCGAATAGTCGCCCGGGTCGGTCGCCTCGCTGCCCGCGAACGTGATCGGGATGGTGATCGGCTTGGCCGAGGCGGCACTCAGGGTGACCGCGTACGGATAGGACGTGGGGCCGCTGCTCCCCTCATCGACCTGCGCGGTCGCCGTGGTGAACTGGACCGTGGGGGGATTGTCGTTGTCGGTGATCGTCACGACGTCGGAGGCGGTCGGCCCGAGATCGACGTTGTCCCCGAGCTGGACGGTGAGCGCCGCCGCGAACCCTTCGTCGAACTCGTCCGTGGTGTCGTCGATCAGGGTCACGGTGAAGGTCTGCTGGGTCTGGCCGGGGGCGAACATCAGCGTGGTGGTGGCCGGGAAGGTGAAGTCGACCCCGGAGCTCGCCGCGATCGTCGGCGCTGTCCCGGGCACGACGTTGACCATGATCGGCTTGCCGCTCGGCGCGGACAGCTGGATCACGAGATCGACGGTGTTGGTGTTCTCGGCCTTGGCCTGGGTCGCGGCCGCGAACGATACGGTCGGCTGGAGATCGTCGTCGATGATCGCGTGCTCGTGCGAGGCCCTGATCCCCACCACGACGTTGGACGAGTTGGTCATCGTCACCAGCACGGACTCGTCGAACTCATCGAGTGCATCGTCGATGATCGGCAGCGCGAGCTCCTTCGAGGTCACGCCCGGGGGGAACGTCACCGTGCCACCTGTCAGCGTGAAGTCCGCTCCGCTCTGCGCCGTGCCGCTCACCACGTAGTCGACGCTGACCGTGTCCTGCGAGGACATCGTCAGCTCGATGGCGAGCGTCGGCGAGACCGCCTCCATGTCGTTCGACACGTCGGTGGTGAACGTGACGCGGGGCAGGATGTTCGAGCTGATCGTGATCGTGTGCTTGCTGACGCCGAGCAGCGCGTTGGTGGGATCGGACAGCGTGAGCTCGATGGTCTCGCTGTTCTCCTCCATCGCGTCCTGGAGGATGGTCAGCGGAATGGTCGCTTCAGTGGCGCCCGGCGGGATCGTGAGGAGGTTGTCGCTGCCGACGTAGTCGGTGCCGTTGTTCGCGTCGCCGCCGGTGAACCGGTAGTGCACGCTGACGAGGTCCGGCGCGATCGCGCTGAGGGCGATCGGGACCAGGACCTGTCCCGAGAGCTCGTCCTGGAGGGACGCACCACCGAGAAAGCCGATCGTGATCTCCTGCGTGGTCTCTCCGGCCTCGTTCGCCTGGAAGCCGCAGGCCCCGAGCCCGACGGCCCCGAGCAGCAACACCAGCGCACCCCACGTCCGCATCACGTCGAGTCTAGCAGTGCGTGCAGCATCGTAGATCACCCGACTGGGGTGTACGAGACGTGCACGCCGGCGCGGGCGCGCTACGAGGTCGGGCGGACGCGCTTGCCGCGGCCCGGACGCTCGGGACGGTTCTGGGTCTTGGCCTTCTTGCCCTTGGGCGGATCGAGATCCGAGAGCTCGAGAGCCTGCAGCTCGGGGCGCAGGGCAAAGGCGGCGAGGTGGCCCTCGGCCGGCGACTCGCGCTGCAGCTGGGCGACCGTCAAGGCAGTCCCGGGATCGACCGGATGACCGTCGATCCGCACCTCGAAGTGGAGGTGCGGGCCGGTGGCGCGGCCGGTGGAGCCGACCTGGCCGATCTCCATCCCGGCGGTGACGACGGCGGCCTTCTGGGTCTCGATCCTGCGCAGATGCGCATAGCGGGTGAGCACCCCACCGCCGTGGTCGACGTAGATCACGTTGCCGTAGCCGCTCTGGCGGCCGGCGAACGTCACGATGCCATCACCGGCGACCATCACCGGCGTACCGGGCTGGGCGCGTTGATCCGCGCCGCTGTGGAACTTGCGGAAGTGGCGGTACGGGTCATCGCGCCAGCCGAACCCCGAGGTCGCCCAGGACGTGTTCGACGCTGGTAGCGGGTTCGCGGTCAGGATGCTCAGGTCAGGGATCGCCAGGCCGGCATCCTGCGCGAGGCTCGCGAGCCGGTCGGTGGCGTGGTGGACCACGTCGCGCAGCCCGAGCTGCCAGCGAACCAGGCGCTCGCTCACGACGTGGGGGATGAGATCGAGATCGAACAGGTCCGCCAGCTTCGCCACGACCATGCTCGGCGTGGTGCCGTCCGACGCGGCGCCCGCGGTGGCCATTGGAGTCAGCTGCGTGCGCGCGTGCGCGGGCTGGGCCGGCAGGGCGGGGATCACGAGTCCGAGGACAACAAGCGCGCGGTACATCAGGGAGGGTCAGTGTCTTTACGGTGCGTGGGCGAGGTCAATGTAGGCACTCGGGTTTCGGCCGTTATGTAAGCCAATGACAGATTGGCGTTGCGCTCGTTCCGCTCGGTGAGCAGAATGCGCGCGCCGTGAAGTCCCGCTGGATCATCGTCGCGATCGCGCTCGTCGCGGCCTCGGCGTTCGCCGTCTCGGTGTGGGCCGGTCGGTGGTGGTCGATCGGGGACGTCGAGATCGGTCCGTTCGGCTCCAAGCAGTGCTTCGGCGGCGCTTGTCGCCCCACGAGCCTGACCTGGATCGGGGGCAGCGAGCGCTGGATGCGGATGGGGATGGCGACCTGGGCGGGCGGCCTGATCGCGATGCTCGTGCTGCTGGTCGTCGCCGCAGGCGTCGCCGCAAAGCGGATCCCAAGGCTCGCGGCACGGACCGCGCTGATCGCGATCGGCACCGTGGTGGTCACCGCGATCGCGTTCGTGATGCAGTACCCCGGCGTCGATGGCGCGAGCGTCGATCGCGGGCTGTGGCTGTTCGGTGGTGCGGTCGTTCTCGGCAGCGTGGCGGCGATCGGGGTGCTGCGCGCACGGATCCCCGCCGCCGTCAGTTGAGCTGCTGCGTGGTCAGCTGAGTGGGCCCCGCCTGGGCCGCCGCGACCGCGCGTGTGGCCGCCTCCGCGTCGTCGAGCCGGAGGGCGGTGCGCGCCATCGAGCGGACCACGAAGAACGCGGTCAGGGTGAGGCCGATCGGGATCAGGATCATCATGCTCGAGACCGCATCGTGCCCTTCGAAGTGGAGGGGCTGCTGGATGAACACGGCGCAGTCGTATGCACCATGGAACGCGACGGCGAGCAGGTAGCCTCCGATCAGCCCCAGGCCCTTGCCGTCGAACCGGCGCCGCGCGGCCATGTACCCGATCATGCCCGTCCACATCGCGTGGCCCGGGACGGCGAGGAGCGCACGGGCGACCCAGACGTAGAGCTGGCCCTGGATCGACTCTTGACCCAGCAGGTAGCCGACGTTCTCGACGAGGGCGAACCCCAGGCCCGCCCGGGCGGCGTAGACGATCCCGTCCATCCGCTCGTCAAACTCGGGTCGTCGCCAGACGATCCAGTACACCACAGCGATCTTGCATGCCTCCTCGACGCCAGCCGCGACGACGAACGCGTGGTAGCTGGCGCCCTGGTAGGTGAACTGGGGCGCCACGCTCGCCCCGATGTCCGAGATCAGCCAGCGTTCGAGGAAGATAGCGGGGATCACCGACAGCATCCCCACGAACACGACCAGGCGCCGCGTGCTGGCAGGCTCCGGGCGCTTGCGGTCCAGCCGATCGACGATCCACATCGCCACGAGGGCCGGAATGACGCCCGATAGCGCTACCTGGACGTTAGCGTTCACGCGCCGATAAGTATGCCCGCGAACGGTGTCGTCGGGACCGGTAGCTTGACACATCACGGCAAGCAGCCGATTCTCTTGATGTGGCGCCCCCGGAGCCCACTGCGGGCGTCCCTACCCGGGTCGGCCGGTACGAAGTGATCAGTCACCTCGCAACCGGCGGTATGGCGCAAATTTATCTGGCCCGACAGTCCGGCCTCGGCTCCTTCGAGCGCCACGTCGTGCTGAAGACGATCCTCCGCGAGCGCGCGAGTGATCAGCGCTTCGTCACGATGTTCCTCGACGAGGCCAAGCTCGCTGCCACGCTGAATCATCAGAACGTCGCGCAGGTCTACGAGGTCGATCAGGCCGACGGCGCCTACTTCATGGCGATGGAGTACGTCCATGGCGAGAACGCCCGGGCGATCCTCGAGACGACCCTGCGCCGGGGCTGGACGATTCCGCTCGAGCTCGCCGTGATGATCATCAGCGGCGCGGCCGCCGGGCTCAATCACGCGCACGAGCGGCGCGGCAAGAACGGGCTGCCGCTCAACATCGTTCATCGGGACGTGTCGCCGGCCAACATCATGGTCGGGTACGACGGCAGCGTGAAGGTCCTCGACTTCGGCATTGCGAAGGCCGAGGAGCGCGCCACCAAGACCGTCGGTGGGACGATCAAGGGCAAGTACGGCTACATGTCGCCCGAGCAGTGCAAGGGCAAGCCGATCGATCGGCGGAGCGATATCTTCGCGCTCGGCATCGTCCTCTACGAGCTGACGACGCTGCGCCGGGCCTTCAAGGGAAACGATGACTTCGAGACGATGAAGCGCATCGTCGCAGGTGATGTGGTGCTCCCGACGATCGCGGTGCCGGGATATCCGCGCGAGCTCGAGGCGATCGTGCTGACCGCAATGGCCAACGATCCGAACGCGCGCTTCCAGACCGGGCAGGAGCTGATCGAGGCGCTCGACGCGTTCGCGGTGCGCGCCAAGCTCACCGGCTCGAACACGGCGATGGGCCGGTTCATGACCCAGCTGTTCGGCGCCAAGCGCGAGCCCTGGGTGGACGCCGCCCCGGGTGAGAAGACCGAGATCAGCATCGAGGAGGGTGTGGACACCGACAACGAGAAGACCTCGGTGGTCGGGAACCAGTACATCCCGCCCGAGGCGCGGCGGTCGAGCACCGAGAGCGACAACCCCGACACGATGCGCACGCCCGCCCAGCAGGTGGTGCCGCCAAAGATCCAGCCCGTGACGCCGGTCCACCTGCCGCAGGAGGCCGACGCCGCGGCGTGGCAGCAGATGGACTCCACGCACCAGGCGCGACAGAGCGCGCGCAACATGCCGCAGCAGCGGCTGGGCTCGCCGAGTGGTCACACCCCGCCGCCTCAGCTGCAGCGTCCCCACGGCGAGCCGGATGTCAGCGCGACCTTGAGCGGCGCCGCGCCGCCGCCGCAGTCGTCGTCGTACCAGGGCCACTCGCAGCCGATGCAGATGCCGCAGATGCAGCCCCCGCCGTTCCAGCAGCCGCAGTATCCGGGCGCGCCGGTCGCGCAGCAGCCGTATCAGCAGCAGCCGTATCAGCAGCAGCCGCATCAGCAGCAGCCGCAGGGCGGGTCGGACCGTCAGCCGCTGATCGGTAACGAGGAGATCTCGGAGGTCGGCGCTCAGCCGCTCGTCGACGATCCGCGGCTTGGCTGGAGCACCAACGTCAACCAGGCGATCACCGGCCCGATCTCCGCGGCGGGCGGTACGTCGAAGGGGATGTCGAACGACCTCTCGGACTACAAGATCCGCTCGAACAAGGGCTGGATCCTGCTCGCGATCTTCCTGGTGATCGGCGCGGCCGGCGCGATCGCGGCGATCGTCCTCTACTGAGCGCAATCCACTAGCGCCGACCAGCGGGTTCGTGCTCGACGCCGCCCGGGGCGAGGTGCCATGGTCCGCCCATGGCCACCGCGACCAGCACCACCACCACCGATCGGCTGTCCAGCTACAACCCCGCGACCGGCGAGATCGTCGGCACGGTCGCCGTGCACACGGCCGCGGAGGTCGATGCGGCGGTCGCGCGCGCACGGATCGCCGCGCAGGCGTGGGGCGCGCTGTCGTTCGAGGCGCGCGCCGAAGAATTGACCGCGTTTCGCAAGGCGATCGCCGCGCACGCCGACGAGCTGGCGGAGCTGCTCCATCGCGAGAACGGCAAGCCCGAGCTCGAGGCCTACGTCGAGGTGATGATGGCGCTCGGTCACGTGCAGCACGCCGCCGCGCGTGCCGAGACGGCGATGGCACCCAGGAAGGTCTCGGCCGGGATGCTGGCGAACTTCCGCGCGACGATCAGCTATCACCCGCTGGGCGTGGTCGGCGTGATCGGCCCCTGGAACTATCCGCTGTACACGCCGATGGGCTCGATCGCGTACGCGCTCGCCGCCGGCAACGCGGTGGTGTTCAAGCCGAGTGAGCTCACGCCGCTGGTTGCGGTGAAGCTCGCCGAGATCGCGGCCAAGACGTTCGCGCTGCCGGATCTCCTGCAGGTCGTCACCGGCGCGGGCGCCACGGGCGCGGCGCTCGCGAAGTCCGCGGTCAACAAGATCGCGTTCACCGGCTCGGCCGGCACGGGCAAGCGCGTGATGATGGCCGCGGCCGAGCGGCTGACGCCGGTGTTGCTCGAGCTCGGCGGCAAGGATCCGATGATCGTCGCCGACGATGCCGATCTCGAGAAGGCGGCCGAGGCGTGCGTGTATGGCGCGCTGACCAACGCGGGCCAGGCCTGCATCTCGGTCGAGCGCGTCTACGTGGCGGACGCGGTCCACGACCGGTTCGTCGAGGAGGTCGTGAAGCAGGTCCGGGCGCTCAAGGTCGGCGGCGATGATGGCGATCTGGGAGCGATGACCAGCGCCGCGCAGGTCGCGATCGTGAAGGACCACCTCGAGGACGCGATCGCGAAGGGCGCCAAGGTCCTGACCGGCGGCCCGGCGGCGATCAGCGGCAACTACATCCAGCCGACCGTGCTCACCGACGTCGATCACCGCATGAAGGTGATGAGCGACGAGACGTTTGGCCCCGTGATCCCGATCAAGCGCGTCGATTCTCTCGACGAGGCGGTCAAGCTCGCGAACGACAGCACCTATGGGCTCGGCTCGACGGTGTTCGCGGGCAAGTCCGCCCGCTCGATCGCCGGGAAGCTCCGCGCCGGGATGACCTCGGTCAACTCGGTGATGGGCTTCGCCGGGATCCCGAGCTTGCCGTTCGGCGGCATCGGGGACTCCGGGTTCGGCCGGATCCACGGCGACGAGGGCATCCGCGAGTTCAGCCGCGTGAAGTCGACCGCCGAGCAGGTGATGTCGATCCCGATGAACATGATGTCGTTCCGTCAGCCGAAGGACATGACGAAGCGCCTCAAGGGCATGATCAAGCAGCTCTACGGCGACGGCGTGATCGCCAAGGCTGGCGACCTGTTCCGCCGCCTGCGCTAAGAGCACCTGTTCAAGGATGCCAGCGGCGCCGCTCGGGATGCCTCACGTCGGGCGCTGGTTTTCACGCGATGTTGGCCGGCCACCCGACTGGAATCGATCACGCTGCTCCGACATGTGGTGCCGCAAATTGCTGCACCCCGCTGGCACGCGAACAGATTTGTCCGAGGTTCGAACAGAGAGCGCTTGCAACCACGCGTGCAGTTCCCTTAGATGAAGCTGGGGTGGGTGGCGTAGAAAATTTCTCCGACGACCGCGCCTCGCGCCTCGCGCCTCGCGCCTCGCGCCTCGCGCCTCGCGCCTCGCGCTGAGCCGTTCCTGCTCGCGCTGCCGTCGGCTCCGGGAGTCGGCGCTGCAGTGCTGCTTTGTCGTGACCTGTGTCCTCGACGGTCGAGTCGACGCAGGTGCCGAGCTCCTACCTCTGGAGAGATCCGATGGCCAAGTCCCTGCTGATCGCCACGTGCATCGCGTTCGTGCTACTGCTGTTCGCCGCGACCTCGCGGAGTGACGCCGTCGATCCGAGCGCTGGCCTCGATGCCGAATCGGTGTCGGCGCCGATCACGCCGAAGCCTGGTAGCGAAACACCGCCAAGAGATCCATTCGCGCCGTATGGCGTCGGCGGATCGCAAGCCGAGTGGCGGTACGAGGACCTCACCGACGAGGAGAAGGAGGTCGCGGATC
>JAYVRN010000124.1:0-30526 GCA_043776275.1 Myxococcales bacterium | reverse complement strand
TCAAGTGCGACCTCGATCTCGACGGCCGCGCCTGGAACCCGACCAACGGGACCCTGTGGGCCACCCTGCCGGAGGCGCGGACCGCCGACGTCAAGATGGGCCAGCGGCTGTGGGTGCTCGGGTATCCGGACGTCGGAGGTGGCGGGCTGACCTTGTCCGAGGGTCAGGTCGAGGGCTGGACCGGGGAAGACGGAGCCGCCGGCAAGGACTTCATCAAGACCGACGCCTCGATCACCCACGGCAACTCGGGAGGGCCGGTGGTGGACGATCACGGCCGGCTCGTCGGGATCGCGGCCGCGTTCCGTACGCGCACCACCCCCTCGGGCGGTGTGATCGAGACCTCGCAGATCGGCCTGGTGCGGCCGCTGTCCACCGCCAGCTGCCTGCTCGCGATCGCGACGGTCGGATGGACGCCGCGCGAGAATCACACGGACTGCGATCTCGAGCCCTCCGCCGTCGAGGCGCCGGCCGAGGGCGTGCGGATCTCGTCCAAGGTCCTCGATGCGGCGAGCGAGGCTCCGGTGCGCGATGCGCTGGTCATGATCTTGCGCCCGGGCGTCAAGGCGCAGGCGGTGGACGTCAATCGGCTCGACGACCAGGTGCTGTCGTGGGGCCGCACCAACGCCCAGGGCGAGGTGCAGCTGAAGCAGCCGGTCCCGATCCCGGGCACGTACACCGTCATGGTCGTCGCCAAGGGCTACGAGCCGCTGATGGGCGAGAACGAGCTCCACCTCGACGCCGAGACGCCCGCGTTCTTCGATCCGTGGGGCAAGATCTGGCTGCGCTCGCGGTAGGCGAACCGAGCCGAACCAGCCGACCCGCCGACCCGCCGACCCAGCCGACACGCCGAAACGACCACGGGCATCGGCGAACCGATGCCCGTGCAGTAACTAGACTAGAGACGAAGCGAACGAGAGCCGCTCAGAGACGGATGTTGCCCGTGAGGATCAGGGCGCGGAAGTCCGTCGACGCGATGCTCGAGCCGGCGACCGCGGGAAGGAAGAACTCGCCGCCGACATCGATCTTGTTCGACACCGCGAACAGGGCGCCGACGCCGACCGGGATCACGAACAGATCGCCGAAGTGACTGAGCGGCGCGCCGGCGTTGGGGCCGATGCCGAGGCCGCCGATACCGGTGCGCACGTACGCGAACAGCTTCGGGGTCGCCTGGAAGCCGATCTTGACCGGGAGGCTCAAGGCCTCCTTGTTGCCGCCGAGCCCGGTGACCGGGTCGGAGGTGCGCTTGTTGAGGCCGAGCCCGAGGTTCGGATCGACGTAGATGCCGATCTTGCCGGCGCGATACTTGAAGCGCGCACCGACGTTGAGCCGCGCGAGCATCGGATCGAGCGACGCGAGCTCGAGCCCACCGGCCACAGCGAGGTCCATCTTGGCATCCCGCTTCACCGAGAACACGCCCTCGAAGCCGACGTCGTTGTAGACCTTGGCGCAACCGCTATCGGTGCCGGTCAGGCAGAGGCCGAGGTTGTGGGTCAGCCCCACCATCAACTTGTCGCTGACGCCGTAGTAGATGTCCGGGGCGATCGCGAGCGGCTTCGCGACGGCGTCCTTGCTGAGGTTCACGAACACATCGGCGCGGATCTCGATCATCCCCTTGGCGACGTTGATCGGCCTCTCGACCACGGCCAGCGGCCAGGTCTCCTTCGTGAAGCTCCCCATCATCTCGCCGCCGCCGGCGTCGGGCGCGGGTGCAGGCGCCGCAGCGCCATCTCCGCCAGCCGGGGCATCACCACCACCACCGCCATCGGGGGCCGGCGCGGGCTCATCACCCTCGGCGAATGCAGTGAGCGGTACCGCCACGAGCGCGGTCGCAGCAAACAGTAACTTGGACAAGCGTGCCATTCGGTTCTCCTTGTGACGGACGTGGGCGAAGGTCGAGCGACCGCCCCATTACGAATAAAATCGTAGAGCGGAGCGATCGCATGCGCCAATTTCTGAGCGTCCAGGAGTGCCGATGACTTATATAAGCGCCTCGGTGGGACGACGAATCGTCGCCGTCACCGAGGGAGCTTCGAGCGCGGGGCGGTCTAGAGCGAGCCGGCGTAGTACCGAGCGCCGACGCCGAAGAACACGGTGTCACCCGCGTTCTGGAGATCGGCGAAGCCCGCGTACCCGATCAGATCGAGGTGACGCTCCATCACGTTGTAGACGCCGGTGACGAACAGCGGCGTGAAATCGCCGATGGTGACGGTCGCGCCGTCCTTCAGCTTGAGGTTCGGGATCACGCTGGTGTCGGCCTCGACCCACAGCGCGGGCGTCGCCTTGAAGCCGACGCCCACCGGGACGGTCAAGCCGATCGGCTTGGGATCACCGGCGGTCGCGATCACGAGACCGAGGTTGCCGCCGCCGACGTCGTGGGAGAACACCGCGACCTTCGGGGTCACGTTGTACTGCACGTGCACGCCGATGCGGAGCGGGCGCGCGGCCTCTGCGGCGAGGTCATAGCCACCGACCGCACGGGCGATCAGCTCGAGCTTTCCACCGGCGGCGCCGCGGAGGATCTTGTAGCCAACGCCGATGTCGAGCGGGCCCTTGGCAGAGCCATTCGGGTTGAGCGTGAAGCCATAGGTCGGCGTCAGCGTGTTGACCTCGAGGTCATCGGTGATGCCGTAGCCAGCCGTCAGGTAGGCGGACTCGGCAGTCGAAGAGCTGGTCGCGCCCGTCGTGAGGTTGACCGAGAGGATCTTGCTGACGATCAGATCGGGGCCGACGAGCAACACGCCCTTCGGCAGCGTGAGCGGACGATCGATGACGTTCTGGGGCCAGCGTACGGCCGCAGTGGCCTCGCCAGCGGCCGGGTCGGCGGGAGGTGCCGCCGGATCCATCGCGGGCGCCCCGGCACCGCCTCCACCATCACCACCACCACCGGCATCGGGCGCGGCCGCATCATCGGCACCTGCGGTGCCCGCGAGTGCGAGCGTAGTCAGACTGGCAATCACAAACACCGTCTTCATAGGCAATCTCCTGGAACGAGGAAAACACGAGGAACGAATCGCACCCCTGCGATCCCGGACGTCACGTTAGCCGAACCCGGATCCACTCCGAAACTATTGGACCGGTCAACTCGCACGAGATCCGAGAAAATCTGAGGGGATGGCGGTGATTCTGGGGGCCCAACAAGGATCAAGTTCTGCAACCTGGTGACTGAATTCGGAGCTTCGTTGCCGATCCCGCAACCGTGGATCCACATTACGACCTCCCTATGTTCGCGAACCAAGAACACTGTGTTCCCGAGGGAAGCGTGTTTGACATTCTTCAATCAGATCAGCGACGGTACTTCGTGGTGCATTGGGGAATGCATCGTGAGCATGACGTCGTCTACACGAAACGCACTGGAGTGCCGCGTCGGCCTCGGGAGGATCGCCCTTCCGACGGACGCCGTTGATCTCCTCGGCGAGTACGTGGTGGGGACCCGGCTCCCGCTCAATGACCGGCTTCAGTGCGCCGTCGGCGTGTGGGGCGACGAGCCCATCCTGTCGATCTCCGTCGGGCAACACGATGCCGCGCCGACGCGCACGACCAACGGTGCCCTGCTGGTCGGTGCCGCGGGCGGGATCCGATGCGCCTTCGAGATCGATGAACCCCTCGGGCTGGTTGGCATCACCGAGATCGCCGCGCCGACGCCAAGCATGCCGTGGCGGCGCACCGTCAAGCTCGCGGACGGGCGGTCGATGCAGCTGATCGACGTGCCGAGCCTGCTCCAGGAGCTCACGGCTTCCCCGAGGCGCGCTTGACCGTCGCCGTTGCGGTCGCCGTCCAGCGCATCCCGCCGCCGCTGCTCGCCGAGGTCCGAGCCGCCTGTGCGGCGCTCGGGCTGGTCGTCGAGGAGTGGGCAGGCGGGATCCCGCGAACGTCGCCCATGCTCGTGATCACGGCGCTGGAGGCTGGAGAGCGCCGGCTCCCCGACGAGCTGTGCCAGCTGATCGATGCCTCGCCGGGCATCCGAGCGCTGGTGTGTGCGAGTGAGCCCCTGGTCAAGCCGCGGATCTCTCTCGGGAGTGGTCGCGTGGTCCTGCTCGCTCCTCCGGTCGATCGGGTGCGCCTGATCGCCGTGCTGCGCGCGACGATCGGTGCCGACGAGCGCTCGCCGGTGCGCGAGGCCGGGAGCCGGCGCTTCGAGCTCCTCCGCCGCCAGTACTGGGTAGCGTGGGCGCGCGGCGCCGATGGCACCACGGTGAACCTCAACGAGCAGAGCGGGCTCACGGTGGCGATCGGCCCGAGCGGCATCGTCGGTCCCGTGACGCGGACGCTCAACGAGAACATCAGCGAGGCCAAGCGGGCGGACAAGCTCGTCGAGCGCCTGGGAAACAGCGGCGCCGTCGTGCACCTGCTCGAGGATGCCGCGGAGTGGTTGATCTACTGGCCCGCTCCACAGTGCCCGATCTGGATCAGCTCGCCGCAGCGTCTCCCCACCCGCTGGAGCGCGGCCAAGGCGCTCGGCGCCGCGGGGCAGAACCTGATCCGCGTCCCCGCGTTCCCGGGGGACCAGATCGTCGGCGCGTGGTCGCCCGATGCGGTGGTCGACGACGTGTTCGGCCCGGTGCGCGAGGGCCTCCTCGAAGGTGGGCCCGAGACGCTCGCGAACCTCGCGACGGCGACGGATCGAATGAGCTCCTTGACCGGCGTCGTGGTGGAGCTCCGATGAGTGGCCGCGTTCTCGTCATCGACGACAGCACGACGTTGCGCAAGCTCGTCGAGATCGCGATGCGCGGGAGCGGGATCGACATCGACTTCGCGGCCAACGGTAGTGACGGCGTCGCGCGCGCGCGGGAGGTCCGACCCGATGCGATCCTCCTCGATTTCTTGCTCCCCGATCTCTCGAGTGCCGAGGTCTGCCAGCAGCTCGCAGACGATCGGACGACCTCGCAGGTCCCGATCGTCGTGATGTCGGCGAATCAGGCGACCGTGTTCGCCGCGTTCCAGAAGTTCCCGACCGTGGTCTCGTTCGTCGGCAAGCCGTTCACGCCGACGGAGATCCGGACCCGGCTCGAGGCCGCCGTCAACGCGCCACCCGTTCCCGGCCGCGGGCGCTCGAAGGCGAGCACGCTGCGCCCCTCGCCCGTCACCCCGCAGCACGCCCTCACCGCCACGCAGCTGGCCGCGGCGACCAAGAGCTTCCAGGAGGTCCTCCAGCCTCGGCTCGCGTCGCTGGCGAATGGCGAGGCCTCCGGGAACGAACGGCTCGCCGAGCTCCTGCTCGCGCCCGATATCGTCGAGGAGATCGTCGCGGCCTGTGGCGGACTCAACACCGCGCGGCTGCACGTGGTCGACGGAGATCTCCAGCTTCGCGGCAACCTGATGTCCACGCCTCTCCTCGAGGCGCTCCGGCTGCTGACGTCGTCGAGCGCCACCGGCACGCTCGTGATCGAGCTGGCGGATCGCTACTGGATCCACCTTCGCCGCGGCGGAGTGCTGATGTGTACCTCGTCGAGGTTCGACGACGAGGTGCTCGGGTCGATCAGCGGTGCCGTCTCGGCCGAAGCGCTCGCACATGCGCGACGCCTGCAGCACGCGGAGGGCAAGCCGATCCTGATCTCCCTCGCACAGGCCGGCGTGGCGCGCGTCGCCGATCTCCCGGCCGAGCTCCATGCGGCAGGTGGTCGCCTGCTCGGCGAGCTGCTCGGCACCACCGCGGGCCGGTTCACGTGGAGCCCGACCGCGAACCTACCGGACTACGTGGACGCCTTCGGCCGCCACCTCTCGATCACGTCGATCGCGCTCGCTCGTCACCGCCAGGGCGCCACGTCCGATGCGGCGCTTCCGCCGGTGTTCCTCGACGAAGTCTATGACCGCACGCCTCGGTTCAGCGAGAAGCTCGGCGGCGCCCGCCTCAATCGTGACGAGCAGCGGCTCCTCGCGCTGGTCGACGGCCGATACACGGTGCGCGACATCCTCGGGAAGGCCGAGATCTCCATGGACCGCGCCGCGGCGATCTTCTCGCGGCTGCGCAACGTCGACCTGATCCGCACGGAGTCCACGTCGATCCAGCCCGACCTCGCCGGCGGCGCAGTCATCGTGGTCGATGCGGACGAGGACGGATTCGTCGGGCCGCTGCGCGCACACTTCGCCCGTCGCCCACAGCCGATCGAGGTGATCTCACCCGCCTCGGTCGGAGAGCTCGCCGGATTGATGTTGAAGCTGCGGCCGCGCCTCGTCGTCGTCAACACGAGCCTGGTCTCCGCCCAGCTCGTGGAGCGCGAGCTGGCGCCGATCGGCCGGGCAGGGACCATGGCCCTCACCGCCATCCTCGATCACGCAGACCCAACGATGGTGGCCGCCATGCTCAAGGCGGGTGTGCACGCGGTGTTGACCAAACCGCTACACATTAATGATCTCGAGCGGATGACTAGCTTTCAGTAGTACCTAACAGCAAGGAGCTCCCGTGGCCGTCGTACTAGTCGTAGATGATGCACAGACCGACCGTGAGTTGATGGCGCGAGTCATCACCGCAGCGGGGCATCGTGCGTTGCTGGCGGCGGACGGGAAGGAGGCGATCGCGATGGCCAAGTCCCACAAGCCGGCGCTGATCTTCCTCGATGTCGTCATGCCGGTCATGGATGGCTTCGCGACCTGCCGCAACCTCACCAAGGATCCGGACACCGCCCAGATCCCGGTGGTCCTCGTGACCTCCAAGAACACCGACAGCGACGTGTTCTGGGGGAAGAAGCAGGGCGCGTCCGACCACGTCGGCAAGCCCTGGGACAAGCAGCTCATCGAATCGATGTTGAAGCGGTACTGCAAATGAGCACCGCGAATCAGATCTCGTCTCGTGATCAGCAGTCTGGATCCCGCAATCCTCCGGGTGGCGGGGGTGCGTCCGGCCAGCTCGGGATCGAGAGCCTGGTCTGCTTCGTGATCAACAACCGGCCGTACGCGATCGATGTCTCGCTGGTTCGCGAGGTCGTGAACGTCGGCACGGTGTTTCCGGTCCCCAACGCCGCCACCTCGATCGCCGGGGTGTTCTCGTTGCGCGGCGCCACCGTGGCGCTGGTCGACACCTCGCAGCTCCTCGGCGTCGCCGGCGCGGATCACCGCGATGTCGCGCTCGTGATCGTCCGCAACCACCAGACCATGTGCGCCTTGACGATCGATCGGGTCGTCGGCGTGACGCGGTTCGAACCCTCGCACTTCATCCCGGCCGACCCGGAGCGCGAGCCCGCACAGGTGGTCGGCTTCATGCCCGACGAGCGAGGGGGTCTCCTGACCGTCCTCGATTCGGCGGTGATCCTCGACGCTCTGAATCGCCTTCGCTTTCGCTGACGTCTTCGCTTTCGCTAGCTCGACTACGAGAACCAGGAGCCCCCATGACTTCGCAGGCAAAGAATCCGCTCGGTACGGCGATGCGACTCGTCCTCTTTCCGGTGATGTGGTTGCTGAGCCGCCTCCGGTTTGCGCGTAAGTTCGCCATCATCACCGTCATCATCCTCGTGCCGTCGTTGCTGGTGTCACGGCAGCAGTACCAGGGAGTGACGCACGACATCGACTTCAACGCGGGTGAACGGCTGGGCATGGTCTACATGGAGCCCATGCATGACCTCCTGGACGCTCAGGAGCGGCACTGGGTCGCGTCCGTCGCACGCGCGCTGGGCAACAAGGACATGGCTGGCGTCGAAGCAGCGACGGAGGCCCGCGCCAACACGATGCTGGCGAAGCTCGACGAGATCGACGCCGCACACGGCACGGACAAGTTGTTCGAGCTGTTCGTCGGCGATGGCTCGGCCCTGGTCCACAAGCGGTTGCAAGACGTCAAGGCAGAGTGGGCGAAGGCGCTCGAGGCCACGAAGAAGGGCAACGCCGCGGAGATCAACGCGGCCCATGGTAGTGCGCTCTCGGTTGGCTCGGACTTTGTCGTCAACTTCATCGCCAACTACTCGAACCTGATCCTCGACCCGGATCTCGATTCGTACTGGCTGATGGACGTCGCGATCGTCAAAGGACCCACGATTGGCTGGGACTACGCCCAGGCAACCGCGACCGCGCTGATCGGGTTGACCGGTGACAAGACCGACTGGGTCGTCGGCCTTACGGGATCGATCACCGACGCGACACTCAACGTCGGCTTCGCCGAGACCATCGATCTCGCCACCTCGATCCTGCAGACCAAGAACTACGGTGACAACCCGAAGGTGCCTGCCTTGAAAGCGCCGTTCGACGAGCTCAAGGTCGCCTCCGGCGGGCTCAGTGATCTCATCAAGGCCTCGTACCTGAAGCCGCAGATCGCCGCCACCGCGCCCGCGCCCGGCGCAGAAGCCGTGGTCCCGCGGTCCGTGGAGATGGGCCCGTTGCTCGCTGCCTCGACCGCGCTCTTCGACAAGCTCGACAAGTTCTACGACGCGAACAACATCCCCCTCGACGAGCTCTGTGCCCTCCGCATCACGAACTACAAGAGCGAGCGCACCCGCGGCGTGTTGTTCACGGTCCTGGCTGTTCTCCTCTCGTTCCTCGTGTTCGCCGGGTTCTACTTCAACGTGCAGGACTCGGTCGGCGCGCTGGCGGTCTCGACCTCCCAGATGATCAGTGGAACGACCCAGCGGTTTGTCTCCAACAGCAAGGACGAGCTCGGTGACATCGTCGGTCAGTTCAACGAGATCAACGTCGCTCTCGTCGAGGCTCGCGAGCTCCGGAACCGCGTGGCAGAAGAAAACCAGCAGACCCAGAGCAACATCGTCGACCTCCTCTCAGTCGTGTCGGATGCCTCCGACGGGAACCTCACGGTGCGTGCTCAGACCACGGCCGGATCTCTTGGCAACGTCGCCGATGCCTTCAACCTGCTGATGGAGTCGCTCGAGCGGCTGGTCGGTGAGGTGTCGAAGCAGGTCGCAGACAGCGAGCGCGCCGTCCAGTCGATCGCCCAGGTCGCCCGCAAGATGGCGGCCGGCGCGACGAATCAGACCAAGGAGGTCAACTCGGCGCGGCAGCTCGTCGATGACGTGGCCAAGCAGATCTCGCAGGTGTCCTCGAACGCAGAAGGCGCCTCCGCCGCGACGAAGCGCACGGCCGAGACCGCCGAGCAGGGCGAGAAGGCCGTCGAGAATGTCATCCATGGCATGGAGTCGTTGCGCGCCAACGTGCAGTCCGGTGCCAAGAAGATGAAGAACCTCGGCGACCGTTCGATGGAGATCACCTCGATCGTCGGCACCATCTCGCGAATCTCCGAGCAGACGAACATGCTGGCGCTCAACGCGGCGATCGAAGCCGCGCGAGCCGGTGAGCATGGTCGTGGCTTCAGCGTCGTCGCCGACGAAGTCCGCAAGCTCGCCGAGCGAGCCACCAACGCCACCAAGGACATCGAGAAGCTGGTGAAGGCGATCAACGCCGATACCAGCGACACGATCAAGGCGATCGAGCAGCAGACCCAGGTCGTGGAAGACGAGTCCCGAACGGTCGGTGCCGCAGGTGAATCGCTCCGCAAGATCCGCACGGCCTCGGATCAGTCCGCCGGCCTGGTGGCTGGCATCACCACCTCGGCGCGCGTGCAGGTCGAGCAGGCCCAGCGCGTCGCCAAGACGATGGAGACCGTGTCCTCGATCGCGAACGACACGCAGTCCGGCGCCGACATGACGGTGCAGACCGTCAACGAGCTGGTGCGGCTGTCGAGTGAGCTGCGCAAGTCGATCGGTCAGTTCCGCGTCACCGGCGGAGCTCGCTGAGCTGTGACCTTCGTGCTCGATGACGTCCGGGAGTCGTTCACCAACGATCTCACGCGATTTCTTGGCGAGATCGAGCGTGGCTCGAAGGCGGTGGCGTCTGCGGCGACCCTTGCCGTTCCACCGGAGCGGACGTGGCTCGCACCGATCAACGCGATGGTCGTCGGGCTCCACGGCATCCATGGCTCCTCGTCGCTGATCGGGGTCTCGAACCTCGCCCAGTCGGCGAAACGCCTCGAGGACATCGCGAGCCTGGCGAACGAATCGGTGCGCATGATGCGAGCGCATGCCAACCGGCTCAAGCTGATCGCCCACATCTGCCTCGAGGGCAGCTCCGATCTGCGCGTCATCCTGGAGCACGAGCTGGCGGGGCAGGTCGAGGAAGCGAAGGGCCGGTTCGATCGCCTCGATCAGCAGCTCGACGTGATCACGAAGGAGATCGACGCGCAGCTCTCGGTCCCCGAGACGGTCGAGCCGGACTACTCGAGCCCGATGCCGATGCCGAGCCCGATCGGCAAGAAGCTGCCGCCGCTCCCGGTGCGCCCCGGGTTCACCCCGGTGCCGACCGGGCACACCCCGGTTCCGTCGATCCCGGCGGTCCCGCGCGTCGCGGCACCTACAGCACTCGCGGCGCCTTCCTCCGCCCCCGCACCGAAGGACACCACCGACGATGGCTGGGAGGACACGCTCGTCGGTGCCCCACCGCCGCGGCCGCCCGCGGTGGCCCTGTCGCCGGACGACGAGCTGGCGATGGTGTTCCAGACCGAGGCTCGTGAGGCGCTGACCAACCTCCGGGGGTACCTCACGCGCCTCGAGCACCAGCCCAATGATCGCGAGGCGGCCACGCAGTGCGCGCGGCTGTTCCATCTCCTCAAGGGTGCGGCGGCGTCGGTCGGCTTCGATCAGATCGCGGTCCGCGCGCAGGCGTTGCACACCGAGGTCGAGCAGCTCCGTAGCGACGGGATCGAGTCGCAGGCGATCGCACAGCTGCGCGTGCACACCGAGGCGTTCATCGCGTTCGCGGTGCCTGATCTCGCGGTCGCTGCCGAGCCCGCGGTCGCTCAGGCCCAGCCGGCTGGAGCGGAGGCCGGTGGATCGGCCGAGTCCGAGCCAGCGGAGATCTTCCGCGAGGAAGCGCAGTCGGCGATCGACGAGATCCGCGCGATGCTCCGCAGCATCCGCGAGACCTCGGGCACCGTGCGAGGCGTGATGACGAGCCGGATCGAACGGCTGCTCCACCGGCTCAAAGGTTCGGCGCTGATCGTGGGTGCTGCCTCGGTCGCCGCCGTGGCGAGCCGTGGTCAGGCGCTGTGCGAGGCGCTCGATCGCGTCGATCCCGTGGCGCTCGGCAACGTGGTCGAGCAGCTCGGCACGATGCTGGTGCCCGCTGGCGATGCCGCCGCCCCGCCGATGGCCTCGGTGGTCCGCATCAACCTCCCGCCGCGCGACGAGTGGGACAGCTATCTCGAGGAGTCCCAGGACATCCTCGACAGCGCCGATCGCACGCTCGGCATGATCGAGGACAGCCCACGCCCCTCGGCCGAGCTGTCGAACCTGTTCCGCAACTATCACACCCTCAAGGGTGCGAGTAACGCGGTCGGCCTCACGCCGGTCGGCCAGCACCTTCACATCATCGAGACCTTCCTCGAGCGGCTGGTCGCCGCGCCGAAGATCGAGGACCTCCGAGGGATCGTGCGCGCCCTGACGGAACAGAACGACGCGATCCGTCGCAACATCTCGCGGGCGAACTCGGAGGCGGAGGTCTCCGTCGATCACGAGCGCGTCCAGGCCGTGCTCGGCGCGCTGTCGGCCGAGCGTGGCTCCGGTGCCTCGTGGATCGCCGCGAATGATTCGGCGTGGTCCGCCGAGCGCTCGGATCTCGATCGCGTGCGCCCCCGCAGGCGCAAGGATCCCGAGTCTCGCGCCTCGGGATCGGGCGCGGAGCACGTGTCGGGCCCGGCATCGGAGCATGCCTCCGAGCACCGAGGAGACACCGAGGTGCCCGCGACGGAGCGCCGGTTCATCCGCGTCCCCGCGGATCGTCTCGACAACCTGCTCGATCTCGCCGGCGAGCTCGTGGTCTGTCGATCGCGGATGCTGTCGCGCGTCGGCCGGATCCACGACCTCCAGGAGGATGGCCAGGTCCGTCACGAGACGATGATCCAGCTCGTGGATACGTTCGCCGCGCAGACCCAGTTCACCAACCTCGACGGTCGCCGGCGCCGGCTCGGTACGGCGACCGCGACCACGGATGGCGTGCTCGGCTTCGGCTCGCTCGAGCTCGATCAATATGAGGAGATCCACGTGCTGTCGCGGCGTCTCGACGAATCTGCGAGCGACGTCAACGAGGTGAGGCGCGAGATCGAAGTGGAGATGGTGAGCCTCACCGAGGACGCGGAGATGCTCAGCACGATCGCCTCTGGTCTGCAGAGCGAGATCACGCGCGCCCGCATGCTCACCCTCGACACGCTGTTCACGCGGCTGCGCCTCCCGATCCGGGACGCGGCGCAGCGCGGAGGCCGCGAGGTCGAGATCGTCACCGTCGGCGAGCAGCTCGCGATCGACAAGTCGATGTCGGATGCGCTCTACGCACCACTGCTCCACATGGTCCGCAACGCGGTCGCGCACGGCATCGAGGCCCCGGACACGCGCCTGGAGCGCGGCAAGCCCCGCGAGGGCACGATCCGGATCACGGCGTCGCAGGAGCACGGTGAGATCGTGCTCGAGATCGCCGACGACGGTCGTGGCGTCGATTTCGTGAAGCTGCGCGATGTGGGCGTGGCGCGTCGCATGATCCCGGCGGACACCGACCCGAGCGATCCGCGGGTGGCCGATCTGATCTTTGCCAAGGGCGTCAGTACCCTCGATGGCGCGGATGATGTCGCGGGCCGCGGCCTCGGCGGAAACGTGGTGAAGCGCGCGGTGGATCGGCTCAACGGCACGATCCAGCTGCGCAGCCAGACCGGCGTCGGCACGGTGTTCCGGATCACGCTCCCGCTCTCGATGTCGATCACGCAGGCCGTGCTCGTGCGCGTCGGCGGCGTGCTCCTGGCGATCCCGATCGCCTACGCCGAGACCATCCTCGCGCGCGAGGTGGTGGAGCTGGTGGACTCGTTCGGGCGGGTCCGCGCCCGGATCGCCGACAAGATGGTGCCGGTGCACCAGACCCGACGGATCTTCGACGAGCGGATGCTCAAGTCGCCGCCCACCGACAAGGTGATCGTCGTGTGCTCCGTCGGCGGCGAGCGCGTCGCGGTGCAGGTCGACGAGATCGTTGGCCAGGAGGAGATCGTGGTCAAGAGCCTCGGGCTCCTGCTCGATGGCCATCCCCTGTTCTCGGGGAGCACCTCGCGAGGTGATGGTGAGCTCGCGTTGATTCTCGATGTCCCGGGTGTGCTCGAGGCCGAGAGCGTGGGTGAGCGCCGCCGTCCGGTGGTGCAGGCGATGGACCTGACGCCGACGGCGACCCCGAAGCGTCAGCTCCCCGAGGTTCGCCCGGCCGACGACGTGGTCGAGGATGTTCAGGAGTCCGCGGCGCACGAGGTCTACGTCGAATCCGAAGTCGAGAACGCGACCCCGGTCGCCACCGGGATCGAGCTCAGCGAGGTCGTCGCGATCCCCGTCGGGCGCCTGCGTGTGTTGTTCGTCGACGATTCGTTGTCGGTGCGCAAGGTCGCCGAGCGCATGCTCGCCTCGCTCGATGTGGATGTGATCGCCGCGGTCGATGGACTCGATGCTCTCGAGAAGCTGCGGTCGATGGCGTTCTCACTCGTGTTCACCGATCTCGAGATGCCGCGCATGCACGGCTTCGAGCTGATCCGCGAGATGCAGATGCTGCCGGCGTACCGGGCGATCCCGGTCGTGGTGATCTCGAGCCGCTCGGGACAGAAGCACATTGATCAGGCGCTCTCGATGGGGGCGCGCGAGTACCTCACCAAGCCGTTCTCTCCCGAGATCCTGAACGGCGTCCTCGATCGCCTCGCCCGGATGAAGGGTCCCTGAGGGATGCCGAGATTGGATGCGACGGATCAGCTCGCGCTCCTCGCCACCGCCGGGGAGCTGGTGGTCGCGATCCGCGCGAACGAGGTGTTCCAGATCCGCCGCGCCGTCGAGACCCGCACGCGCAAGCTCGAGAGCAACCTGTTCGCCGTCGATCTCGAGGACATCACGCTCCCTGGCTGGGACCTCGGAGAGCTGTTCAAGCTCGGGACCTGCACGGACGCGTGGATCATCGTCGAGCCGATGGCCGGTCGGAAGCTCAAGCGGTTCTGCCTGCGGGTGGGCAAGTGCATCGCCGTGCATCGCCTGCCCAAGTGCCACGCGATGCCGCGCGGCGTGTTCACGTCACGCTCGAGCGCGATCGCGAGCGCGTTCGCCACGCGGGAGATCGCCGAGGTCCAGAGCTGGCCTTCGGGGGTGGTCCTTGATCTCGATGCGCTGCTCGCGAGCGCAGAGATCGAAGCGGGCCTCAAGATCGTCGCCCGGCGCGAGGCTCTCGCGTGACCACCAACGTCTTCACGGCCGTCTCGATCGAGTCCGAGCAGCGGCCGTGCGTGCTGATCGTCGATGGCGACAAGGTCTCGCAGCGCGCGATCGAGATCGCCCTGGCCTCGAGCAAGTACCTCATCGAGTGGGCTCGAGACGGCGAGGCCGCCTTCGACATCATGCGCAGGACGCGCGTCGACGTGGTGATCGCCGACACCCTGCTCTCGGATCTTCCCGGCATCACGCTCATGCGGCGCACCTTCGAGTTGTGCGGCCCGGGTGCTCCCACGTTTCTGTTCGTGTCCGCCGACCGGGCGAACACCACGCGGATCGGCGTCCTGTTGACCGGCGCGAACGACTACCTGGTCAAGCCGTTCGTCCCCGAGGAGCTCCGGGTCCGGGTCCAGAACATCATGGCCACGCGGCGCGCGGCGCGGGCCGAGAGTGTCCGCGGGATCACCGGTCTCGCCGGGGATGCGTCTCAGGTCCCGATCCCGGACATCCTCACGATGCTCGAGCTGACCCGGAAGACCGGGACGCTCCGGATCTCGGTCGGACCCGCGACCGGGAAGATCGTGCTCGAGGAGGGGCGGCTGTCTCACGCTGAGGTCGCGAACCTCGTCGGTGCGGAGGCGTTCTTCGCCCTGCTCCAGTATCACGGTGGCGTGTACCGGTTCGAGCCCGGCATCGGCGACAGCCGGACCACGATCAACCAGCGCGTCTCGGAGATGTTGCTGGCGTCCGCCGTGCGCGAGGACTCGGCGAGGAACGACCGCTCGAACGAGCCGATCCTCGAGGCCACGGTGACCAACACCGCAGCGAGTCTGCGTGAGGTGGGGATCGAGAAGCGCTCGATCGATCTTCGGACCCGGACCGCATCGGAGTCGAAGCCGCCACCGATGACGGAGCTGACCTCGCGGCTGGGGATCGCGATCGCAGATCCGTACCTCCTCGGTGACCTATCGCTGGCCGACGAGCTGCCGCCGAAGCCCACCGAGTTCCGCATCGAGCTGTGGAGCACGCTGGCCGAAGGGATCTTGGCGCTCGTCGGGCTCGCGAGCCCACCTGGGTTCCAGTTCCTCGCGGCCGCCCTGGCACCCGGTCCGCGCCGGCTCCATCTCCAGTTCGAGACGTCGACGGCGACCGTCGTCGTGACGCAGGTCGATCTCGACGGTGACATGTCCCCGCCCACCACACCGCCACACGGGCTGGTCCTGGTTCCCCCACGCGGCGAGCTGGTGGCGCTCGCTCCCCACCGACTCGCGGAGGTGACGGCCCGGATGGAGCAACCTCACAAGCCCGTCATGGTGGGCGTCGGCGGCCCGGCGCTCCACACCGCACTCACGCGTCTCGTCGATCAGGGCGGGGACTTCCGCTACCTCGGCATGCCGAACAGGCTCGACGATCCACGCGACGTCCTCGGTGGGCTCGTCCGCCTCTGGAATGCCAGCCGATGAGTGACTCGATCAACGAGCTGCGCCAGCTCGACCTCGATGGCCTGAGGGCGATCAACCTGCCGCCGATGGCGCCGGAGATCCCTTCGGAGGTGTTCCTGCGTCGGAGCGCACCCCGCGCGCGCGCCAATCGCAAGACCGCGCGTCATGCGCCGCCGCGGCTGTCGCGGGAGCCGGACCTTCCGGAGATCGGATCGATCCTCGACAAGTATCGGCTCGAGCGCGTCGTGGGGATCGGCGGCTTCGGGGTCATGTACCGCGCGCGGCACGTGCTCCTCGATACCGTGGTCGCCATCAAGCTCATGCGCCCCAGCGTGGCGCGTGAGCGGCCGATGTTGCCGCGGCTGCTCCGCGAGGAGGCGCGATTCGCAGCGAAGATCCAGCACGACAACGTGGTGCGGGTATTCGACGTCACCACCGTCGACGACCTGACGTACATCGTCATGGAGTACGTCGACGGCCCCGATCTGTCGGTGATGATCCGCCACCGCGGCGAGCTGCCCGTGAAGATGGTGGTCAAGGCCACGCGGCACGTGGCCGCCGCGCTCGCCGCCGGGTTGAGTGAGAACCTGATCCACCGCGACGTGAAGCCCTCGAACATCATGCTGACGCGTGATGGCGTGACGAAGCTGACCGATTTCGGACTTGCGCGCTCGAACAGCGCGGCCGACCTCGGCGGCGTGCAAGGGGTGGTCGGCACGGTGGGGTACATGTCCCCCGAGCAGCTCGATCACCCGGACGAGGTGGATTTCCGTACCGACATCTATTCACTGGGTGTCACCGCGTATCAGGCCCTCACCGGTCGCTTGCCATTCGCCGACGACAACCCGGAGCGCTGCGCGAACGCGCATCGGTTTCAGCCGGTACCTGTGATCAAGCGGAAGGTGCCCACCAGCGTGATCGACTGCGTGATGTGGATGCTCGCGAAGGAGCGCGACCGGCGCCCGGCGAGCTATGCCGAGCTCGATGCGGTGCTCGCGACCCTCTCGCGGCCGCTCCGGTAACCTCGATGCCCGCCCGCTCCTTCGATCCGATCCTCGCGCGCCAGCTCAAGAAGCTCGCGTTGCCCGGCGAGGTCGAGCAGTCGGCGGAGTGGCAGAAGTTCATCGAGTCGGTCAACGATCACTACCTCCACACCGCCGACGACCGCACGCTGCTCAGCCGTTCGATCGAGCTCTCGACCCAGGAGATGGATGGGCTGCGGCGCCGGATCGAGACGCAGCGCGATCAGCTGATCTCCGTCATCGTCGGCATCAGCGAATCGCTCGCCCAGTTCGCCGGGCTACTCGAGGCGGAGCGCAAGGATTCGGGCGCCGAGCAAGCCGCTCGCGCGAAGGTGGAGCTCGCGCGCCGGCTCCAGTCGATTCTCGATGAAGCGCGGCTCGTCGACGATCGCGGCGCCGAGGTCTCCGGCATCCGCGACAACCTGCTTCGGCTCGCCGATCAGCTGATCTCGCTCCTCGCCGGCGCCGGCGATCGCGCGGTGATGCGGCAGGAGCTCGAGGTCGCGCGCGCGGTCCAGCAGCTGCTGATCCCGCCCCAGGCGGTGATCGACATCCCGCCGCTCCGGTTCTCCGGACACTTTCAGCCGGCGGACGAGTGCGGTGGTGACTGGTGGACGGTCGCGCCGCTGTCCGGACGGCGGGCCCTGATGGTGGTAGGCGACGTGACCGGCCATGGAATCTCGTCAGCGTTGATCACCGGCGCGGCCAAGGCCACCTGCGAGCTGGCGCTGCACCTCGTGGGCGATTCGCTGACGCCGAGTGCGCTGCTGTCGATGATGAACGAGACGCTGTACCGGATGGCGCGGCGCAAGATCATGATGACGAGCGTCGCGGCGATCATCGATCCCACGGCGCGCACGCTCACCGTGGCCAACGCGGGGCACCCGTTCCCGCTCCTGATCCGCAACAGCATCACCCACCCGATCCTCGCCGAAGGGCCGCAGCTCGGGGACTCTCGCAAGTCGGTCTACGAGGACAGCCAGATCGAGATCCAGGCTGGCGACGTGATGGTGAGCTTCACCGACGGGGTCACCGATTGCGAGAACGAGAAGGGCGAGCGGTTCTCCGAGCGCAGACTGCGGACCATCGTTCAGCGAGCACAGGGAACCGGGGCGACCGGGGTCTGCAACGCGCTCGTCGAAGCCCTGGCGACGTTCCGGGGCAAGCAACCACAGGGTGACGACATCACGTTGGTCGTCGCTTCGGTGGAGTGACGATGCAGGTCCATGCGCTCAGCTACGACCTCGACGAGCGCCGCTGGAGCGCGCGCTTCCCCGCGGGCGATTCGGCGCGGACCCTCGTCACCGTGTTCGGTGCGCCCGCATTCCACGATCGCTCGGAGCTGTTCGTCGAGGTCGCGCGCGCCTATCCACGGTCGCTCGTCGTCGGGTGCTCCACGGCGGGCGAGATCCAGGGCACCAACGTCCGCGATCGCTCGCTCGCGGTCACGGTCACCCGCTTTGATCGGACGGATCTCCAGCTGGTCTCGGCGGAGCTCGGGAGCGTCGGAGAGACGGAGCGGGTGGGGACCGATCTCGGTGCGCAGCTCGCGGCGAAGCAAGGGCTGCGCGCGGTGCTGGTGCTGTGCGATGGGCTGGCGGTCAACGGCGCGGTGCTCGCGAAGGCGATCGGCGGCGCGGTCGGCCCGAACGTCACGGTGACCGGTGGCCTGGCGGCGGACGGGATGGACTTCAAGCAGACCTGGCTCACCGTCGGCGGAGCGCTGAAGCGTGGTGCCGTGGCCGCTGTGGGGTTCTACGGGCCGAGCATCGTCGTCGGTCACGGCACCAGCAACGACTGGGTGCCGCAGCCGAGCGAGTGGGTGATCACGCGCTGCGAGGGCAACTATGTCTTCGAGCTCGACTATCAGCCCGCGATCGAGGTCTATCGCAACGCGCTCGCGGATCGAGCGGACGAGCTCCCCGAGGTGGCGATCTGGTTCCCGCTCGCGGTCCACGTGGGTGCGGAGCGGCCGCTGGTCCGCACGGTGATCGGGATCGACGAGCAGGAGGGCGCGCTCATCCTCGCCGGTGAGGTTCGCCACGGGCAATCGGCGCGCCTGCTCAACGCAGATCTCGAGAACCTGATCGAAGGAGCGGCGCGCGCGGCCTCCGGTGTGGCGCGGACGGGCGCTCCGGTCTCGGTGGATTGCCTCGCGATCGCGATCTCCTGCTTCGGGCGGCGCAAGATCCTCGGCTCGTGGAGCGACGAGGAGCTGGTCTCGATGCGTGAGGGCCTCCACGCCCAGCGCACCACGGTCACCGGCTTCTATGCCTACGGGCAGATCGCCCCCGACGACACGGGCCCAGCTGCGCTGCACAACCAGACCCTGAGCTTGACGGTGTTCTCCGAGGCGCGTGCCGTGGAGACCGCGCCGGCGCGGGTGGCGCGGGCCACGCCGCCACCGACGACATCGGGGTACACGGTGCGCTCGACGATGTTCGACGCGCGCACCGACGCGTGGTCCACGCCGCTGCCCGATCTCGATTCACCGCGCACGCTGGTCCTTGCCTTCGGTGCACCCGAGCTCGGGACCGAGGATCGCGCGATCGGTGCGCTCCGCCAGCAGTACCCATCGTCGATCATCCTCGGCTGCTCCACCGCCGGAGAGATCTCCGGCGCGACCGTTCAGGATCGCACCCTGGTGGCCTCGATCACCCGGTTCGCGAAGACCGATCTTCGGCTGGTCGCGGTGCCCTCGGGCGAGAACGCCTACGATGCTGCGCGGCGGCTCGCGGCGCAGCTCAACGCGCATCCCGGGCTCCAGGGCGTGCTCGTGCTGGCCGATGGGCTTCATGTCAACGGCAGCGAGCTCGCACGCGGGCTCAACGAAGTGTTCGCGGGGACGATCCCGGTCGCGGGTGGGCTCGCCGGCGATGGCGTCGCCTTCCGCGAGACCTGGGTCCTCGCCGGGCCAGAGCTCGGCCCCCGCATGATCGCTGCGGTCGGGCTCTACGGTGCGCACGTCGTGGTCGGCTACGGCTCGCGCGGTGGGTGGGATCGGTTCGGGATGAAGCGCACCGTCACCAAGGCGACGGGCAACGTCCTCTACGAGCTCGACGGCCGCCCCGCGCTCCACATCTACAAGGAGTACCTCGGTGACCGAGCGACGCAGCTGCCCGCCGCCGGGCTCTCCCTGCCGCTCGCGGTGCGCGATCCGGTGACGGATGCGCAGCTGGTCCGCACGCCGATCGCCGTCGACGATCTTGCGGGCTCGATCACCTTCTCGGGTGATGTGCCGGTCGGTCACCTCACGCAGTTCATGAAGGCGGACGTCGAGCGCCTGATCAACGGCGCCACGCACGCCGCCCTGATGGCCAGCGAGAATGGCCCGCCGGCTTCGCCGGAGGCGATGGTGATCGCGATCTCGTGCGCGGGCAGGCGCAACATGCTCGGCGCTCACACCGAGGAAGAGGTCGAGGCGGTGGGCGAGACCTTCCGCTCGGAGCGGGTCCGCGTCACCGGGTTCTACGCCTATGGCGAGCTGACGCCGGGGGCGGATGGTCGGTGCGAGCTGCACAACCAGGCGATGTCGTTGCTGGTGGTCTCCGAGGCACTGGCGCCGATCGCGCGCCCGGCACGCGCGGCCGCCAAGCTCGTGGATCCGCTCGGCGCGGAGGCCGCGGTCGCCGTGGTCCCGCCGGCCGAGCCGACGGTCGCCGTGGTCGCCGCGCCGCCCACGCCGCCGCCGCCGGTTCCTGCCACTGCACCCGTCGAGACCCGCCAGACGATGACGCAGCCGTTGCCGTCGAGTGCCGTCGCCGTGCCGGACGTGGAGGCCGAGCCGCGCGGGCCGATCGTGCGGACCCCGCGGCCGAACGTCGGCGAGGTCTCCGTCAAGGAGTCCCTGGACGGAGACGTCCGGATCATCCAGATCGGTGGGCGGATCACCGAATCGTTCAAGGGCGAGGCGATCGCGCGGACGATGGTCGGGCGCGTGATCCTCGATCTCGGGGAGATCCATCGCATCACCTCGTTCGGCGTGCGCGAGTGGCTCGCGATGTTCTCGGCCGCGACCAACATGACCGAGTGCTACTTCGCGCGGTGTTCGGAGGCCGTGGTCAATCAGCTGACGATGATCCGCGCCTTCGACGGTGGCGCGCGGGTGCTCTCGTTCTTCGCGCCGTATCTGTGCGAGGGGTGCAATAAGCCGTTCGAGCGCCTGTTCGATTTCCAGGTCGACCACACCGAGATCGGTTCGATGGTGCCGGAGTCTGTCCGCTGTCCCCGCTGCAACGAACCGGGCCGCTTCGACGACGATCCGCGCTCGTACTTCGCGTTCTTCGGCGACCGCAGCGCGCCCGTGTCTCGCGAGATCCGCGCGGCGCACGAGCACCTGTGCGCACAGGATCAGGTGCGCCCGGCCGAGGAGATCGAGAAGATCGTCGATGGCGAGGTCACGCGCGTCCGCCTCTCCGGGCGCCTGTCCCTGAACGTTCGCTGGCGGCGGGTGTTCGAGAACATCGATGGGGCGATCGTCGTCGATCTCTCGGCGGTGACGGTGATCGAGACCAGCGGCCTCCAGAGTCTCGACGTCCACCTGCGGACGATGATCGCGGCGGGGCGACCGGTGGCCGTCGAGTACGCGCCACTCGCGCTGCTGGAGCGCCTGATCCAGCGGCCCGCGGCGGGCATGAGCATCACCTCGGTCACCGTGGATGCGTTCTGCGCGGGGTGCGGCGTCGCGCGCACGGCCACGGTCCGCCTCGATGCGTACCGCGAGGATCGGCTACGTGGTTCGATCGCGAGCTGCAAGCGCTGTGATCGACGCCTCGACGTGAAGATCGATCCGATCGTCGATCAGTTCTTGGTCTCCACCGAGATCTCCACGAAGCAGGTGGTCGCCGCGGTCGCCGTCGAGCAGCGCGATGAGGCGCCATCGCCCGTGCCACGACCGAACCGCCGCAGCGTGGTGATCGCCGGCGTGGTCGCGGCGGGGCTCGTCGTCGTCGCCGTCGCGGGGTGGAAGCTCGTGGGCGGCGGACGTCCTCGCAAGGCGACGATCCCGAGTGACGCCGCCGTCGCCGCCGTCGTCGCGGTGCCGGATGCCGGTGTCGCCTGGCAACCGGTTCCCGACCTCCCGCCCGGCTGGGCGGATCGCGCGTTCACCACGGATCGCGAGTCGGTCTACCTCGTCGGCGAGAGTGAGGCCGCGAGCATCGATGCCGCGTTGCCGGGGGCGCGCGAGCACGCGACGACCGTGTTGATCCGGCAGCTCGCGGAGGAGCTCGCGGTCACCCCCGTGGGGCAACTCGCCGCGATCCGTGTCCCCGATGCTCGGGTGGGCCCCGAAGCGCTCGCGATGTTCGACGTGCAGTACGGGAACCTCACCACGTTCGAGCGGATCGACGTGGCGACCCGGCCGTCGGGCGCGGGTCTGCACGTGTTCGTGCGGTTCAAGCTCCCTCGGATCAGCCACGATCGGATCCTCGCCGCCTACCGCGATACCGCCACGTTCCGGGGCGTCACCGTCGCGCTGGTGTTCCCCACGCTCGCACAGGCGCTCGGGACCAAGCCGGGGCTCGTCGTGGTGGACGTCCAGGCCGGCTCGAGCGCGGAGACCGCGAAGGTCGCGAAGGGTGCCCTGCTCCTGCGCGTGGGCGATGCGCCGGTCTCGAGCCTCGCGGCGTTCCGCGCGGTCACCAAGCGTGCGTGGATGCAGCCCGACGTGCGAGCGAAGCTGACGCTGGAGATCGAAGCCGACGGCCAGGCACGCCGCGCGTTCGTGGGCCTCGGCGGCCCCAGGCGGGGGAGGTAAGCGATGACGATCATCGGGAACTACGAGCTCGTCGCACGGCTCGCCACCGGCGGAATGGCGGAGACCCACGTCGCGCGCTCGTTGATCGACGGCAGCATCGTCGTCATCAAGCAGCTGCTCAATCGGTACGCTGGCAACACCGAGTTCATCGAGATGTTCGTCGATGAAGGCCGGGTGATCTCGTCGCTGAAGCATCCGAATGTCGTCGGGATGCGGGAGTTCGGTTTCCACAACGAGCTGCCGTTCCTCGCGATGGACTACCTGCACGGCGTCGATCTCCGGACGCTGTCGCGCACGCTCGTGCTCCGCCGCAAGCAGCACGTCCCCGTCGATATCGCGCTCTACATCGCCGCCTCGATGTGCGCCGGGCTCCATCACGCCCACGATGCACGCACGATCGATGGCAAGCCGATGGACATCACCCACCGTGATGTCTCCCCGCAGAACGTGGTGCTGACCTTCGAAGGCGAGGTCAAGCTGATCGATTTCGGGATCGCCACCGCGCGCGGCCGGATGCACGAGACGCGCTCCGGTGCGCTCAAGGGAAAGATCCCCTACATGGCACCGGAGCAGGTGCGCGCCGGCGCCACCGACCGGCGGACCGATGTCTATGCCACGGGCGTGGTGCTCTACGAGATGCTCACCGCGCGCCGGCCGTACGTCGGGAAGCAGTCCAAGCTCGGCGAGTTCAGCTTGATGATGGCGATCGTCAATCACGAGATCGTCCCGCTCGAGACGATCCGCGATGTGCCACCTGCCCTCGGGCGCGTGGTGATGAAGTCGATCGCCGCCGATCCGAACCGGCGCTATCAGACCGCGGCCGAGATGCAGGAGGCACTGCTCCAGGTCGCGAAGCAGATCAACCTGGTGGCGACGGCGCCCCAGCTCGAGCGCGTGCTCGCCGACGTGTTCGGCCAGCATCGGATCATCAAGTCGCCCCGGACCTCGCAGCAGGTTCGCGAGCTGGTCTCGACGATCGAGGACGTCAAGACCCGGGTCGACGAGACCCATGACCCGAGCACGGTCGAGCATTCGGAGCTGACGCCGCTCGCCACCACCGGCAAGCTGTCGTCGACCGACCAGGGGGCACCTCCGTTCGACGACCTCGTGATCGAGATCGGTGACTCCGATCGCGCCGCGCCGATCGTCGACAAGATCGTCGAGGCCAACGTCACGCGCCTGCGGTTCCATCGCGCGATCGAGCCCGGGTTTCGTTGGGGAAGGTTGTTCGATGGCATCGAGGGCGTGGTCGAGGTGGATTTCGGCGGTGTCGCCGAGCTCACCAACCCTTCGATCACGGCGGCGAGTGACGCTCTCCGCGGCCTCGGCGAGGAGGTCAGCGAGATCCGCTTGATCGCGGTGCCGATCATGCTGGCGATGGAGCTCGAGGATCGGTGTCGCGTGGTGTCGGTGACCTGTCGGGGCAGCTGCTCGGTGTGTCAGCAGATCTCCGTGGCGATGCTCGAGTACGACGATCTGCGGACCCGTCTCGCCACCGGCGCCCCGCTGCCATGCGTGCGGTGTGGGCACGGGCTCGTCGACATCGAGCTCGGCCGCCCGCCCGTCACCGCGACGAGCGGACAGATGCCGATCGTGGCACCGCGCACGAGCGGACAGATCCCGATCGTGGGGCCGCGCACGAGCGGACAGATCCCGATCGTGGGACCGCGGTCGAGCATCCGCATGCTCGTCGCTGCCGCACCGGTCACCAGCGAGCACGCGATCCCGCGTCCTGCCGCGCCGACCGGTGCCAACCCATCGCCCCTCCAGCCGGGCGAGGTCCAGCCCATCAAGCGGCTCAACCCACGCATCTACGTCGGGGTCTCGGCGGTCGCGTTCGTGATCGCCGTGGGGGCGCTGGTGTGGAAGGTCAAGACGCGCACGCCGACACCACCTGCCGGCGGCGGTGGATCGGCTGTGGCGGCTCCGGTGAGCCCCGACGACTGGACGATCGAGGTCGAGGGCACCGGGGCCACGGAGGCCGAGGTGCTGGCGCAGCTCCAGCTTCAGGCGCTGCGCGCCGCGGTCGCCAAGATCGAGTCCGAGCTGCCCGAGCGCATCCGTGGCCTCGGCGTGCAACCCCTCGAGCCCGCGGTCCTCGCGCTCGATAGCCTGCCGGAAGCGCGGTTCCAGCTCGAGCCGCGCACGGTGGAGTGGGATCGCACCAAGGGTCTGCGCGCGAAGGCGCGGTACGCGATGACCGCGGCCACCCACACGCGCCTGCGGACGTATTTCGGCGAATCCAAGCACGTGGGAGGGCTCGAGCTCGTCAACGCGCCGCCGTCGCGAGCGCCTGGCGTGGTGGTGGTGGGCGCGTCGGGGAGCGGAGTGGTGCGCGGGGATCGGGTGATCTCGATCGGCGGGCGTCGAGTTCGGGATCTCTCCGAAGTTTCAGGTGAGGGGGCGTCGTCGCTCGAGCTCGTGATCGAGCATCGGGAACAGCACACCATCGCCGTGCGGAAGGATCCCTGACCATGGTCGCGACGTTCGATCGGGCCACGCTCGGGGCCGAGCCGGCGATGCTGCAGATCGGTGTCCTCGAGCGCAATCGCTCGGTGCTGCAGCGCGCGGCCCGCGTGATGCGCGCCGCCGCGAACCTCGATTGGGTCGCCGCCGAGGAGGATCCGCTCGCGTTGCGCGCGCAGCTCGATCCTTCGACTCGGTTGCTCGCGTGCGAGGCCAGTGATGCCGAGCTCGTCCTCGGCTGGATCGGTGATTCCTTCCCGAGCGCTCGGCTCGCGGTGTGGAGCCACGAGACCGCGCCGCTGATCGAGCTCGCCGAGCGCGATGATCGCGTGGTCAGCCTGATCGGCTGGCCGCGGTTTCAATCGATGCCGCGATCGTGGGAGATCGCCCTGGCGACCCGCATGTTGCTCGCCGCGTTTCCTGAGCCGACCTCGATCGCGGACGTGTTCGCTGGGGTCCCGATGGTCGCCGAGTTCCGCCCAGCCGCGCCGGCCGAGCGAGACGAGGTCGTGCTCGAGATCTCGCGTCTCGTCGAGCGCACCGGCGGCGCCGATCGGCTGACCGCGCGGATCGGCGAGGTCGCGCACGAGCTGATCATGAACGCGACCTACGACGCGCCGGTGGATGCCAGTGGCGAACCCCGCTACGCGAAGGACCGCCGCGCCGGCGTGGTACTGGAGCGCGACGAGGTGCCGCTCGTGCAGTTCGCCACGGATGGCCTCCTGATCGCCCTGCGGGTCTCCGATCCGTTCGGGCGCCTGAGCCGGGACCACGTGGTCTCGAGCATCCGGCGCGGGAGTCGCGCGGCGAGCGCGGTGGCCTCCGAGGTGGTCGACCGCTCGTACGGCGGAGCAGGGCTCGGGATCTGGCGCGTCTATTCGTCGGCGGCTGTCACGATTGTCGATGTGATTCCGGGCCATTCGACGACCGTCACGGTGGTGTTCGACGTCGATCTCGGGCCTCGCGAGGCACGGACGCTCCCCCCGTCGCTACATCTGTTCGATCGCGGGAGGTTTGGATGATTTGATTGGCCAAGTGGCCAATGAATTCAGATAGTTCGCTGATTGTCTATTGTTTCCAGTCACCTACAAGTTCAAGTAGCCGGTAGAATTCTGCAACGAAAGCTCTGCCCAGGACCACTAAGTGGGGTAAGGGAAAACCATGATGTTGGGGCGCGTTCATGGCCGGTCGTTCGGGGACCTGACGCTCGATCTTAACGACCTGCTCGTGTTCACCCGTGTCGTCGAGTCGCGCAGCCTGACCGCGGCGGCCGCCGAGCTCGGGCTGCCAAAGTCGAGCGTCAGTCGCAGGCTCGCGCAGCTCGAGGAGCGCCTGGGGGTTCGGCTCGTGCAGCGCACCACGCGCCGGTTCGCGCTGACCGACATCGGGGAGGCCTACTACCGCCGGTGCGCGACGATCGTCGCGGAGGTCACCGCGGCGAATCAGCTCGTCACCGACATGCAGGCCACGCCGCGCGGCAAGCTGCGGATCACCGCGCCCGTCGACATGTCGGCGCGGTACCTCGGCAAGCTGATCTCGCGGTTCGTGGCCCAGCATCCCGACGTCAACATCGACCTGTCGGTCACCGATCGCAGCGTCGATCTGATCGAGGAAGGCTTCGATCTCGCGATCCGGGTCGGCAACCTTCGTGAATCGACGCTGATCGCGCGCCGCATCGCCACCGTCCACGGCATCCTGTGCGCCTCGCCGGCCTATCTCGCGGCGCGCGGCACGCCCGTGCACATCGGCGACCTCGAAGACCACGAGTTCTGCGTGTTCCTGCCCGAGGCGATGCAGTCGTTCTCGTTGACCGACGGCGTGAAGACCTACGACCTGCCTTCGACGCCGCGGTTCTCGAGCAACCACTACGCCCCGGTCAAGGACGCGCTGATCTCGGGCGGGGGGATCGGGATGCTCTCCAGCTATTCGGTGACCTCCGATCTCGCCACCGGGAAGCTCGTGCGCGTGCTTCCCAGCTGGAGCACCGGCAGCCTCGACGTCAGCCTGGTCTATCCCGCTCGACGGAACGTGCCACCTCGCCTGAGCCTGTTCGTCGATCACGTGCTCCGCGAATTCGATCCGCCGCCGTGGGAGCGTCGGACCACGCTGCCGATCCACGTCGGCCTCGGGTTGGTCGCCTCGGGCTGATCGCTCGCCGGCATCTTCGCGCATGAAGGCTTCCAAGAAGCGGCTCCCCGCGATCACCGCGCTCGTCGAGGACGTCGGTGACCTTCGCGCCTTCGGGCTCGTCGTCGATCTCCAGTCGGTGACGGCGGCGGCGGCCGTCCTCGGCGAGAGCAAGGCGACCACGAGCCGGCGGCTGACCCGGCTCGAGGGCCTGCTCGGCGTGTCGCTGCTCCGGCGTACGTCGCGGAGCGTGACGGTGACCGAGCAGGGGCGCGCGTATCGCCAGCGGATCGGCGAGGTGCTCGAGCTACTCGCGCACGCGAATGCGGGGGTGCGGAGCGTGAATCAGGCACCGGCGGGGGATCTCCGCGTCGGGGTGTCGCCGTCGCTGACCCGGTTCGTGGCTCCCCTCGTCACGGAGTATGTCGAGAGGCAGCCTGACGTGCGGGTCGAGCTGCTGGTGGCCGAGCAGCCGCCGGATCTCGATCTCCAGGAGATCGACGCCGCCTTCGGCTTTCACGCCGACCGTGGCGCTGACGAGCTGGCGACCGAGCTGGTCACCGTGCAGTTGATCTGCGTGGCCGCGCCCAAGGTCCATCCGCGGCAACGCCTCCATCATCCGAACGAGCTTGGCAAGCACAAGGTCATCACCCACGTGACCTCCGACGAGCGGGAGCTGGCCTTCGTGGAGCTGACGACGGGGAAGGCCTCGTCGGTGCGGCTCCGCTCGTCGATCTCGTGCGCGAGCATCGACATCGTCACCGAGCTCGCGCTGCAGGGCGCGGGGATCGGGATCGTTCCGCACCTGGTCGCGGCGAGCGAGCTCGCGGCGGGCCGCCTCGTGCGCGTCCTCCCGAATCACGCGGTGCCGTGGGGCTCCTTGTACTATCGGCAGCGGCGGATGCGGAACCTGCCGTCCAAGCTGGTCTCGTTTCGAGACTTCTCCAAGCAGTTCGCCCAGCGCCACGCGCTAGCTTGAGCCGGGCGTGGTGACGTAGCCGCTGAGCATCGCGTAGGCTTCGCGGCGGAACGTATCCATCTCCATCCGCTCGTGCCGTCCGAAGATCTGGTCGAGAGAATCGGCGAGCACGGCCCAGCCGATCAGCGTACAGACGCCGAGCATCATCGCCCGCTCCACGCGCTCGCGTGGGACCTCGACCCCGAGGGCGGTCAGGCGCGTCGACAGCGCATCGACGATCGGCGCAGCGAACCCCGCGCTGACGATCCGGTCCCCACGGTGGGTCAGGAACGACCACACGAGGAGGCGAGCCAGCGTGCGATCCTCGAGAGCGTCGATCGCGATCGAGAGGAGGGGCGTGTCCGTGCCGTTGAATGTCGCGCTGGCCAGGCGCGCGAACGCGGTGCTCCGTGCATTCTCGATCCGGCGGGCGATCGCGGTGGCGACCAGCCCGTCGTAGGTCTTGAAGTAGTGCGTCACCAGCCCGTGGCTGACCTCGGCGGCGTCGGCGATGTCGCGCAGCCCGACCGCATCCGGAAGGTGTTCGCTGAACACCAGATCGGCGGCATCGAGGATGTGCTCGCGCGCCTGGGTGGGCGTCCGCCGGATGCGTTGGGTCCGCGCCACAGGCAGAAGCTATGATGTTCCCGGCCGCCATCAAGTGACATCACCGCGATAGATGAGGCCATTGTCAGCTTTGCTAATAACCTCAGGCCCGACGACGGTTTAGCCGAATGCGCGCGGTTCAGCTCGCGCGCCCGGCGAGCTCGCGGAGCGCCTCGACGCCCAGGATCGCCTGCACGTCGAGCACGCGTACGATGCCATCGGGCGTGTTGGCGATGCCGAGCAGGAGGCCCGCGACGCCCGGATCGAGGTTCGGTGGCGGTGGCGCGACCGCCTCCTCGAGCCTGCGCTGCTCGAACAGCCGATCCACGATGATCCCGGCGACCCCAGCCTCGTGCTTGAGGATCACGAGCCGGCTCTCGTCGCTGATCGCGGCGCGCTGGAGCCCGAACAGCGGGCCCAGATCGATCGCCGGGACGATCTCGCCGCGCAGGTTGAACACTCCCGCCAGGCAGGACGGGGTCAAGAACACCCGGGTGATCGGCTGCATGGCGAGCGTCTCGCGAACGTGAGCGATCGGGAGTGCGAACTCCTGACGATGCAGCTCGAAGCAGACCAGGCGAAGATCGCTCACGAGCATGAGGTGACTTTAGCGCTGCCGGGAGCGTTTCGCGTCCTGCAACAGTGTCGATCTCGCCTCGATCGCGGAGCGCGCACCGCTCCGGCGTCGTCCGTGTTTTGGTAGGGTCGGGCCATGACGAAGATCCGCGCCGAATACATCTGGATCGATGGCCAGAAACCGACCGCCAAGCTCCGCTCGAAGACCAAGATCGTCGATGGCCCGCTCAAGTCCGTCGACCAGCTCCCGGACTGGGGCTTCGATGGCTCGAGCACCAGCCAGGCCGAGGGTCACTTCAGCGATTGTCAGCTGAAGCCCGTGAAGATGATCAGCGATCCTCTCCACGGCCCCGAGGACGTGCTCGTGCTGTGCGAGGTGCTCAACGCCGACGGGAGCATCCACTCGAGCAACACGCGCGCGCGGCTGCGCGACGTGGCGGCGAAGTTTGCCGAGCACGACACCTGGTTCGGGATCGAGCAGGAGTACACGTTCTTCGACGGCAACCAGCCCCTCGGGTGGCCGGAGCGCGGCTTCCCCGCGCCGCAGGGCGGCTACTATTGCGGCGTCGGCAGCGATGAAGTGTTCGGCCGTGATGTCGTCGAGGCCCACGCCGTCGCGTGCATCAAGGCCGGCCTCGCGATCGTCGGCACCAACGCCGAGGTCATGCCGGCGCAGTGGGAGTTCCAGCTCGGCACGCTCAGCCCCGTGGACATGGGAGACCAGCTGTGGCTCGCGCGCTGGTTGCTGTACAGGATCGGTGAGGAGTTCGGCGTCAGCGCCACGCTCCACCCCAAGCCGATCAAGGGTGATTGGAACGGCGCCGGCGCCCACACCAACATCAGCACCAAGGCCACGCGCGCCGATGGCGGCATCAAGGCGATTGAGGCCGCGTGCGAGAAGCTCCGCAAGCGTCACGAGGAGCACATCAAGGTCTACGGCGCCTTCAACGAGGAGCGCCTGACCGGCAAGCACGAGACCTGCTCGATCCACCAGTTCCGGTACGGCGTGAGCGATCGCGGCGCCTCGATCCGGATCCCGATGGCCGCCGCCAACGCGGGCAAGGGCTACTTCGAGGACCGCCGGCCCGCCGCGAACATGGACCCGTACGAGGTCTGCGCGATGCTGGTCGAGACCGTCTGCTCGCCCTGACGAACGCGGCCGCAAGCGCCAAGCGCGGCCTTCCTGCCTGTTGAAGCTTCCGCGAGCGCGTCCCGCTCGGGTCCGGAGGCTACGACCATGCAGCCGCATGCTGTGTGGGCGGCACGGGGGCGCGTCGACACCGCCTCGGTCCCCGCGGGGCTCTCGAACACGGTCCACCTCGTCGGGAGGCGTTCCCGCCTTCCCGAGCTTCCGCGGCTCCGGCCGGCAGGGAGATCGAGCCCGACGACAGAGCGCTCGGCGCCTGCGCTGGCCTCCGGACCCGAGC
>JAYVRN010000123.1:0-7936 GCA_043776275.1 Myxococcales bacterium | reverse complement strand
TCGTGCTCGCGATCGCCGGCGCCAATCACACCGCCGCCGCGGCGGAGCTCGCGACCCTCGGCTTTGACGCCGAGGCCCCCGAGCAGCTGGTGGAGCTGACCACGGCGCTGATCGGCGCGATGCGCCCGGGCGCCGACGTCAGCGAGCTCGACTGGGAGACCGCGTTCGCGACCCAGATCGCCCAGGCCAAGCAGCTCCGCGGCCTGACGATCCCGCGCTCGTTCGTGTTGCTCGGGCGGGTGCTCGCGACGATCGCGGGCCTGCTGGCGACCTACAAGCCGAAGATCCAGATCCACCCGCTGATCATTCGGCACCTCGCCGCCGCGATCGCGTAGATCCCATCTACGATGACGGCGTGAAGCTGTCGCGCGGCGTCTCGTACATGGCGGCGAGTGCGCTCGGCTTCTCGGCGATGAGCGTGCTCGTGAAGCTCGCGAGCCAGCGCCTCCCGACCGGCGAGATCGTGCTCGCGCGCGGCGTGGTGACGCTCGTCGTCTCCTACGCGATGGTGGTGCGCGCGGATCTCCACCCGTGGGGCACCAACAAGCGCGGTCTGGTGTTCCGCGGCCTGCTCGGCTTCGGCGGCCTGACCTTCTACTACCTCGCGCTGGCGCACCTGCCGCTCGCCGATGCGACGACGATCCAGAACACTACGCCGCTGCTGACCGCGGTGCTCGCGTGGTGGATCCTCAAGGAGCCGATCGGCTGGTCGACCGCGTTCGCGCTCGCGTGTGGGATCGGCGGCGTGCTCTTGATCGTCCATCCGAGCGGCGCGGGCCTCGATCCGCTCGGCGTCGGAGTGGCGCTCGCCGCGGCGACGACCTCGGCGTTCGCGTACGTGACGGTCCGCCAGCTCGCGCGCACCGAGAAGCCGCTCGTGATCGTGTTCTACTTCCCGCTGATCGCGACGCCGCTCGCGATCCCGTGGGCCGTGGCCACCTGGGTCACGCCGCAGCCGATCGATTGGCTGTTGCTCGTGGCGATCGGCCTCGCCACGCAGGTCGGCCAGGTGTTCCTGACCATGGGCCTCGCGCTCGAGCGCGCGGCCAAGGCGACCTCGGTGGGCTATCTCCAGGTCGCGTTCGCGATGGCCTGGCAGTGGGCGGTGTTCGGGGACGCGCCGACCGTGTGGACGATCGGCGGGGCGTCGCTGATCGTCGCGGGGACGATCGCCGTGGCGCGAACTCGCGCCCCGAGCTCGCGATAGACTCACGGGATGAAGCTCGCCAACAAGCCGGTTGCTGCTGCGCTGCTCGTCCTCGCGGTCACCGTATCGCCCGTCCTCGCGAAGCGTCGCCCGCCGCCGCCCGCTCTCCGGATCACGAAGGTCACCAAGGTCGTCACCGGTGCGTGTTCGACCGACGGTGGATCGCAGGCGTGCCCGACCGGCGTGAAGTACCTCGGCGAGGTGATCAAGAGCTCCTGGAACGGCAAGCTCACCGACGCGCCGCTCGCGTGCGCCGACGGCGCGGCCGGTGCGGTCACGTTCAAGATCGGCTTCGAGTACAACGAGGGCACGGTCAGCGTGCTCGACTCCGACAAGGTTCAGGCGAAGTGGCCCGCGTGCATCAAGGACTTCGCGAAGCAGGCCGCCGATGCGTGGCTCGGCTGGTACAAGGTGCTGCAGCCGATCGATCCGTCGATCGACATTCGTAGCGAGTACAAGATCACCGTCACGATCGGGAAGTAGGCCACGCCGTCACCGCTCAGTTCCCGACGGTGGCCTGGAGGGCCGCGAACGCCTGGACGCCCCAGCGTGCGTCGGTGACGGCGCTGGTCATCGGCGCGATCGGCGCCGCATAGAACGACCGCGCGATAGCGAGCTGCAGCGTGGCGTCGAGGTGGGGCACCAGGCGATGCGCGAGGGTGAGCGCACCGCCGCCCGTCGCACCGCGTACAGCCGGTGTACCAGGCACGTAGACCGTGGTGTGTCCGGCGGTGGCGTCGAGGCCGAGGCGGAGCTGGGTGAGGTCGAGCTTCACGCCCGCGGCGAGCCGAGCGTCGAGCAGCGCCTCGCCATCGGGCGTGATCGCGGTGTCGCGCGTGCCGCGCAGGTATCCATGCACACGGCGACCGCCGGTCTCGAGCCCGAGCTCGAGCCGGGGCGTGGTGATCGCGATCTCGCGCTGCATGGCGGCCGGGTTGAACGTGCCGGCACTCGCAGACGCGATGCCGGCACCACCGGTGATGAGGAGTGGGCCGAGCGCGACGTTCTCCAGGCGCGCGAGCCAGATCCGGATCGCCGACGCGTCATCCGTGAACTCGGCGCTCGCCCGTCCGACGTCGACCGCGCAGTCGCGACGCTCGTCCCACGGCGTCGTGTGTGCACGGACGTAGCGAAACGGCATCGCCTCCGTCGTCCCGTGCGTGGCGAGCCCGCCGTGCGCCGACCACAGCAGGGTGAGCTGGACGTTGACCTCGAACACCACGAGCGCGCCCGTGGGCATGTTGACGCGATCCGCGGGCGGTGCGAGCCACGCGAGCGGGGCGCGCATCGGCTGCCAGCGAAACGAGACGGTCTCGCGCCGGTTGTCGCCGCGCCGCAGGCCGAGAGGGGCGAGCAACGCGGGCCGGACGTCCCACTCGAGGTGGTGTCCGAGCTCGAACGTCATCGGCGCGAGGTGGAAGCAGGCGCTCGCCCAGTTCTCCGCGCTGGCGTGACCCCCATCGGGCGAGGTGATCCGGCCCTGGCCGCCGAGGCGCACCACATCGCAGTCGGGCGTGATCACGCGAAGCTCGGCGCCGGCGGCCACACCGCCTTCCGACGTCTCGGTGGTCGCGCCGCCGGACAGCTGCGCGAAGCCTTGCCAGGTCAGGCCGCCATGGGTCAGCGCATAGCGCCGGGCGAGGCCAAGGTCGCGAGGCCCGCTCTCCATCGTGTCATCGGCGTGCGCGACCCCCGCGCTGAACAACATCGCGATCGGGAGGACTCGGCGGAGCATCGATGCGCGGACACGCAAGCCGCTGGCCAAGCAGCAAGTCCCGGGAATCGCGACGCCCGGCGTGCGGATCCTGTCGGACTAGGTCGTTGTCTGTCGATCCTCTGTCACTCGCCGTCACGCCGCGGCGAGTATCAGGCGCGGCGTGACAGCGGACGGATCGCCTGCCCGCATACCCAGGTCACGAGCGCGACCAAGGGGAGCGCGCCGATCACGTCGGAGGCGAAGTGTGCGCTGGCGGCCATCCGCGCGAGCATCGAGAAGGCAACGATGCCGAGCAGCGGCCACGCGCGCGGCACGAGGACGACGAGCGGGAGGATCACGCTCGCGAACAACACGACGTGCCCCGAGGGAAACGAGATCCCGCCCTCCCAGAGGAACGTCTCGCTGCGATTGTGCTTGATCCACTCGAGCGGGCGCAGGCGTCCGGTGAGGTCCTTGAGCTGGACCATCGCGATCCGGGACAGGATGTGCGTCGCCGCGAGGAACATCCACGCGGGGGCGTGAGGCCGCCACCGCCGCACCGCCGACGTGACGATCATGCCGACCACCAGTGCGATCCCGCTGGTCCACGGGATCAACGGCAGGCCGAGCCCCCACTCGAGGACGGTCAGCGTGCGATCCCAGATCGAGAGGGGCTGATACCCCGCGAGCCAGCGCGCCAGCGGCTGATCGATCGTCACGATCGCGAGCACGGTCACGACCGAGGTGACCGCCGCGATGGTCAACAGCCAGCGCGGTGCAGCGGCGCGCTCGCGGTAGGGGACCTCCACCCAGGGGGAATGCCATCGCCGACCGCCGGGTGCAAACCACAACGCGGACGATCTGTCCTCGAACGATGTCGTGGGCTCAGCGGCGCCGACCGCCGCTGCTGCGGGACGATCCGCTCGACGAGCCAGACGACCGCGACGAGCCCGACGAAGACGAGGACGAGGACGAGGACGAGGACGATGCGCGCGAGCTCCCCGACGATCCGGACGATCGCGAGGGGCTGAACGATCCGGCCGACGATCCGGACGATCGCGACGGGCTGAACGATCCGGACGACGATCGCGACGGGCTGAACGATCCAGACGACGATCCGCTGGGGCGTGGCGCCTGATAAGAGCCGCCGCGGCTACCGCCCCACGACACGCTCGGGCGCGACGGCGGCGGGTAGCTGCCGCGCGACGGCGGCGTGTAGCTGCCGCGCGACGGTGGCGTGTAGGTGGCGCGCGACGGAGCGCGATCGGCGGGCGACGTGTAGCTGCCGCGCGACGGTGGCGTGTAGTTGCCACCCGACGGTGGCAGGTAGCTGCCGCGCGACGGTGGTGCGTAGTTGCCGCGCGATGGAGCGAGATCGGCCGGCGGCTGCCAGGTCCGCGTGGTGCCGTACGACGGTGGCGCCTGCCAGGTCTGCGCGCCCTGTACGCCGCGGCGCGGGTTCTCCCACGCCGATGGGGGCTTCATCCAGGGGCGACCGCCGGCGGTGGACTGGCCGAGCTCGCCCGGGCCTTGCCATGGACGGCCGGGACGCGCGCCGGTGGCGCCTGCATTGCGATCGACGTTCGGGCGCACGGTGCGCGGGTGGGTCTGCGCCCAGCCTTGGCCCTGGAGTCGTCCACCCATCAGCGTCGCCGCGCGGCCGCTGAGCGTTCCGGCGGGCGGGCGTGTGACCGGAGCCGTGGCGCGGAGACCGTCGCCGGTCGCGAACGCGGTCGGGCGATGCCGGAGGCCGAACTCGGTCTGTGCTGCGAACCGCCACGTGGTGTCGGGAGTCCGGGTGCCACGGCCTCGGCCGTTGGCGGGACCCTGCGTCGAGGCGGTCCAGCCACCCGCGCTACCGCCGCGGTGATCGCGAATCGCGGGCGCCATCGGACGCCAGCCCACGGTGCCTTCGCCCTGGCGCCACTCGCACCACGACGGGCCCCAGGTGTGATCGGGGACCCAGCCCCAGCGATCGTCGCCGAAGATTGCCCAGCGCCCGAAGTGAAACGCGAGCCAGCCCCAGTCCCAGTCGGAGGCGAACGACCAGCCGTAGTCGGTGTAGATCCAGTCTCCGGACGAATCGTAGGGTGTGAACTCCGCGCCCACCACCGTGGTGTAAGGGAGCCACACGCGGCCGTAGTCCGGATCCTCGATCCACTCCCCGGCGCTCTGCAGGGTCACGTCGATCTCGGTGTCGGTCACGTCGCCCAGCGCGTAGCCGGGGTCGGTAGGATCGGCCGATGGCTCGACCGCGGCGTTGGGATCGTCCGCGTCGGGAGGATAGCTACCTTCATAAGATCCGCCGGCTTCGGCGGGGAGCTGGTACCCGTAGCCTTCGTCGATCGCGCCGCCGGGCGGACCGGTCCACGCCATCTGCTGCGGGTAGGCCGGGGGTGGTGTCGCGCCCACCGAGCAACCATACGTGGCGAGGACGACGACCAGCGACACGATGCGAAGCCCGGTCATGTGCCGAGAGTGTGCAGCGCGCATGCCGGTCTGTCCCGGCAGTTTGCACAACGAAACAAATCGCACCGCGCGGGAAGATCCTGGATGGAATCACCGGTTTGTGGGGCCGCGGTGCCTTGACAGGTCCCGTGGCACGTTCTACGAAAGCCCAGCGATTCCGCGCCCATGGCGCCTACGTGAGGTCGAATGATTCGAGCATCGAATCTCTCCAAGTTCTACGGTGGCAAACGCGCACTCGGTCCCGTGTCGTTCGAGATCAACGACGGCGAGACCGTGGGCTTCCTCGGCCTCAACGGCGCGGGCAAGACGACCGCGCTGCGGATCCTCGCCTGTGACCTCCGGCCGAGCGGTGGGACGGTCGAGGTCGGCGGCGTGGACGCGATCGCCGATCCGCACGAGGTCCGCAAGCGGATCGGGTTTCTGCCCGAGCACCCGCCGCTCTACATGGACATGACCGTCGGCGACTACCTGCGGTTCTCCGGAGAGCTGCGCGGGATGAGCCGAGCCCAGGTCAAGCGACGGATGCCCGACGTCATCGAGATCACCGATCTCGGGGAGGTCGCGGAGGATCCGATCGGGACCTTGTCGCACGGCTTCCGCCAGCGCGTGGGCGTGGCGCAGGCGATCATCCACCAGCCGAAGTTCCTGATCCTCGACGAGCCCACGCGCGGGCTCGACCCGGTGCAGATCGTCGAGATGCGGAACCTGATCCACGATCTCAAGCAGAACCACACCGTCATGATCTCGAGTCACATCCTGACCGAGATCAGCCAGACCTGTGATCGGCTTCTCGTGCTCGGCAAGGGCAAGCTGCTCGGGTCGGGCAGCGAGAACGAGCTCGCCGCGAGCGAGAGCGAGATCCGCCAGGTCACGGTGACCGTGCGCGCGCCCTCGGGCGACGATCCCAAGGGCCGGATCCGCAAGGTCCTCGAGGGCGTGACCGGCGTCCGCAGCGTCGCCGATCCGTACGAGCAGGGTGGTGGTCTGCTGTTCGCCCTGTCGACGACACTGGACTGCCGTGCCGATGTCAGCCGCGCGGTCGTCGATGCCAAGCTGGACCTGATCAAGCTCGACTACGCGCAGAGCGAGCTCGAGAACACGTTCATCCGCCTGATCGGAGGAGCCGATGCGAGCAATTAGCATCATCTATCGCCGCGAGCTCAGCGCGTATCTGCGGTCACCCTTCGCCTGGGTGATCGCGGCCGTGCTGCTGCTGCTGAACGGCGTCATGTTGTGGGCGTTCGCGATGCAGGGCGAGCAGCTCTCCGCGATCGTCCTCGAGCGGTTCTTCTACTACTCGAGCGGGATCTCGATGGCCGCGGGCCTCTTGCTCTCGTTCCGGCTGATCTCCGAGGAGCGGCAGACCCACTCGCTGGTCCTGCTCAACACCTCGCCCGTGAGGGACTCCGAGATCATCCTCGGCAAGTTCCTCGCCGCACTGACGTTCCTGCTGATCCTGCTCCTGCTCTCGTTCTACATGCCGCTGCTGATCAAGGTGAACGGCAAGATCTCGGGCATGCAGGTCGTGGTCGGGTACTTCGGCCTGTTGCTGATCGGCGCCGCGGCGCTCGCGATCGGCATCTTCGGCAGCGCGCTCGCCAAGAATCAGCTGGTCGCGGGCGTCGTCGCCACCGCGATGCTGATCCTGATGGTGCTGCTGTACATGTTCGCGAAGAAGCTCGATTCGCCGGTGCGCGACGTGCTGCAGGAGCTCGACCTGTGGTGGGTGCACTTCCAGAACGGGTTCATGCGCGGCGTGCTGAACCTGAAGGACGTCATCTACTACCTCGCGGTGATCTACTTCTTCTTGCTCCTCGCGGTGAAGACGATGGAGGCGAAGCGATGGCAATGAGAACTGCGTCCCCCTGGTGGCTGTCGCTCGTCCTGGGCGTCGGCCTGTCCTTCGTGTTCCTCGGCGAGCGCCTGTTCGCGCACGAGAGCGGTGCCCGCGGCATCCTGACGATGCTCGGCATCGTGATCGTGATCGGCGTGACCGGCGTGCGCGCGTGGACCACGTTCGGCTCCGTCGGTGCGCGCCGCAAGGTCGAGCGGACCTTGCTGGTGTGTCACCTCGGCACGTTGCTCGGGCTGTTTCTCTATGCCCTGACGACGACCTTTGCCACGCAGAAGCTCGCGATGAGCGAGACCGGCACGGCGCACTGGCTCGGTGCGGTGACGGTGCTCTACGCGGTCGTGCTGTTCGCGTCGATCGTGCCGGTGCTGATGATCGAGCTCTCGCTCGGCCAGGCGCTCCGCACGAACTTCCAGATCGGTGCGCTCGCTGGCGATGATGCCGGGGTCGAGTACTACCGCGTGCGCGAGATCGGCTGGTCCGGCCTCACGGTGGCGCTGGCCTCCGCGTTCCTGATGGTGACCTGCCAGGTCGCGTCCAAGCGCAACATCCAGCGCGACGTCAGCTACTTCAAGACCGCGACGCCCGGGGACTCGACCCAGAAGATCGCGGCCGCGAGCACGGATCCGATCAAGGTCCTGCTGTTCTTCCCGGATCCGAACGAGGTCCGCGATCAGGTCCGTGACTACTTCGAGGCGCTCGCGAGGGCGTC
>JAYVRN010000122.1:0-7969 GCA_043776275.1 Myxococcales bacterium | reverse complement strand
GTCCCGAGCGCCCCGACCAGCCTCGTGGTCCAGGGCGGGACGTTGTTCTGGAGCGATGGCCTCGGCGCGATCTGGTCGATGCCGAGCGATGGCAGCGCACCGGCCCGGCAGCTCGGGGATGCGCAGCACGCCGGCTTCGCGTTCCATCTGTTCGCGGCCGGAGATCAGGTGTTCGCCACGTCGCGCAAGGATCTGCTGCGGATCGGCTCCGACGGCGTCGTGCACGCCCTCGGCGTCACCGGCCTCGCGGATCTCCCCGAAGAATCCGCCGGCGACGCGCGCGGGCTCTACCTCACCGTGTTCAAGCGCACCGAGGTGCTCCGCGTACCGCTCACCGGCGGCAAGGCCACCAGGCTCGCGGAGGTCTCGCGCGGCGTGCTCGGCCTCCACGGCGACACCCTGTACGCGGCGAGCTACGCCAACGGCAGCGTGGTCGCGATCCCCACGCGCGGAGGCCCCGCGCGGACGATCGCCTCGAACCTCCCGCGCCCCACCGCGGTCGCCGCCGATGACACCGCCGTGTTCGTGTACGGCGAGCGGGATCGAGCCGTGCGCCGGATCGATCTCGCGGATGGTAGCGTCCACGTGATCGCGCGCGATCTCGAGAACAGCGACGATCTCGTCTCCGCTGGCGCGTACGTCTACACGTTCACCTGGGGTGCGCAGCCGGGCCTCGTGCGGATCACGAAGGATGGCTCGCAGGCCGCGCAGCGGCTGACCACGGATCTCAAGACGCCGAACAAGATCGCGATCGATGCGAGCGCGATCTATGTGTCGAGCCGCGACCAGCACCGGATCGTGAAGCTGTTCAAGGCCGCACTGCCGCACCCGTAAGCGGCTTGCCAGGCAAATAGATCGTTCCCCCCCACCCTGCGTTTCACCGGGGACCGATGCGTACGCTCCCTGCCCTCGCGGCGCTTGCCATGGTCGGGGGGCTCGGTATCCCCACCGCCGCCGCCGACGACTCTCCGGGATCGATCACCGCGACCGTCAACTTCGCCCTCGGCTCGAGCGCGGTCGGGGATTCACCGGGATTCCTCGCACCTGGTGGCCACTTCGATCTCGGGTTCCGTGTTCGCCGCTGGCGGCTCGCGGCCGAGCTCGATACCGCGCTGTGGTCCAAGCTCCGCCAGCCTGACGATCTCCCCGTGAGCGGCTCGTTCGTGCGCGCCGGCGTGGCGCTGCGGTGGAGCCTGCTCGAGATGCTCGCTCACGCTCGGGGCGAGCGACCGGCCGTCGCGTACCGGATCTATGTCGAGGCGGGCCTCGGTCGCCAGCGCATCGAGGTCCCCGGGATCGCGCTCTCGCGCAATGACGTCATGATCGGCCTCGGCGTGTCGCCGGAGATCTCGTTCGGCCGCGCACTGTTCGGCGCGAACTTCGGCATGCGCGTGGTGATCGCGAACGCGCCTGAGGATCAGATCGCACGAACTGCGTGCATGACCTGTAGCCCCACCGGGCACCACGATCTCACGCTGCTCTACACCTTCGGCTTCGTGTTCGGACGATGACCATGCTGACGATGACGACGCGGACCCTGCTCACGATCGCCCTGTGGACGGCCTCCACGGCACACGCCGACACGCTGCTGGTCGGCGATCCACCGCCGCCACCACCACCGCCGCCACCGCACGTCGTCGTCGCCATCACGCCGCCCCTGGTCGCGGTCACGCCGGAGCCTCGCCCGCCGCTCGCAGATCGCTGGACGTTGACGCCTGCGACGGGGGTGCTGTGGATGCAGGTCCAGGGCATCTCGGGCTCGGGGATCGTGCTCGCGCCCACGGTGACGCGGACCTTCGATCGCTACGAGCTGTCCGCGGACTACACGCTGTCGCGCCTCGGCGAATCATCGCAGCCGATGCCGACCACAGTCGTCCACCGGCTCGGCGCCTCCGTGGGCTACCAGGCAGGGCGGATCCGGGTGGGTGGCACGATGACGCTCGACCTCGTCGTGCAGGGCGGCCTCGGGATCCAGCACCTCGTGCGCGATCACGCCGAGATCGTCGATCGCCCGGATGTCTCGCTCGGGATCAACCTGCGCATGCTCGATGACGTCAGTGACCAGGCCCCGCGCCGGATCTTCTTTGGAATGGAGATCGGCGCGCGCCTGATCATGACGCCACGCCCCTCCGGCGGCACCGATCTCGGCTGCGTGATCGCGTTCGGCGCACCGTTCGGGCGATAGCGCCGCTCAGGAGGCGATGCGGTGATCCGCGATCAGCTGGTGCTCGACGAGCCGGTGATAGGTCCCCCGCTTCGCCATCAGCTCCTCGTGCCGACCGGACTCGACGATCCGCGCGCCTTCGATCACCACGATCCGATCGGCGTCACGCACCGTGCTCAGGCGGTGCGCCACGATCAGCGTGGTCCGGCCCTCCATCAGGCGCGCGAGCGCGGTCTGCACCGCGGCCTCGCTCTCGGCATCGAGGTTCGAGGTCGCCTCGTCGAGGATCAGCACGCGCGGGTTCGCCAGGATCGCGCGCGCCAGCGCGACGCGCTGCTTCTGCCCGCCCGACAGCTTGGTGCCACGCTCGCCGATCAGCGTGTCGTAGCCCTCGGGGAACCCCGTGATGAAGTCGTGCGCGTTCGCATCGCGCGCGGCCTGTTCGATCTCGGCCACGGAGGCCTCGGCGCGGCCGTAGGCGATGTTGTCGCGGATCGATCCCGAGAACAGCACCGGCTCCTGCGCGACCATCGCGAGCGAGCGACGTAGATCCTCGAGCTTGAGCGCGCGGACATCGATGCCCTCGAACAGCACCCTGCCCGCATCCACGTCGTGGAACCGGTAGAGGAGCGACAGCATCGTCGACTTGCCCGCGCCCGAGGGCCCCACGATCGCGATCACCTCGCCCGGCTGGATCTCGAGGCTCACGTGGGTCAGCACCGGCTGCCCGCGCCGCGAGGCATACGCAAACGAGACATCCTCGAACGTGACCGCGCCCTTCCCGGCGGGCAGCGGTGTGGGCTCCGCGGGGTCGCGGATCTCGGGCACCGTGTCGATCACCGCGAACAGGCGATCTGTGGCACCCGCCGCGCGCTGCAACGCGCCCCACAGGCCCGCGAGATCGGCGAGCGCGCCGGCGACGAGGAACGTGTAGAGGAAGAACGAGGTCAGATCGCCCGCACTCAGCTCGTGGCGGATCAGCGCGCGCCCGCCGAGCCAGATCACCGCCGCCACGCCGATGTACCCGGCCGTCATCGCGGTGGCGTAGAACCACGATCGCGAGCGCACCAGCTCGAGGGTCTTGCCGAACGCGCCTTCCACGCCCGTGCGATACCGGCGCGCCTCGTAGTCCTCGCGCACGAACGATTGCACCGTCTGGATCGCCCCGATCGATTCCTGGACCTGGCCCGAGACCTTCGCGAGCTCGTCCTGCACGGCGCGGGTCATGCGGCGGATCCGGCGGCCGAACACGAGCGTGGTCAGCACGATCGGCGGCACGATCGCGAGCATCAGCAAGGTCAGCTTCACATCGATGACGAACAGCAGGATCATCGCGCCGACCATCTGGATCGAGTTGCGCAGCGCCATCGACAGCTCGCTGCCGACCACGCCCTCCACCACCGTGACATCCGAGGCGAGCCGCCCGACCAGCTCGCCGCTCCTGCGCTCGTGAAACCACGCGAGCGGCAGCGTCATGATCCGGTCGAACACGAGCGCGCGCAGATCCGTGACCACGCGCTCGCCGAGCCAGCTCATGCTGTAGTGCCGCAGCCACACCAGCACGGCGTTGACCATGAACACCGCGATCAGGAACACCACGATCATGTCGAGATCGTGCGAGGTGGTCTGCCCCATCCCGATGTCCACCGCCTGGCGCGCCGCCCACGGATAGATCAGCGTGATGCCCGACGCCGCGAACAGCGTGGCCACCGCGAGGAGGAACCGCGCGCGGTGCGGACGGATCAGTGGCACCAGGCGCCACAGCACCGCGAGCCGGCGCCGGTCACCGCGCTCTTGCTGCTGTGCGTCCGGCGGCTCGGCTTCCGTATAGGGGGCGCTCACGTGGTAGCTGGATAGCGCGCAGCGCGCCGGATGTCACCTCCACCCAACGGGGTCTGACCGGTTTACTCAGGCAAGAGGAAGCCGAACCAGCGGAGCGGGCTCGGGTTCGGGAACGGGCCTGCGATGGTGATCAGATCGTGGTCGCTCGCGGCGATCGCCGCATGGCTCACCGTCGGATCGGTCCGGATCGGCGACCACCGGGTGCCATCCCATTGCTCGAGCGGACCACCGTTTCCCGCGACGCCGAACATCCTCGTGCCGTTGCCCGCCAACAAACTCACCGAGTTCGTCACCCGAGTCCAGGTCCCGCCCTCCATACCGGTCACCATCGTGCGCGAGACGTTCGCGGCGAACACCGCTCCACCCGAGGTGAGCTGTAGCGCGGTGAAGGTCTGAGTCGCGGGTTCGACGTGGACCACCACCCAGGCGGAGGCCGTCCCGTCGAAGCGCCACACCCCCGCGCTTCCATCGGCGCAGCCGCCGGCCGCGTACAGCGTGCCGGTCTTCATCACGACGGACTTGGCTGTGCACCCGGTGATCGCGGGGAGCTGCGTCCACACGCCGGCCTGCCGCCGCAGGACTGCCGAGGACGTGACCGCGAGGACGATCGCGCCTTCCCCGCCGAGGGCCGTGGCGTCGATCGGCTGCCCCGCGATCAGCTCGGTCGCGAAGCTCGCGCCGTTCCAGCGCGACAGCTGCCCTGTCGAGGTGGTCCGTACCACGTAGAGATCGCTGCGAGAGGTGCCCCAGGCCGCGCGACACCCGCCCATCGTGGACGAGGACACCTTCTGGAACGTCGCGGCCGTGGAGATCCAGACATCCTGACCGCAGAACACGAACGCGCCGTCGCCCAGGATCGCGAGCGTGCTGCTGTACGTGACGTCACTCGGCAGCGGTGCGGCCCGCGTGGTGGGCGATGGCTCGTCGAACACATAGAGATGTGCGCTGCTGCTCGCATAGATCTTCCCGTTCCGCGCCATGTACAGGCTGTTGGGTGCGCCGTTCGTCGACGGGGCACCTGCGATCTGCTCGGTGCGCCCGTAGGCGATGCGATCCAGGCGGGTGTTGAAGACCGCGAAGTCGAGCCCGTAGACCTCGGCACCGCGGATCGCGAGCTGCGAGTACGAGCCAATGGGCGTGTTCTGACTGGCGCCGGGCCCGACCGAAGGCAGGAAGTTCTGGGACAGGACCCCGGCCGAATACGTGTAGTACACGATGGTCGTGGCGTCTCGAAACGCGAGGGACACTGGCGACGTCCCGCTGATCGTCCGGGTCCCGCCGGGGAACGTCCACTCCTGCTGTGCGGCCTTGGTGGTCACCACGAAGTTCGTCGCCGATCTCGCCACCACCGCGAGGCACCCCACAGGCGCGGCGCTGCTGATCCACGCCCCGCCCACGTAGGCGAGGACCTGGCACGTCGTCGGATCACTCACGAGCACGAACGCCGTTCCGTCATCCGCGAGGGTGGCCGCGACGATCGCGGCGCCGGTGGGGATCGTGAGCGCCGGGAGCGTCACGAATGTGCCGCCCACCGTGTCGCGCCGAAACACGTCCAGATCCGTCGAATAGAGGATCGCATCACCGAGCACGTCGGCACCCGTGATCGGTCCGTCTCGAGAGCTGGTGCCGGAGGGCTCGACGATCGCGAGCTTGTTCGAAGCCCCGGACGCGTAGAGCACGGCCGTCTCGTGATCCGCTCGGAGCTGCGCTGACACCGGAATGGCTCCGAGGTCCGTCCACCCGAACCGATCGCACGAGCGAACCGGATCCGCGGAGCACACCGCCGAACAGGTCAACGCGCCGAGGTCGTAGCCATAGTCCACACAGCTCGCGGTGGGTGGCGCGCCGTCGCAGTCCTCGCGCTGCGGCTGCACCACGTGATCTCCGCACCTCCCGACGCACGCCGGGCCCGGATCGAGCCGACAGATGTCGTTGCAGCTGAGCGTGCCGGCGTAGTAGCCGAAGTCCTCGCAGGTCCGGCTGCTGGTCACCGCGAGCGCGGGATCGCACTCCTCGAAGCCATCAAGGATCCCATCGCCGCAGCGTGGCAGCAGGCACGCCGTCGAGCACCCGTCGTTCTCGATCGTGTTGCCATCATCGCACTGTTCGCCGGCAGCGAAGTCGGGTGTGCCGTTGCCGCAGGTCTCGTTCGAGCGACAATCCGCCGAGCAGCCATCACCGTTGACCGTGTTGCCGTCGTCGCAGACCTCGCCCGGCGTGATCACACGGTTGCCGCAGCCCAGCGTCTCGCACACGCCATCGACGCACGCCCCGGCGATCTCGCGCACCGCACACGCCTCCCCCTCGCCGAGCCCCACACATGCCTCGAGCTGTGCGGGCATGACGCATCCCGTACCGGGGTGGCATGCCATCTCGACCGGGCACGCCAGCTCGCCGCATTCTGTGAGTGCGCTGCGCACGCACGCGGCGTGCAACAGCAGCACACCCAGCACCAGCGCTCGGCCCATCCAGCCCAGGATACCATCGAAGGCTCCCGGGCGAGCGCAGCCTCGTGGGGGCTACGGCTTCGCCGCGGGTGCCGCAGGCGCGGTGCCAGCCGCAGGCAGCAGCACGGCCTGGTAGTACGCCTTGAAGTCGATGTACCGCTTCGCCGCCGCCTTGACGTTCTCGGTGGTCATCCGCCCGAGGACCTTGCTCGGATCGAGGATGATCGCCGGGTCCTCCTTGTAGCGGTACGAGCTCGACAGCCAGTCGATCCAGAACCCGTTGGTCTTCATCGAGGTCTCGCGCTCGCGGAGGTAGGTCTGCTTGACCTTGTCGAGGTAGTCCGCGCCGATGCCGTTGGTGGAGATCGCGGTGAACTCATCGAACGCGGCCTTGATCAGCTTGTCCACCGCATCGGGGGCGCAGCCGAACTGGAGCGAGAATGTGCGCTCCTGGTGCGGCGAGCGCGCGAGGAACCCGCCCGCGCCCACACCGTAGACGCCGCCCATGTCCTCGCGAAGGATCTCGCGGAGCCGGATCGACGTCACGGAGCTGAGGATGAACATGTCCCGCTCCTTGTCCCGGCTCCACGCCTCATCGCCCATGAACGCCACCGAGACGCGCGCCTTGGGCTCGCTGCCCAGGTTCCAGGTCTTCTTGACCACGCCGCCGACGCGACGGATCGAGAGGTCCTTCTCCTTCTCCTTGCGGCCCTTGGCCGGAAGGCTCGCGAGATAGGTCTCGACCAGGGGCCGGAGCTTCGCGAGATCGAACTTGCCGACGATCGTGAACGTGAAGTCCGAGGCGTCACCGAACCGGTCCTTGAAGAAGGCGAGGGCCTGGTCCTGATCGACCTTGTTGACGTCGGCCGCCGTCGGCGGCTTGCGGCGAGTGTTGCCCTTGAACAGCACGTCCTGGGACTGGATCGCGAACTGAACCTCCGGCACGCGCAGCCGATTGGTGAGCTGCTCGGCGACGGTGTTCTTCCACACGCCGAACGCCTCGTCGTCCTTGCGGGCCGAGGTCATGCGCAGATAGATCAGCTGGAACATCGTCTCCATGTCGCGCGCCGAGGCGTTGCCATCGACCGACTCGGTGGTCTCGCCGATCGATGCCGAGACCGAGACTCGCTTGCCCGCGAGCGCCTTGCCGAGCGACTCCTCGTCGAGCTCGCCCACACCGCCGAGCCCCGCGACGTCATCCGCGAACCGCGCGGACGCCCACTGCTTGGCCGAGGCGACCGCGAGGCCACCCGGCGAATCACCCGAGACCGCGATCGCATCCGCCTCGAAGTCCGTGGGCTTGAGCACCACCGTGACGCCGTTCGACAGCGTCCACTCGGTGACGCCGAGCGCATCGATCGTCTTCTCCTTGGTGACCTTGCCCGGCTTGGGCTCCTTGCCCGCCGTGATCAGGGTCGTGGAGACCGCCTTGTCCTCCCACGGATCGATCTTCGACTTCTCGACCTCGGCGATGATCGCGAGGATCCGCTTCTCGTCCGGAAGCGGCTTGCCCGCG
>JAYVRN010000121.1:0-7971 GCA_043776275.1 Myxococcales bacterium | reverse complement strand
CGATCGGGCGCTCACCGAGCCCACCGTGATCATCGGCGTCAGCCGCAGCCCGCTGACCCAGGCGGCGTTCGCGGCGAAGCTCGAGGGTCCCGTCCGCCAGCACTCGCGCCAGAAGGTGGAGCTCGCTGCGTGGGACAAGTTTGCTTCGATGCTCGAATACGTGGGCGGCGAGTTCGCCGATGACGCGATGTACATCGCGCTCAAGGCTCGCCTCGAGGCCGCGAAGGTCAAGGGCACGCGCGGCAACCGCGTGTTCTATCTGTCCACGCCGCCGTCGCAGTTCCCGATCATTCTCGAGAAGCTCCACAAGCATCAGCTGATCGATCGCACGCAGCAGCGCGGCGCCGATGCCTCGTGTCGCGTGATCGTCGAGAAGCCGTTCGGCCATGACCTCGCGAGCGCCCGCGCGCTGAACGAGATGATCGGCACGTACCTCACCGAGTCGCAGATCTATCGGATCGATCACTACCTCGGCAAAGAGACCGTCCAGAACATCCTGGTGCTGCGGTTCGGCAACTCGATCTTCGAGCCGCTGTGGAATCGCAACCACATCGACTACGTCGAGATCACGGCGGCCGAATCGATCGGCATCGAAGGCCGCGGCGCGTTCTACGAGGCCACCGGCGTGGTGCGCGACATCATCCAGAACCACCTGCTCCAGGTGATGTCGCTGGTCACGATGGAGGTCCCGGCCTCGTTCGCCGCCGATGACATCCGCGACGAGAAATCCCAGCTGCTGCGCTCCGTTCGCAACCTGACGCTCAACGAGGTGGCGAACGATTGCGTGCGCGGGCAGTACAGGGGCTATCGCGACGAGCCCGGCGTGGCGCCCGGCTCGCAGACCGCGACGTATGCCGCGATGCGCCTGATGATCGACAGCTGGCGCTGGCAGGGCGTGCCGTTCTACCTGCGCGCCGGCAAGAAGATGGCGGAGCGCCTCACCGAGGTCTCGATCCACTTCAAGAGCGTGCCGCTCGTGCTGTTCAAGGAGGAGGCCGCGGGCAGCGAGCTCCAGCCCGCCGTGCTCACGCTGCGGATCCAGCCCCACGAGGGCATCTCGCTGCGGTTCGTAGCCAAGGTCCCCGGCGAGAACATCTCCGTCGGCAACGTGCTGATGACGATGAGCTACGCGGATGCGTTCAAGCGCCCGATCTCGGAGGCGTACGAGCGCCTGCTGCTCGATTGCATGCGCGGCGATGCCACGCTGTTCAACCGGCGTGACTCGGTGGATCGTGCGTGGGAGCTGATCCAGCCCGTGCTGCAGGTCTGGGAGGCCACGCCGGGCGTCCTGCCGTACGAGCCCGGCACGTCGGGCCCGGCCGCGGCCGCGGATCTGATGAAGCGCGATGGTCGCTCGTGGCGCGAGCTCGTGCCGCCGCCATCCGAAGGCTGATGCACCCGCTGCTCTACGAGGTGTTCGCGCGGGTCTGGGTCGCGGAGGCCAGCGAGCGCGCGGGCACGCGTGTTGATCTTGGCACGCTGCCCGAGGCCGAGATCGATCGGCTCGCCGCGGCGGGCTTCGATCACCTGTGGCTGATGGGCGTGTGGACCACGGGCACGATCGGTCCAGACATCGCACGCGCCCACGATGGCGTGCAGCGCGATCTTGACGTCATGTATCCCGGCTGGGCCCCGAGCGACATCGTGGGCTCGCCATACGCGATCGCGCGCTACGAGGTGGCCCCCGCGCTCGGTGGGGACGCCGGCCTCGCGCAGCTCCGGGCCCGGCTCGCACAGCGCGGAATCCGCCTGATCCTCGACTTCGTCCCGAACCACACCGCGCGCGATCATCACTGGATCCGCGAGGCCCCGGAGATCTTCGTTCACGAGGCCGACGGCGCGATCGCGTGCGGCAAGGATCCGTACTTTCCCGCGTGGACCGACACCGCGCAGCTCGATCACCGCCTCGCCTCGACCCACGAGCACCTGATCGCCACCCTGCTCTCGATCGCGGCGCGCTGCGATGGCGTGCGCTGCGACATGAGCATGCTCGTCCTCGGCGACATCTTCGACGCCACCTGGCGCAACGCTCCGCCCTCGCCCGCCCAGGCCCGCGCGCACGGCGACTTCTGGCCCGCCGCGATCGATGCGGTGCGCGCCCGCCACCCCGCGTTCTGCTTCCTCGCCGAGGCCTACTGGGATCTCGAGGCGCGCCTGCAGCGCCTCGGCTTCGACTTCACCTACGACAAGACCCTCTACGATCGCCTGCTCCACGGCGATGCCGCGGCGATCCGCGCGCACCTCGCCGCCGATCTCGAGTACCAGGCCCGCTCGATCCGGTTCGTCGAGAACCACGACGAGCCACGGATCGCCCAGCTCGTCCCCGACGCGCAGCGCGCCGCCGCCCTCGTGATCGCCCTGACCATCCCGGGCATGCGGTTCATCCACGACGGCCAGATCGAAGGCCGCCGGGTCCGCACCGCGATCCACCTCGGCAAGCGCGTGGGCGAGGCCACCGACGACAGCTCGGCCCGGCTCCACCAGCAGCTGTTCGAGCTCCTGCGCCTCCCCGCGCTCCGCGAGGGCAACTTCCGGACCCTCGCGACCTCGGGCCCCCTCGTCGCGCACCGCTGGGAGCACCCGCGCGGCTCGGTGATCGTCATCGTCAACTACTCGGCCGCCGAGGCGCAGGGCCGCGTGGTGGTCGATCTTCACGGCATCGACGGCCGGACCGTCACGCTCCACGATCGGATGACGGGCACGGACTACCAGCGGGACGGCGGGGAGCTGGTCGACGCGGGCCTCTACGTCCGGCTCGGGCCGTGGGCGTGCCACGTGATGGGGACGGTTTCAACTTGAGCAACTTGCGATCGCCAAGCACGCGAGATCACGAAGCCGCCTGCTATCCTCGGCTCATGAGCGCTCCTCGCACCCGCCGCCGCCTCCTCGGTGCAGGCCTCGGCCTCGCCGCGTTCACGGCGCTCGAAGGCCTCGCGTGCGGCAACCCGCTCGAGCCGCGCTGTCCGGCGTCCGAGTGTCCGGTGGACGCCGCGGTGGTCGATGCACCACGCGATGCGCCGGTCGATGCGGGCGTGGATGCCGAGATCGATGCGCCTGACGCGCCGATCGACGCGATGGTCGCGCCGGGGAACTAGGCCGGTGCTCCGGCGGCGGACCAGCGTGCCCGAAGCGGAGCTCGAGCTGTTCGAGCTCGAGATGCTGGGCGGCGGCACCGAGCGCCGCTATCGCCGAGCACGCCCCGAGGTGGACGCGCTGCCATGGGGCACGATCGACGTCTCGCACCACGCAGCCCAGGACCAGCTCGATGCGCGCGGGCACTGGACCCTCGCCGCGTTCCAGGAGCAGCGCACCGGTGCGGTGTGCGCGGAGACGGTGCGCGCGTTGCTCGCCTGCCGCGCACCGCTGGATCTGGTCGCCGTCGCGAGCCGGTTTCCCCTCGACGAGGTCGTGCATGTCGAGCTGTGCGCTCGCGTGGCCGAGGAGATGGGCGGTGGCACGCCGATCAAGTACGACCCGCGTCGCCTCGCGCCCGCGCCCGATCGCGATGATCCACCGCTGCTGCAAGCAGCCGAGCTGATCGTCGCCGCATACTGCGTGGGCGAGGCGTTCTCCGTGCCCGTATTGCGCAACACGTGGCACGCAGCGCGCCATCCGCTGCTCCACGGCGTGCTGGGGATCATCGTCCGCGATGAGGCCGCGCACGGCGCGTTCGGCTGGACGTTCCTCGACTGGGCCGGTGACTCCCTCGCCGCCTATCGCACGCGGCTGGCCTCGATCGCCCGTGCCGCGATCGAGGAGTTCACGCAGAACCACCACGCGATCGCGAAACAGGCCGATGGCGCCGTGGGCCGCGACCTCGGCTGGATGGAGCCCACGCCGTACCTCGCGCTGGGGCGCCGTGCGATGGCGGAGCACGTGGTGCGTCCGCTGCAGCAGCGCGGCATCGATCCCTACGGCGCCGGGATCGCCGAGGCCGCGCGCGAGCTCGCGTAGCCTACTCGGCGCCGGCGCCGATGAAGATCCGCGAGACCTTGCCGTCCGTGAACCCGAACACCGTGCCGCCGTAGACCGAGCCGATGATCAGCTGCTCGGGGCTCGTGGTATCGGGCTCGCCATCCTCCCGCCCGACCCCGAGGAACTGCTTGTAGATCGTCTCGACCTCGGCCCGCGAGGTTCCGATCCCCACGCCGCGCGACGTGGTGAGCTTGCTCGGGGCCTCGAGCAAGATCGCGTGGACCGTAAGCGCGTGGTCGACGCCCGCCGCCATCGTGAGCGTGAGGCCGGTGGTCCACTTCCAGTCGGCGAGCACATCGCCGGTGGCGGCCATCTCCTGCGGCGTGCCCTTGGTCGCCGGCGCGCCGAGCAGCTTCTCGACCGCCTCGGATCTGGCACCCACGTCGACGCCACCGATCGACTCGTTCCGCGGATCCGCGAGCTTGCCAGCGGCGACCGGGGCGGACGGCTTGGCCGGATGACCACCGCACGCGCCGGACGCCAACGAGAGAGCCAACGAGAGAGCCAACACAAGCCTGGACAGCATGCGGCCGCCATCGTACCCGACCCGACGTGCGGTACGATGCTCGAGATGACGTATCGCGGCTTGCTGCTGGGGCTCGTCGCGTGCACCGCCGGGTGCGATCGCGTGTTCGAGTTCAACGAGCACAGCGCACCCATGACCTGCTCCGCTCCGCTGGCGCCTGACGGGGACGAGGATCACGACTCGATCCTCAACGGCGTTGATGCCTGCGCCCTCGTGCCGAACCAGGAAGATCACGACGAGGATCTCGACGGAGCGCTCGATGCATGTGATCTGTGTCCGCACCTCGACCCCGACGGCGAGGATCTGGACTGCGATGGGCTCGGCGCCGCATGTGATCCCGACGAGACCGTTGCCCACGTGCAGCAGTTTTTCGGCTTCGGCACCGGACTCGGTCTCGACCTCGATAGCGCGGTGATCGAGAACGATGTGCTGCGCGCGCCGATCGACAGCACGGCCCAGATCGCCGGCTCGGCGCGCGTGAAGGGCCGCGTGCCGGCCGCCGGCACATACGAGCTCACCGGCAGGTTCCTCCGCACCACCCATCCACCGACGAACGACTTCGGATACATCGCGCTGCGGTTCGACCCTTCGCTCTCCAACCAGTACCTCGCGCGAATCAGCGGCGGTGAGTCCGGAGGCCCATATGGCAACTTCCAGATCCAGCTGAACGATCAGACGATCGCAACGATGCCGATCGGCCCGCTCCCCACCGACGGGGCGTTCACGCTCCGCGTCACGATCTCGGCGACGGAGATCTCCGCCTCGATCACCGGCTTCACCACCGCCACGATCTCCACACCTCTCCCCGCCCCGCTCGGCGATCTCGAGTACTGGATCGAGAGCTATCATGACGTCGGCTCCGACTTCGTCGCCGAGCTCGCGTACCTGCGCCGCGTGGCGCTCGCCCCACTTGCACCTTAGCTGCGGCTCGGCAGCAGCTCGATCGCGCGATCGATCAGCTGCACGAGCTCGCGACGCTCTGCGCTCGTGCCTGCGGTGCGGTTCGCGATGCGGCGCAGCCGCTCGAGCTCCCAGCCGCTCGCATCCTTGCCGCCGCGCAGCACGTCCGCGAAGCCCGCCACCGCGAACGCGAACTGGAATTCATCGCTGGCATCCGAGAACCTCGACGAGATCTCGCGGGCCTCGAGTGGGAACGCGGAATCCGTGGCGGTGGTGCCGTTCGGCGCCTTGTGGCGGATGCGCACCGTGGCGAGCGGCGTGACCCCCAGCAGCTTCGTGAGCTCGAGCTCGTAGACCGCGGTGACCTGATGTCCAGCGCCGATCTCACCGGCATCGATCTTGTCGTCCCGAAACTCGTCGTCCGCGAGGTCGCGATTCTCGTAGCCGATCAGCCGGTAGCGCTTGACCTGCGAGGCATCGAACTCGACCTGCAGCTTGACGTCCTTCGCCACGACCTCGAGCGTCGATCCGAGCTGCTCCTGGAACACGCGCTTCGCCTGGCTCAGACCATCGATGTAGAAGTTGTTGCCGTTGCCCTTGTCCGCCAGCTGCTCCATCAGCGCGTCCCGGTAGTTGCCCACCCCGAAGCCGATCGTCGAGAGCGTCACGCCCTCCTTCACCTTGCCGGCGATGGTCGCGAGGATCGCGGCGTGATCGGTGCTCCCGACGTTGGCGTCTCCATCGGACAGCACGATCACGCGGCTGATCACGCCGGGCCGCAGGCCCTTGACCGCTTGCTGGTACGCCAGGGCGATGCCATCGCCCATCGCAGTCGAGCCACCTTCGGCGAGGCCCTCGATCGCCGCGAGGATCTCGCGCTTGTGATCGAGCCCGGTCGGCGGCAGCACGAGCTCGGTCGCTCCGGCATAGGTCACGAGCGCAACGGTGTCGCCCGCCTTCAGGTTGTCCACCAGGATCCGCAGCGAGCGCTTGGCGAGCGGCAGCTTGTCCGCGCTGGACATCGAGCCCGAGACATCGACGAGGAACACCAGGTTCGCAGGCTTCCGCTCGCGGACGCTCAGCGCTCGGGTGCTGACGCCCACGCGCAGGATCCGCTTGTTCGGATCGAACGGCGAAGGCGCGAGCTGACTCTGCACGGAGAACGGCGCACCGGCCTCGGGCGCCGGATAGGCGTACGTGAAGTAGTTCACCATCTCTTCGACCCGCACCGAGGCCGCCGGCGGGAGCTTGCCCTCCGTCAGCTTCCGCCGCGCGATCGTGTACGAGGCCGTGTCGACGTCCGCAGCGAACGTGGAGCGCCGATCCTTCGCAGCCTCGGTCCAGCCATGCGCCTGGTACTGCTGGTAGCCCTCGCCACCCCCGTCGACGTCGCCCCTGACGTCGCTGCCATCAAAGCCGCTGCTGAAGTCCGTGTGCCGCAGCTTGAACCGCACGAAGCCTGTCTCCGTGTCGGTGGACGTATCGTTTGTCGTCTCGCTCGCCGCGGTCTCCATCGCGACCAGCTCGAGCGCGTCATCGTCGGCCGGCTTCGACTTGCACGAGGTGGCGAGCAGCGCGGCGACGAGGAAACGAGCGAGCGTGTTCTGCATGTCCCTCGCGACACCCACGCTCGAGACGAAGTTCCGTGGAACCCTGCAGCAGATTTGCTGTCTCAAGGGAATTCGCCTCGTCGCGCGGTGGTTCGTCGGGAACCGTGCCCGGACCGCGAGGCGCTACCCCACTGTTCACCGTCGAGCTCGATGGGCCGACGACCGCTGCACGCACGTTCACCGATGGAAAGTTCCAGCTCGGCCGCGTGGACCCAGGTGCGTACACCGTGCGCGTACGCTCGACCGACGGGAATGCCGAGACCAAGGTCGAGGTTCGGCCAGGGCAGCCCGCTACCGTCGATCTGACGCTGGTCGCGAACGCCGGGGTGGTCGGTAAGCTCGTCGATCCGCAGGGAAAGCCGCTGCCCGACGTGGGCGTGGCGCTGATCCCCGACGCCGGAGATGGCCGGGTCCAGCTGTCGCTGGAAGGCCCACCTCCGACCAGTGGGCCCGACGGTGTGTTCCGGCTCGAGGCGAAGGCAGGGCCGAGCATCTTCCTGGCGATGACACCCCCTCGCCCGTTCACGAAGCGCGGCCTCGTGCTCGAGGCGGGCAAGACCCTCGATCTCGGCACGGTGACGATCACCGTCGATTCTGGACCGCCGCCGAAGCCGTGATAGCGTGGCGTTGAATGGAGCGCGGTCGGTCTCGGGTCCTCGCACTCCTCGTCGTGTACCTGGGCCTCGTCGGCGCAGCGTTGTTCGCACTCGATTGGTTCGTCGCGTCGACACCGTTCGGCATCATGACGATCGACATGCGCTCGGCGCAGGTCTGCTCGACAGATGGCGCGTGCGTCAGCTTCTCGCTGAGCGAGATGCGCGGCACGGGCGTCTATGCGCCACTCGCCGGCCTCTCGTTCTGGGGCACGATCTTGTTCTCACTGCTCGTGGTGTTCCAGGCCGTGAAGCGCGTGACCTCGAACTTCGCGAGTGAATCGCTCAGCAAGCTCGGCTATGTCGC
>JAYVRN010000120.1:0-30781 GCA_043776275.1 Myxococcales bacterium | reverse complement strand
GTCGGTGATGATCGCGTCGTAGTCGGTGCCGGTCATCACGCGCTCCTCGGGCGTGACCAGGAGCTCGGTGTCGGACGTGATCGTCTTCGACGCGATTGGCTGCCGTGCCTGGTCGAGCGCCCAGTAGCGCTTCTTCGCCGCGAGCTTCGACTTGCGCTCTTCGTGGTGGAGCTTGTCGAGCTGCTTGGCGATCACCTCGGCGTCACTCAGCGCCTGCGCGAGGTTGTGCTCGCCGAACGCACTCTCGAGGAAGCGATCGAGGTGCCGGGCGATCTTGTGCCTGGCGCTCGGGCCGCGCCGCATCCACCGCCACGGCGGGACGTTCTCCCACCACGAGACCTGGCTGCGCCCGAGGAACAGCAGGGATCCGGCGAGCCGGACCAGAGCGAGCCCGCCCACCGATCCGTAGGTCGCCGACACGCCCGCGCGCGAGAGCGCCTCGAGCCGTGGCAGCTGCGCCTCGAGCTCCTTGCCGGAGGTCTCGCCCTTCCAGCCCGGCGTCAGGACCGCGGCCAGCTCGTTCGCGAGATCGAGCAGCAGCGCATCGGCCACCGGGGTGAGCACGGCCTGGGTGATCTCGTCACGCCCGATCAACCGCTTCAGGCGCTCGAGGTTCTCGTCGAAATCGAACATCACGAGCAGCGCGGTGGTGGCGTGATCGCTGGCCGAGTACGCCGGATCGTGGAGCTCCTGGTCACCGACCGAGGCGTGGACGATCGCGCCCGCATCGAGATCGAGCGAGCGCACGCTCTCGATCGTGCCGACCTTCCACCGGTTCATCCACATGCTCTTGCCATCGACCTCGGGCGCGAAGCGGTGGATCACCACGTGCCGCTGGTCCGGGAGCGTCTCGCCGAGCTGCGCGCTGACCTTGTGGGCCTGTTTCTCGAGCCACGCGGGTTCGGGCTTCGCCCACCAGCGCAGCCAGTACGACCGGTACACGGTGGTGGTGCCTCGTGGCGCCTCCTGCATCGTCTTCACGAGGGCCGTCAGATCCTCGGCGATCGGGAGGGCAGCAGCATCGCTCGGAGGAGGCGAGGGCACGAGCAACCGCCGCAGCGTGAGGCCCTTGCCGACGAAGGCGATGTCGATGCCGGCCACGGCAGCGCGCGTGGCCTGATCGTCGGCGAGGAACACGTGCGGATGCGTCGGGCCCTCGGGGCCTTCGATCTCGTTGTCGAGGATCACGAGCGCCTTCTTGGCGAACCAATCGGCGAGCGCGACCCCACCGTGCAAGGGCTTCTCGAGATCGAGGTGGCGTTCACGCGAGAGATCCCAGATCGCGGTCTTGAAGGCGAGGCGCGCGCCGAGCTGATCCCACGCCTCGATCTCCTCGCGCGTGGTGCGGTGGTTGACCACGAGCAGCACGTCGGCATCCGAGACCTGGAACGGGCGTGCCACGCGCACGTCGAAGCTGCGCAGCTGGATCGGGCGCGTGCTCGCCGGATCATCGATCGCGCCGAGCTCGAGCGTGACGTGCGCCGCGAACCGCAGGTACTCGGGCGCCGAGTCCTTGATCCTGACGGTGAGCTCGATCGCGGTGGTGTCGCCCGCGCCGATCGTGGCGAGATCGTGGGTCCATCCGGCCCCGGGCGGCAGCTCCGCACCGTCCGCGATCAACGTGACGTGCTCGTCACCGAGCTCGGAGTCGGGCGCGGTGGTGACGCGGATCCGCACCACGCGCTTGCAGTCCGAGCCGGCACCGAGCGCGAACCGCGACTGATTGGTCAGGCTGAACCGCACCCGCGTGGCCTCGCCCGCGGCGAGCGAGTGCAGGTTCTCCACGGTCGAGAGCCGCACCGGATAGCGGATCACGAACCGCCCCTGCTCGATGGCGCCGCCCTCCTGGAAGTGCTCGAAGTCCCGCTTCACCGACGGCAACATCGCGCGCTGGAAGATCGACTCCTCGACCTCGAGCGGATCACTGGGCACGGTGGGGACGTGATCGGCGATCCGGAACGTGAGCTCGCCGGGGACCTTGTACCGGCTCCCAGGTGCCAGGCCGCGGACGCACCGCAGCTCGCCGACCTCGGGCTTGACCCAGCCACCCGCCGCGATCGCGAGGGCGAGCTCGTCCCGTGTCGGCGTGGGCATGCCACCGACGTTCTCGACCTCGAGATCGAACACGCGGACCAGCTCGCGCGGCTCGTACACGCAGTCCTCGTTCAGAGAATCGTGCGCGAACGAGACCAACCGCAGATCGTAGCGGGAGGGATAGGTCGCCAGCTTGCCGTCGGCGGAGGTGACCTCGATCGCGAACTGGCCGGCCTCGCCGTCGGCGCCCGGGACGACGCTCGCGCTGCCCGCGCGGCCGCTGGCCCCCGAGGATCCATCGCTGCCGCCGGGGTTCGAGTGATAGTGCGTTCTCGTTTGCGTGTTGCCCTGCGAGTCGCGATAGCTCGACGTGGTGGTCCAGCTGTACGAGCTGCCGCCGCTGCCGCCCGAGCCGCCGCTGCCGCCAGCGCCGTTGACGCCGGCTCGTCCGCCCGTGCCCCCGCGGATGTCGTGCCGGATCAGCATGAGCAACGGCGTGTCGTCCTCGCTCACGGAGACCACGATCTGACCGCCTTCCCCGCCGGGCGAACCGCTCGTCGCATCGCCGCCGCTGCCTCCATTGCCGCCGCTGCCGCCGTCTCCACCGCTGCTCCAGCGATTGGCATCCGCGCCATCGCCGCCGCGCGCACCATCGCCGCCGCGCCCGCCGCTTCCACCTTTGCCGCCATCCCCGCCGATCGCGCTCAGCGGGATGAACCCGGCCTCGTCGATCACGATCAGGTTGCGAATCACCTGCTTCTCGCCGTGCGGAGAGAACGTCTCGCCGCCGAGCTTGACCGCTCCGGCCGCGTCGTCGGCGACCAGCTCGAGCCGGATCTGTCCCGCGTTCTCGCCCGGTCGAGATCGACCGGCGTCCTGGCCGCCCGTGCCACTGCAGCCGGTGGCCTGGCCCGACGCGCCGGGTCTCCCGTTGACGCCATCGCTGCCTTTGGCTCCGGAGACGTCGAACGCGGCGAGTGGCTTGGGCTCGCCCGTCGTCTCTACCTCGCCAGCCGGTACGCCCTCGTCGCGGTACGGGGAGCTCATCCCGGCAGCATACGGTCCTGGTCGGTCCTCAGGTGACCGGGAAGCCGCGATCTCGCATCAACGCGTTGGTGTCGACATCGCGGCCGCGGAACTTCTTGAACGCCTCCTCGGGCGACACCGAGTTGCCGACGCTCATGATCGCGTCGTGCAGCTTCTTCGCGGTCTTCTTGTCGTAGAAGCTCTTCGCCTCGACGAACGCCTCGGCGGCGTCGGCGGTGAGCGTGTCGGCCCAGATGTAGCTGTAGTAGCCGGCCGAGTATCCATCGTCCGCGAAGATGTGGCCGAAGTGCGGCGGGCGATGGCGCATCACGATCTCGGTGGGCGCGCCGATCTCCTTCATCGTCGCCTTCTCGAACGCCGCGGGATCGATCGGCTTGTCGGTGGGCGCCGTGTGGATCTTGAGATCGTAGATCGTCGACATCAGGTACTCGACGGTCTTGAACCCGTTGTTGAAGTTCTTGGCCTTCTTGATCTTCTCGAGCAGCTCCTTTGGCATCGGCTGCTTGGTCTCGAAGTGCAGTGCGTACTTGTTGAGCACCTCGGGCGTGGGGAGCCAGTGCTCGTTGAGCTGGCTCGGGAACTCCACGAAGTCGCGCTTCGTGTTGGTGCCCGCGAGCGACAGGTAGTGCACGTTCGAGTTGAGGCCGTGCAGCGCGTGGCCGAACTCGTGGAACATCGTGACCGCGTCGTCCCACGAGATCAGGACGGCCTCGCCGGGCTTGCCCTGCACGAAGTTCGAGTTGTTGGACACGATCGGCGTGGTCGGCGCCTTGAATGCCTCTTGCGTGCGGTACTCGTTCATCCACGCGCCGGAGCGCTTGCCATCACGGGCGTACGGATCGAAGTACCAGAGGCCCACGCGCTTGCCGCCCTTGGTGACCTCCCAGACGCGGACGTCGGGGTGATAGACGGGCACGCCGGTGATCTGCTTGAACCCGAAGCCGTAGAGCTGGCCCGCGGCCCAGAACATGCCCTCGCGGAGCTTCTCGGCCTGGAGGTACGGCTTCACCTCGTTCTGATCGAGATCGTACTTCTCCTTGCGCACCTTCTCCGCGTAGTAGCGGTAGTCCCACGGCTCGATCTTGAGCTTGGTCTTCTCGGCATCGGCGACCTTCTGCATGTCGGCGACCTCCTCGCGCACGCGCGCGACGGCGGCCTTCCAGACCTTCATCGTCAGGGCCATCGCCGCATCGGGGGTCTTGGCCATGTTGTCGTCGATGATCCAGTGCGCGTGGCTCGGGAAGCCCAGCAGCTTGGCGCGCTCGCCGCGGAGGGCGAGGATCTGGGTGATGATCGGCTTGTTGTCGTGGGCGCCGGCGTTGTCGCCGCGGCTGATCCACATCCGGAACACCTTCTCGCGCAGCGCGCGGTTGGACGAGTAGGTCAGGAACGGCTCGGCGCTCGAGCGGGTGTTCGTGATCGCCCACTTGCCCTTCTTGCCCTTGGCCTCCGCCGCCTGCGCGGTCGCGGCCTTGATCGAATCGGGCAGGCCCGCGAGGTCACTCTCCTTGTCGAGCAGCACCATGCCGCTCTCCTCGTCGGCGAGCTGGTTCTGCGTGAACGTGGTGTAGAGCGAGGCGAGCTTGGTGTTGATCTCCTTGAGCCGCGCCTTGTCCTTGGCGCCGAGCGCCGCACCGCGCCGCGCGAAGTTCTTGTAGACCACCTCGAGCAGACGCTGCTGTTCGCTGTTCAGCTTCGGCTTGGCGTCATAGACGGCCTTGATCCGCGCGAACAGCTTCTCGTTCTGCGTGATCTCGTCGTTGTAAGCGGCGAGGACCGGAGACATCTCGGTCTCCACGCCCTGCATCGCCTTGTCGTTCATCGTGGACGTGTAGACGCCCATCAGCGTCGCCGCACGGGCCAGGGGGCGGCCCGAGTCCTCGAGTGCGACGATCGTGTTCTCGAACGTGGCGGGCTTGGCGTTGTCCGCGATCGTGGCGATCTCGGCGCGCTGGAGGTCCATGCCCTTCATCAGGGCGGGCTTGAAGTCCGCGACCTTGATCTTGTCGAACGGAGGGACGCCGCCGTTGGCGCCGCCGAACGGAGCGAGGAGGGGTTCGAGTTTCACGGCGGGCTCACCTTTCGCGAACGAGAGCTGCTTTCGGAAGGCCAGGAGGACCGCCGTCGAGGCGGAGGCAAACAGGAACGTGCGGCGCTTCATCGCGCGGACGATAGCCAACCGGGGGCGCTCGCGCCAGGTCGGTCTGTGCGGTCGCGGGGTGTCCCAGGGCCGTGTTTTCCGGCTTTACGGTCCGTCCGTAGATCGGGCAAGGTCCCGCCGTGGTGCGAAAGGCGTCGTGGTGGATGGTGGTGCCGCCGATGGTGGCGCTCGCGTACGCCATCGCGGTGGTGATCGCGGCCTGGCACGCACCCGACAAGGGGTTCCAGGCGTTCACGGGGCACCGGGTGGTCCACGTGGAGGACGGCGGGGTCGCCGAGCGGGCAGGGCTCGCCGAAGGCGACGTGATCGTGGCCGTCGACGGCACCCCGATCTCGAGCACGCTCGACTATGCGTTCCGCGTACTCGATCGCGCCCCGGGCGAGACCGTCGTGCTCGGCGTCACGCGGGCCGGAGCGCCGCACGAGGTCACGCTGCTCCTCGGGCGCTCGCCACCGCCGTGGTCCGCCGTGGTGGCGACCCTGCTCGCGACGGTGCTCCTCGTGCTCGGCCTGGTCGCGCGCCTCGGGCGGCCCGATGATCTCGACGCGCAGCGGTTCTATCGGACCTCGGTGATCTACGCGGTGGTCTATGTCGGCGCGCTGTCGTGGACCCGGTTGATCGTCCACCCCGTGCTCGGGCTGGGCTTCCTCGCGGCGCTGTTCTGTGGCCCGCCGATCGCGCTCCACCTCTCGATCGATTTCCCGCACCGCGCGAGCCCGACCCGGCCGAAGTGGCCGCGGGTGTCGTTCGCGCTCGCGATCGTGCTCGGGGTGGGCTGCGCGATCGCCCTCGCCGTGGCCGCGGTCGATCCGCTGACCGGCGACCGCGCGCTGCGGTGGGCGGTGGTGTGCATCGCGGCGCAGATCGCCTCGATCCCGATCCACACCTCGGCGGGGCTGTTCGCGCAGGTCCGCGCGCATCGTCGTGCCACCGGCGTGCTGCGTGCCCAGCTGCGCTGGCTCCTGTTCGGCCACGCGCTCGGCGCCATCCCCGTGCTCGCGGCGGTCCCGATCGCGATCGCCGATCTCGACAAGTTCCTGATCGTCCGCTACCAGCCGTTCGTCGTCGCGATCGCGATCCTGTGGTTCTGCGGCTACGGGCTCGCGGTGCTGCGGATCCGGCTCGCGGATGTCGACGCGCTGATCAAGAGCTCGCTCGGTTATGCCGTCACCACCGGTGCCGCCGTCATCGTGTACCTCGGCGTGGTGCTCGCGGCCGGCTGGACCACGGGCGCGCTGGTCGGGGATGCGGGGCCGTGGCCGCACCTCGTGGCCGGGCTGTGCGCGGCGGCCTTGTTCGGGCCGATCCGCGGGCGCGTCGGCGGCTGGGTGGATCGTCGGTTCTTCCGCGATCGCCAGCACTACATCGAGGCCCTGCGTCACGCGGGCGAGAGCCTGGCGCTGTTGCGCGAGCCGGCCGATCTCGCGCGGGAGACCGTGGTGCAGCTCGTGGAGGCCGTGCGCGCCGAATGGGGGGCGTTGTTCCTCAAGGAAGGCGAGGGCTGGCGGATCGGGCACGCGCTCGGCGACGGCGTGCCCACCGAGCCGATCGTGGCCGACGATGGCTTCGCGGTGCCGGTGCGCGTGGGCGATGACGACGCGATCGTCGCGTGGTTGGTGCTCGGTCCGCGCAAGAGCGGAGACCTCTACTCCTCCGACGATCGCGATCTCCTCGGTGCGATCGCGAGCCAGCTCGCCGTGGCGCTCGCGAACGCGCGCGCCTTCGGCACGATCACGGAGCTGTCGCGAACGCTGGAGAGCCAGAACACGGAGATCCGCGAGCTCCGCGATCGGCTCCTCGACGAGAACCGGTTCCTGCGCAAGCGCGTGGAGGCGGCCACCGAGGGCGCGACGCTCGTCGGTGAGTCCCGGGCGATGCGCGATCTGCGCTCGACGGTGGAGCGGGTCGGTCGGAGCGACGCGAGTGTGCTCGTTCTCGGTGAATCCGGCACCGGCAAGGGCCTGCTCGCGCGCACGCTCCACGGCCTGTCGGCGCGGGCGGAGGGCCCGTTCATGCACGTCGATTGCGGGGCGATCGCGGCCTCGGTGTTCGAGTCCGAGCTGTTCGGCCACGAGCGCGGTGCATTCACCGGCGCCACCCGGCTACGCCGCGGCCCGATCGAGCTCGCCGACGGTGGCACCCTGTTCCTCGACGAGATCGGCGAGCTGCCCCTCGAGCTCCAGCCCAAGCTGTTGCGCGTGCTCGAAGAGCGCGTGGTGATGCGCGTCGGCGCCACCGCCCCGGTCAGCATCGACGTGCGCATCGTCGCCGCCACCCATCGCGACCTCGAGGCGATGGTCGCCAAGGGCGAGTTCCGTGAGGACCTCTACTTCCGGCTCCGCGTGGTGGAGATCATGGTCCCGCCACTCCGCGCGCGCCGCGCCGATCTCGCGGAGCTGTGCACCGCCTTGCTCCCGCGGGCCGCGCGCCGTGCCGGCCGCCCGCTCCGTGCCCTCGCGCCCGACGCGCTCGCGCGGATGATGGGCTACGCGTGGCCGGGCAACGTGCGCGAGCTCGAGAACGTGCTCGAGCGCGCCCTCGTGCTCGGCGAGGGAGACCAGCTCACCGCCGACGATCTCGAGCTCTCCGATCGCGCGCCTCCGCTCGAGCCCCTCGCCGAGGAGATCTCGGCCGGGACCGAGGCACGGCCCCACGACGCGGTGATGGAGGACATCGAGCGACGACGGCTCACGGCGGCGCTGGCCGCGGCGAGCGGCAACCAGTCCACCGCGGCACGGGCACTCGGGATGCCGCGCACCACGTTCATCAACAAGCTCCGCAGGTACGGGCTCCTGTAGAGGGGACGGTTTCAACTTGAGCAACGTGCGATCGCGAACCCCGCGAGATCACGCGATCGGCGGCTGCTTAGTTCGTGCAGGGATTCTCGGCGGCCGGACAGCCGCCGCCGGTCCGCGGCGTCGCCGAGTCCGCCCCGATGCCGCACCACTGCGGCAGGCTCGTGGGCATGCCGTGCTCGAGGAACGGCGATTGGCCGGCGGGCCACCAGAACGGATGGTTGAGCGCGAACTCCCACATCCCCGCGTACTTCGATTCGCCCGGCGGCGCATCGAGCGGCGGCTCGACGTGCCCGCAGTTGTGCTTGCACTCGATGAAGAAGTGGCCGTCGTTGGTGAGCTTCTGCTCCATCGCCTTCGACGCGACCGAGAAGTCCATGCCGACGCCGACGCAGCCGAGGAGGTCCTTGTTGCCGTCCATCTGCGGCGGGCCGTCGCCGCCCCATAGCACCACGCCGGGCAGCTTTCGCGCCGCGCCATTCCACGGCTTGATGATCGTCGCGTTGGTGCCGCCGGAGAGGGAGAGGAACGAGGCGAGCGTGTGACTGCGCGCCTGGGCGAGCTGATCAGTGAACAGCGCACCAGCACTGACGCCGACGGTCGACACGCACTGCTGGTTGACGGGGAACTGGTGCTCGACGCACGCGAGCATGTCGTCGAAGAAGGTGAACTCCTCGTCCATCCGCGACGCGGTCTGCGTGATGTCGAACGGCCACCGGGTGTTGAACGACGTGCCGATCACGGTCGCGCCCCGGGCCACCGGGAGGACGGCGATGAAGCGCTGGGCATCCGCCGCGGCCTGGACCTCGCCCTTCTGCAGAAAGCCGTTCGCGGTGCCGCCGATCCAGTGCCACATGAACAGCACCGGTGGGCGCTCGTCCGGCTGGAGGTTGGCGGGCAGGACCAGCAGGAAGTCCCGGGTGTGGCCGGTTGTTGTCAGGCTGTTGCTCCCGCCATGGAGCACGGGACAGCCGGCCGCGGGGAGCGCCGGAGAGATCGGGATCGGTGCCCCGGCCGGCGGCGGGGCCGAGCACAGGTAGCGGTACACAGGGCCGGCGTCCGGCACCGGCAGGGATGCGTCCGGTCGCGTGGTCGGGCCAGCATCGGCCTCGGTCGCGGGTGGCGGTGCGGAAGCACTGCTGCAAGCCGCGAGGACGACGAACGAGATGGAGCTGGTGACGCGCACGCGTGCGCGGTGTGCAAGCACCATGCGCGGCCTAAGCCGCCGACATCTCACGACTGCGACGTACGTCGACCAGATCTGGACAGCCGTGAGCCCCACTCAGAGTGGCTTGCCGGTGCCGTGGCCCTCAGATCGCGGCGATCGGAGGTCGTTTCATTTCACGCGGGTGGCGAGTCACTCGTACAGTTTGAAGGTGAGTCGGAAGCAGGATCAGAACGACCGGACGACCGTCCAGGTCCACGATCCGCTGGTCGGCACCGAGTTCGATCGCCGGTTCCACATCGACTTCCGGATCGCGGTCGGCGGGTTCGGCGCGATCTACCACGCGACCCACAAGAACTCGGGCCATCAGTTCGCGCTCAAGATCCTGCACGCCCGGCTCGCGGCAGATCCCGGGGTGATCGCGCGGTTCCGGCGCGAGGGCGACACCCTGACCCGCCTGCGCAGCCCCAACACGATCATCGCGTACGAGATGGGCGAGGCCGAGGACGGGACCTTGTTCATCGTGCTCGAGCTCCTGCACGGTGAGAGCCTGTTCGAGCGGTATCGCTCGCGCGGGCCGTTCGAATGGAAGCAGATGGCCTCGATCGCGCGTGGCGTGTGCGCGTCGCTCGAGGAGGCGCACGGCCTCGGCATCATCCATCGCGATCTCAAGCCGACGAACATCAACCTCGAGAACAAGGACGGCGACGAGAACTTCGCCAAGGTCCTCGATTTCGGGATCGCCAAGATCCTGCACCAGAGCGACATGGACTCGCAGGACCTGACGAACGCCGGCCAGATGATCGGCACGCTCGACTACATGTCCCCCGAGCAGATGGTCGGCGGCGTCTGCACCGGTCAGACCGACATCTACACGTTCGGCATCGTGATGTACGAGATGATCGCCGGGCGCCGCCCGTTCGCCGAGGCCAACAGCCCGGCTGCGGTGCTCGCGGCGATGCTCCGCACCGATCCGGATCCGCTCGCGGGCTTGGTCCCGATCCCCAAGGCGATGGATCGCATCGTGATGAAGTGCCTGGCGCGCGAGCCGGAGCAGCGCTGGGCCAGCGTGGGGGAGCTCGGCGCGGCGCTCGATCGCGTCCTGGGTGCGGAGAACGCCGAGCGCGCGGACGTCACGCGCACGGTCCCGGTCTCGATCGGCGACGAATCGACGATCCTCGAGGAGCGACCACGCCCCCTCGTGACGGCGCCGTATCCCGCGCAGATCGTCCGCCCGAGCGACTCCTCCCTGGGAGAAGCGCCCACCGAGCCGGCACAGGTCCCCGCACCGGCACGCCCTCGCGGCGCCCTCCCCACCACGATCCCCGGCCGCCCCGCACCGCCTCCGACCACGCCACCTCCGGTGCTCAGGTCGCAGGTCACCCCGACCCCGGTGACCAACCGCAAGCAGCCGACCACGCCGCCCGATGTCGGTGGTCGTCCGAGCCAGCCCGCGCTCGCGACGCACGGCGCACGCCCGAGCCAGGCTGTGCTCCCCGCGCATGGCGCACGCCCGAGCCAGGCTGTGCTCCCCACCCACGGCGATCGTTCGAGCCAGGCGGCGCTCCCCACCGCGCCGCTGTTCGGACGCGCCACCGCCGGGCCGACCAGCGCCGCGCCGCTGCCCGGCTCGGACCTCGCTCTGTTCCCACCTCCACCGCCGCAGCAGCGCAAGTCCCCGACGGCACCGCCGCCGATGGCCGTGATCCAGCCCGCCGGACCGCCGCAGCCCTTGCCGCACTCGGCGCGCCCGGTGATGGACCTCGCGAGCTTCGCGAAGCCCGCGCAGATCCCACCGACCCCACTGGTCGCGCCGCTGCCACCCGCGCCGGGGATGCCCGGCTTCGACATGTCCCAGCTCGCTGCGCGCGACGCCGCGGTGCGCCGCATCGTGTGGATCGTCGTGCTCGTGGTCGCCGCGCTGATCGGCGTGGTCGTCGCCGCGCAGCTGTAGCCGCGCTCAGGGTGCGAAGTGCAGCTTGTGCTGCGTCACCGTCACGCTCCGGCAGCGCTCGAGCCGATCGTACTCGGTGGTCGCCACGAACACGTACGCGAGGTCGCCCCCCTTCGGGACATCGACGGGGATCGTCGGGCACTCGAACGAGCGATCGCGGAGCTGCAGGCGTTGCTTGCCCGCCGGGAGGTCGAACCGGGTCTCGCTCCGGCTCCGGCGGTTGGCATCGTTCGGGAGGCGCACCTCGAGGCTGCGGTTCGAGGCATTGAACACCACGGCACCATCGGTCCGCGGCGGTGCGCGCACGGTGCACTCGTGGTTCTCGCCGGGACCGAACTTGCAGCTGGACGAGCCGAAGCTGACCGCCGTCACCACGTCGATCACGTGGTCGCCACCGCGGAGGTCGATCCCGAAGCCTTCCTTGTAGCCATACGGACCAGCGTGGCTCTCCACGCCGGGCTGCTTCTTGATCTCGCCATCGACGAGGATGTACGCGGACGTCAGATCGATCGCTTGCGGATCGCTCGCCGGCGGGGTGGAGACCCAGAGCATCCCGGGCGTCTTCTCGAGCTTGGCGATCAGCGTCTCGACCTGCTGCTTGTCGGCGGCGGTGGGTGCGATCACGAGGTACGTCTCGTAGCTCTTGAGCGCGAGGGGCAAGAGATTTAGCCGACGCTGGAGATCGGCGATGTTGTAGATCGTGCTCGGGTACGGCGAGATCGCGAACGCCTTCTGATAGAGGCCGAGCGCGCTCCGTAGATCGCCGTCTTTGTCCGCGGCGACCGCGGCGCGGAACGCATCTCCGGCGGCCTTCGCGAACTTGTCGGGCGTGCCCTTGCGCACGGCCTCGTCTGGATCGGCGGCGGCGGCCCCCGAGATCGCTGCGAGCAACGCGAGTGCGAGGAGCGGCCCGCTCATGGCGGAAAGCTCACCTTCTTCACGCGGACCGTCGCCGTCAGACACCGGGGGCGCGGCTCGCTGTCGCCGGGCTCTGCCGCATCGACGAACACGAACAGTACGCCATCGCCTTTCGGCACGTCGAACGCGATCGGGTTGCAGAACACGCTCGGGCCGAACATCCGGGTCTCGTAGTGCCCGGCCGCGAGCGTGAACCGCTCCGGTGCGCGCCACGCGCGCTGGTCATCGTTCCAGCCTCCGGACCGCTGCACGCTCGACGACAGCACGACGTTGCCTTCGGCCGCCTTGCGCGACGTGGACTGAAAGTGCCTGCGTTCGAGTTGCTTGAACGCCATCGCATCGTGCTGGAACGAGCCGGGCCCGATCCGATCGATCGTGTGTCGACCGGTGGTGAGCTGGAGCGTCTGCGGCGACGGACCCGCGAGGACGCCATCGACGAACACCACCGCGCGAGGATCCTCGCCGTCGACGGTGACCACCGGTGGTGTCAGGCGCAGCCGCGCGATCAGCTGCTCGACCTCGGCGCGGTCCGAGGCATCGGGGGCGGCCTCGAGGTACTTGCCGTACGCCTCGATCGCATCCTTGTAGCGCTCCATGCGGCGCAGGACATCGGCCTGGTTGTAGAAAGTGTTCGCCTGCTTGTCCTGCTCGAGCGAGCGACGGTAGCGGCTCTCGGCCTCGCCGAGATCTCCGGCCTTGTCGGCGCGGCTGGCGTCGGCGAACTCGCCGAGCGCGTCGGCGGTGTACGCGACGCTCGCGGGCTTGCGGATCGGCGGCCCGGGGCGAGGCAGCGGTCCAAACGTGGGCCCTGCCGTCGCGACGCCGGTCGCGAGCAGCACGCCGGTGGCCAGGCAAAGCGTCCGCATCACCGCGAGTATGCCACTGCCGATCGCGATTTGTCGGACGACCTGCGGGCCGGTACCATGCGGCGATGGGGGGACTCGTCGAGATCGTGCGAACGGCACGTCCGGATCTGGAGGTGTCTGACGTGTTCGGCGTCACCCTCGAGGCCCGGATCGCGAGTGCGCGCGCGGCCTGGCGCGAGGTCGATCTCGATGCCGAGCGCTTCGCGGCTCACCTCGCCGCCCTGCTCGCACCGCCCGTGGCGAGCCTCGATCAGCTGCACGTCGAGGATCTGTACCTCGCGTGCGCCAGCCTCGAGGGGCTGCCGGCCGCGATCGCCGCGTTCGATCGCACGTGCAGCGCGGGGATCGATCTCGCGCTCGGCGCGGCCGGTGTTGGCACCTCGGAGCTCGCGCGGGTGCGCCGCCATGTTCGCGATCGGCTGCTCGTGGCCGCGGACGGCGGTCCACCGCGACTCGCGAGCTATGCCGGCAAGGGCAGCCTCGGCTCGTGGGTGCGGATCCACGCGATGCGCGAGGCCCAGCGCCTGTTCGCGCAGGGAGCGCTGCGGTGACCACGAGCACGCCCTGGCTCGTGCGGATGATCGAGGAGCAGTTCCACCGCGACGACGAGGATCGCCTGATCCGCGAGGGCCGCACCCCGGCGCAGTTCATCCGGCCCGGCGAGATCGAGTACAAGACCTGCCCGTACCCGGGCACACGTCACCAGCACGCGTCGCCGATGAACGTCTCGGCGCTGCGCCAGATGTCCGCGCACTGGGACGATGTCCTGGATGCCTGCGCGGTGATGCGCGCTGCGTATGTAGAGGGCCGAGGCGCGTCGTCGTCGTCGTCCCAGCTGCCCGAGCTGATCGACGTGTGGCGGATCGGCCAGCTCGGCAGCGCTCTGCCGTGGTTCTACCTGCTGCGCGGCCCAGATCCGCAGCCCACGCCCGCGTACGCCGCGGGGCTCGCGAAGATCACGCTCGGGGTCGGGCTGTGGGCGCAGCAGCTGCTGGTCCTCCAGCTCGCCGGCAGCTGGACGCCGGTCCCGCTCACGCCGCAGGCGATCTACGAGTCCTCGGAGGCGACCGGCTCGCTGGTCGGCGCGACCGAGGTGTGCACCGGCCCCGAGAAGATGATGCTCCGGTTCTTCGAGGCGCTGGTCGCCGGGGTGCCGCAGGGCACGAGTCCCGCGATCGCGCGGCTCGTGGCGGAGCGCGAACGCGCCGTGCTGTTCGGCGCGCACTACGCGAACGTGAAGCTCGTGCTGTGGATCCACTTCCTCGCGCGTCGGTTCCTGTACGCGGATCTCACGCTGGCGCTCGGGGCGCCGGCCGAGGTCACCGAGCTGACCGAGCTGACCGAGCTCACCGAGCTCCTTGACGGCGCGTGCGAGCCTCCGGACTTCTTCGTGGTCGGCCCTCCCGATCTCGCCGCGGTGCCGCCCGCGAGCCGCGCGCTGTGGATCGGAGCCCTGGCCAGGCTCGTAGCACCGATGGCACCCGATGGCAGTGATGCCCCGCTGCAGGCCGCCGTGCTCGCGATCGGGCTCGCCCTCGGCACGACCGTGGCGCCGCCGCAGGTGACCGAGGAGATCGCTCGTCGCCATCACGTGGCACCCGAGGCAGCCACACGTGCGGCGTGCGCGATCGCGACCTATGCCCGGCTCGACGCGATCCTGGGGGAGGTCGCGGCGACGGTCGAGGATGGGTTCCGGCGTGCCGATCCCTCGGCAGCCCCAGCGCCGCGGTTCGACGCCGGCCTGCGGGATCGGCTCCTGGTCGCGCCCCCACGTGCGGTCCTCGCTCGGCTCGCTCCCGATGCGATCGCCACGCTGTGCCCGGCCTGAGCTTTGCCGATCGGCCGGATCGCTGGCCGATCGCTGGCCGATCGACTCCTCGGGGTTACGTCTCCCGGTGACGCCACCCAGGGGGCTCGATGCCGGGTGGCTGATCGATCAGCCACTTGGGCGATCCGGGCACCTGGCACATCGGCTGCTCTAGGACTCATCACACCAAGGAGCCCCCCGATGTCTACCCCCAAGATCCCCGAGACCGAAGCGTTTGTGAGCGTCGAGACCGAGCAGCTGGCCACCGTGGCAGGAGGCGCGAGCCGCGTCTCGAGCCGCTCGAGCGGCGGCGACGCCGAGCTGACGGCGATGCTCACGCAGATCGGAAGCTCGATCAAAGACCTCGCCGCAGCGAAGAACACCAACAGCGGCGGCGACACCATGCAGCTCATGATGATGATGCTGATGATGGGCGGCGGCGGTGGTGGTGGCGGCGGCGGCATTGCGGCCCCCGCGGGTGCGCCCCCGGTCGTCAACGTCTCCACCGGCGTCTCCGGCGGCGGCGGGGGCGGTCGTGGTCGCGGCAAGAAGGGCTGGTAAGCCTCTCTCGCATACCCGCGCGTGCCGGTTCGCTCGCCAGGGCCCAGCGCGCTCGCTATCCTGCGGGCGTGACGGACATCTCGCAGCTCGCGTTCACGGACCACTTCGTGCGCCAGCTGCCGGCTGATCCGCGCAGCGACAACTCGCTGCGGCAGGTCCTGCGCGCGTGCTACTCGCGCGTCGAGCCGACGCACGTCCAGCGGCCCGAGCTCCTGGCGCTGGTCCCCGAGGTCGCGGCCCTGTTCGGGCTCGATCCCACTCCCACCCCGGAGCTGGTCGAGGTCCTCGCAGGCAATCGCGTGGTCCCGGGGATGGCGCCGTACGCCGCGTGCTACGGCGGTCATCAGTTCGGCAGCTGGGCCGGTCAGCTCGGCGACGGTCGTGCGATCACGCTCGGCGAGGTCGCCGCGCGAGGCACCACCGATCCGGACGGGATCGCGAGCTGGGAGCTCCAGCTGAAAGGTGCCGGTCCCACGCCGTACTCGCGACGCGCAGATGGCCGCGCGGTGCTGCGGTCGTCCTTGCGCGAGCTCGTGTGCAGCGAGGCGATGTTCCACCTCGGCGTGCCGACCACCCGCGCGCTCTCGCTGGCGTTGACCGGCGAGTCCGTGCAGCGCGACATCCTCTACGACGGCCACCCCCGGTTCGAACCCGGCGCCGTGGTGTGCCGCGTCGCGCCCTCGTTCCTGCGGTTCGGCAGCTACGAGATCCACAGCTCGCGCGACGACAAGGACACGCTGCAGCAGCTCGTCCGGTTCACGCTCGAGCGGTTCTATCCGCAATACCTCGATGGCGACCGCATGGACCTCGCGGGCTGGTTCGACGAGGTCGTGCAACGCACCGCGTGGATGGTCACCGAGTGGATGCGCGTCGGGTTCGTGCACGGCGTGATGAACACGGACAACATGTCGATCCTCGGCCTCACGATCGACTACGGCCCGTACGGCTGGATCGAGTCGTTCGATCTCGACTGGACGCCGAACATCACCGATGCGTCGGGGAAGCGGTACCGGTTCGGCGCGCAGCCACAGGTGGCGCAGTGGAACCTCGCGCAGCTCGCCCGCGCGCTCGCACCGCTGCTCGACGACCCGACGCCGCTGCGGCGATCGGTGGAGCGCTACGTCCCGGAGGTCTCCGCGCAGTACCGTCACACGATGCTCCGCAAGCTCGGCCTCTCCGGGCTGCGCACGTGGGCGACCGAGGACGATGATCTCCTGACCGATCTCGGGTCGCTGCTCGTCGAGGCCGAGACCGACATGACGCTGTTCTTCCGCCTGCTCGCGGAGCCGCAGCCGTCGTTCGAGAGCCTGCGCGGTGCGTACTACACGCCGGCCGAGGTCACGGCGATGCAGCGCGCGCAGCTCGGGCGCTGGCTCGCCGCCTATGCGCAGCGCGCTCGCGCGGAGGGCCTCGACGACGTCACACGTCGCACGCGGATGCACGCCGTGAACCCGCTGTACGTCCCGCGCAACTACCTCGTGCAGGAGGTGATCGAGGCCACCGAGGCCGGCGATCGCACGCAGCTCGCCGTGCTGCTCGAGGTGCTCCGTCGGCCGTACGAGGTGCAGCCCGGCAAGGAGCGATTCGCACAGAAGCGTCCGGACTGGGCGCGACACAAGCCCGGGTGCTCCATGCTCTCGTGCAGCTCGTAGGAGGAACGCAGATGGCCGTCGTCGAGATCGTGCAAGTCGGAGATCCGGTGCTGCGCCGGGAGGCGCGAGCGATCACCGTGGAGGAGCTCGCGAGTCAGGCGATCCAGGAGCTGATCGTCCACATGCGCGACACGATGCGCCACGCCCCAGGCGTCGGGCTCGCGGCGCCGCAGATCGGCGTGTCGCTGCAGCTCGTGGTGATCGAGGATCCCACGGAGTTCCACAAGGGCTTCACGCCCGAGCAGCTCGCCGCGCGCGAGCGCACGCCGGTGGACTATCACGTGCTCGTCAATCCGCGGCTGACGTTCGAGGATGACGAGATGGTGGAGCAGTTCGAAGGCTGCCTCAGCTTCGCGTCGTTCAACATGATCGTGCCGCGCCGCCGCAAGGTCCGGGTCGATGCGCTCGACGAACATGGCCGCCCGTTCACCCGCAGCGCCGTCGGCTGGTACGCGCGCATCCTCCAGCACGAGGTCGATCACCTGCATGGGGTGGTGTGCTGCGATCGGATGGATCCGCGCACGCTCGCCACGCCCGAGAACTACACGCAGTTCTTCGGTGGCAAGACGATCGCCGAGGCCAAGGCGATCGCCGGTGCCAAGCCGCGGGACTAAAGTCCGAGGAGGCGGCTCAGGCGCCCGCCGCGTGCGGCCTTGAGCATCGCCTTGGCGCCCGCGTGCGCGGGCTCGAGGCGCAGGACCCGTTCGAGCTCCTCGCGTGCACGCTGCGCGTCCCCGGCGGCCAGGAGCTCGCCCGCTCGAGCGAACATCAACTGCGCCCGAAAGTGCTTGTCCTGTGGGACCGCGCAGGCGAGCTGCTGCCAGAGCTCGCGCGCGACGCCCCACGTCTGATCTGCGAGCGCGGCCTCCGCCCTCTCCAGGCGAGCTTCATCGCTGAGCTCTGGATGCTCCCCCGATCCGTCCGCAAACGGCCTGCGCATTCCACCCTAGTGGGGTGGGGCCGCACCGAGGTCACAGAATTCTTCTGCGCTCGAAAGCGCGTCGTAACAGGCGGTTGCGGGATCACTCGTCTGCAAGGGTGGTGCAGGTCGGCGGCGGCGGGCTGCAGCAGCCGCCCGTGTACCCCGTGCACTCGACGCGGTGGGTCTCGATCCAGGTCGGGCGGGTGTGGCGGGTCCCGGTCGCGGTGAGGGTCACCTCCGATCGCAGCTGGGACACCGCGCTCCGCCAGGTCGACCGGAAGTAGTCGATCTGGTCAGCGGTTGGCTGATCCGGCAGCGGCCGGGTGACGACGACGGTGGCCTCGAGCAATCCCCCAGGCTTGCCGATCGGAGCGAACATGCCGCCCGCATCGATCGCGGATCCCATCACCAGCCGGTACAGGCGCCGCAGCTGGCCAACCTCGGCCGTGGGCTGACGGGCAGCGGGGGAGAAGCTCACCGAGCCGATCGTCACCGCGTGGCAGTTGCCCTGGTCGCAGTCCCAGCGCACCAGCGCGCGCGGCCATGCGAGCGGCGCCGCGAGACTCGACACCGGCAGATCAGCGAGCGCCGCCTGGACCACGGGTGCGTTGCCGTGCCGGCACGACAGCATCCCGCGACCGACGCTGCACACCGTCTCGCTGGCGAGCGCGACCAGGATCACGGGATCGCCATTCGAACCGTCGACCTTCCAGTCGCCCTCGAACTTGGTCGCACCGAGGAACACCTCCCAGTGGCCGTGGGTCCGCGGCCGATCGACGAGCGCCTGCCAGCTCGCGGCGAGTGAGCGGGTCAGCTGCTCGTCCGCCGCCGCCTCGAGCTCGGCGCGCTCGGCGGGGGCGGGTTCGGCTCGGGCGGGGCGCTGGAGGGCCCCGAGTCCGGCGATCAGGACGGTGAGGCAGCTGGCTGCGGAAAGGCGGGCATGACGGAAGGGAGGCATGCCTGCCAACGGACGAGCCCGGCGACCGGCGCACGGAAGTTTTCGGGGGGCCGCTCGACGCGGTCCGCCACGCGTGATTCAGCCGTAGTGGTACGCCGAGAGCCGCAGCCCGGCGTAGGTCGCGTTGTACGCCACCGTGCCGGCATCCTCGCCGGCCGCGCCGACGATCACCATCAGCGGCAGCAGGTGCTCCTCCCGCGGATGTGCCGCACGCGCCTCGGGCGCCGTGGCCCACGCCGTCAACTTCGCGGCGCGCTCGCTCGCCGGGAGCGTCGCTGCGTCGCGCAGCCACTTGTCGAACACCTCGGCCACGGGCCGCGCCCGCGGATCACGGAACCCGCGCATGTTGTGATAGCTCATGCCGCTGCCGACGATGAACACGCCCTCGTCGCGCAGCGGTGCGAGCGCACGGCCGATCGCGAGGTGCTCCGCCGGATCGAGGCCGGTCTTGAGCGAGAGCTGGAGGGTGGGGATGTTGGCGTCCGGATAGGCCAGCTTCAGCGGCACGAAGGTCCCGTGATCGAAGCCGCGCTGCGCATCGGTGGCGCTGGCGATCCCCGCGACGCGCAGCAGCTCCTGCACCCGCGTGGCGAGCTGAGGCGCGCCGGGCGCGGGCCACTGGATCTCGTACGACTCGGGCGGAAAGCCGTAGTAGTCGTACAGCATCGGCGGCTGCGCCGCGGTCATCACCGTGGGAACCGGCTGCTCCCAGTGCGCGGAGACCACGAGCACGGCCTTCGGCGGCGTCTTCGGCAGCGCCGACAGCGACTCGAGGTACGCGCGGAGATCTGCATCGCCCGTCTTGTCGAAGCCGAGCTCGACCCACGGCCATGGCCCGCCGCCGTGCGGCAGGAACACCACCGGCATCCGCGTGCCCGACGCCACCTTGGTGCGATCACCGCCTGGCTGCGACTGGCCCTGGCTCACCGCGACGGCTCCACCGATCGCGGCCACGCTCGCCGCGCCGCCGAGGATCACCTGGCGCCGCGTCAGTCCATCTTCCCCTTGGATGCTCATGGTCGAACCAGTATGTGCACGCCCGACCTCCGCGGAAATCCCCCGGTGGGGAACCCACTGTTGCAGGATCACACCACGCTCGATTCCTGCCGCGGGATCAGCTCCTTGAGCTGCCACGCCTGGATCTGGAGATTTCTGCGCACGCCGCGCCGCTCGTTGTCCTGGATCCGGGACAGCACGGTCGCGAGGCCGATCACCACCACGATGTAGAGCACCAGCCCGAACAGGGCGGCCATCTCGTCGAGGCCTCCTGCACCGGTGCGGAGGATGAAGCTGTCGCCCTGCACGAACGCCCGCGGTGACAGCGCTCCGACCAGCTCGAGGACCCACGGCAGCAGTGTCGCCACCAAGGCCATCGCCGCGAGCAAGAAGGTGTTGATCAACTTCTTGTGATTCGACAGCAGCATCACGATCACGGTCGCGGGTCCGGCGCCGATCAGGAACGGACTGACGATCCGGGACAGCAGCGCGATCATGAGGAGGTTCGCGCCGATCGCGAGGTACCCCGACCAGTACGGGTTCTTCGGCGCGAGCCCGACCTCGACCGCCACGATGAACAGGCACAGCGCCGGCCCCGCGATGTGGTACCAGGTCTCGCGAAACCCGATCCAGTACAGGATCGGGAAGAAGCTCAGATAGGCGAGGGCGGCCAGCGTGCCGAACCGCGCGCTCTTCTTGAGCGATTCGAGATCCGCCTGTTCGAGCTCGATCTCGACCTCCTTGGGGACCTCCTTGGGAGGCTCGAGCATCAGCCGGCCGAGCAGGTCGGCGGGCTGGGGCGAGGTGGGATCGAACGCGAGGGCTCGGGCCGCGGCGCGGATCGCGATCCGGCGCTCCTTCTGACCATTGCCGGAGGCGAGAGCGCTCCGGGCGGTGGCGAGCTCGGTGCGCGCGAGCTCGCGGCGGAGGACGAAGTCGCGGTCACCGTCGAGGAACTCCTGGACCGCCTCGGACAGGGCGCGAGCCGTCGCGAACCGATCTGCGCGCTCGACCGCGGTGGCGCGCACGCAGATCGCATCGAGCTCGGGCGGCACCACACGATCGAGGGCGCGGCGGGAGGGCCGGGCATCGACCCCGTTGAGCGCGCTCGCGATCGCGGCCTGCCCGCGCGGATGGAGCGGGTACAAGGTCAGGATCTCGAACAGGATGGTGCCGAGCGCGTAGACGTCGGCACGTCCATCGAGATCGGACTCGCCGCGGATCTGCTCGGGGGCGATGTACCCGGGCGTCCCGAGGATCGAACCGGCCGCGGTCTCGTTGTACGCGGGCTGCTCGGACGCCACGGTCCCGACGTCGGTGAAGCTCGGCCGCTCGATCTCGCTCATCACGCGCGCAACGCCCCAATCGAGGACATAGACCTCGCCGAAGTCCCCGAGCACGATGTTCGCCGGCTTGAGGTCGCGGTGGACGACGCCGCGCGTGTGCGCGAACTCGATCGCGAGGCAGACGTCGGAGAACGCCCGCAGCAGGCGCTGCCGGGAGAACTGCTTCTGGGTCTCGGGTGAGCCGACGGCCAGCTTGCCGAGCACGTCGCCGAGCGTCACGCCGGCGAGCTGCTTCATCACGAAGAACGGCCGCCCGAGATCGTCCTTCCACAGCTCGTGGACCGGGACGATCGCCGGGTGCTCGAGGCGGCCCTGGATCCGGGCCTCGCGGAGGAAGCGGGTCAGCGCGTCGGGGGACGGGTCGTTCATCCGCAGGCGCTTGATCGCGACCGGGCGTCCGATCTGCTCGTCGAGGGCCGAGAACACCTCGCCCATGCCACCGCGGCCGAGCAAGGGGCCGAGCGTGTACCGGTGGGCCGAGCTGCCGAGGCCGAGATCGGTAGCGCCGGGCGCGGGCGCCAGGCCAACATCCGTCGGCCAGGTCTCCGCCATCGTCGGCGGCGCATCGGAGTCTGCCTCCGCCGCTGGATGCTCGCCGGACTCCGACGGTGGCAGCGGCGCCTGGAACCCCGCGATCGTCACGCGCTTCACCGGCGCGTCGTAGATCTGGGCGACTCCGCCATCGGCCTGAGGGACGTCGTACAGGCCGGTGTCGTCCTCCTCATCCTCCTTCATTCGACCATCGTAGCGTGTGGAAGGGGCGGGGTGGCGCGGGATAACCTGTGATGCGATGTGCGAGCTACTCGGCATGGAGTGCAATGTCCTCACGGACATCGTGTTCTCGTTCGCCGGGCTGTCCGCGCGCGGTGGCCGCCACGGTCCCCACGCGGACGGCTGGGGCCTCGCGTTGTATGACGGTCCGGTCGCCCGCGTGTTCCTCGAGCCCGCCGCGGCCGCCGATTCGGCCCTCGCCACGTTCGTGCGCGAGCACCCGATCAAGACCCTGCTCGCGATCGCCCATGTCCGCCGCAAGACGCGCGGCAACGTCACCCTCGCCAACACGCATCCGTTCACCCGCGAGCTGTGGGGGCGCCACTTCGTGTTCGCGCACAACGGCACGGTCAGGAACGCGTTCGAGCTCCCGCTCGGCAGATTCCGCCCGATGGGCAAGACCGACAGCGAGCATGCGTTCTGCGCGCTCCTCGGCGCGCTTCATCACGAGTTCAAGGACACGCCCCCACCGCGCGCCGATCTCGCCGCCGCGATCGCCAAGCACGCGGGGAAGATCGGCAAGGGCGGCACGTTCAACATGCTGCTCGGCGACGGCGATCAGCTCTACGCGCGGTGCTCGACGAAGCTGCACTATCTCGTGCGCAAGGCGCCGTTCAAGCAAGCGACCCTGGCCGACGAGGATGTCAGCGTGGACTTCGCCGCCGTGACCTCGCCCAAGGATCGCGTGGCCGTGGTGGCGACGATGCCGCTCACGCGCGACGAGGTCTGGATCGCCGGCGAGCCGAACACGCTCTGGGTGTTCCGCGGCGGCAAGCTCACGAAGACGCTGGTCTCGTAGCGCCCGCTGTTCAGCCGGCGGAGACTTGCTGCGCCGTGAACCAGTACGGCTGACCGTTCGGCATCTGGCACAGGTACTGGCCCGCATTGGCCTGGACGATCGTCGCCGGATAGCGCTGGCCGTCGCCGGGCGAGACCATCACGGCCATGCCGACCTGCAGCGGCTGACCCGCCGGCTGCTGCGGCTGCTGCATCTGCATCGGCTGCTGCATCGGCTGCTGCATCGGCTGGCCCTGCATCGGCTGGCCCTGCATCGGTTGGCCCTGCATCGGCTGGCCCGGCGGGAGCTGCCCCATGGCGGCGGGCGGTAGCTGCCCGGTGGCCATCTGCTGGAGCTGGCCGGAGTTGATGAGGTTCGGGACCATGTCGTGGAACGCCGCGGTGCCCTGTACCGACTTGAACCACGGCGAGATCCGTAGCGTCTGGTCGCCGCCGCTCGACATGTGGAACGTCATCGACTTGTTGTTCGCGATGCCGCCGACGGTGCACTTGGTGATCATGCGGATGTCGTACTGCTCGACGCCGAGGTTCTGGTTCTGCACGCCCGTCCACGCCCCCATCTTGGTGCGGATCAGCAGCAGCCGACGGTTCGTGAGCACGGCGAAGTACGCCTTGGTCAGCAGGAACGCGATCAGGAAGAAGAACGCCTGGACGAGGATGCCCGGCTGGCGGCGCATGTACGCCGTGTGGAGGACCTGCTCTCCTGGCTGGAGGAGCGGCCCGAGTTGTGTCTGGAGGTATTCGTCGCCCGTCACGCCGGCGACTCTACGCCAAGTTGGTCAGAGAATGACGGTCGGTGCACAGGTCGAGACGCCGGCGCCGACGATCGTGCGGCTGGTCGTCGGGGTCATGCCCTTGAGCGTGCCCGTCGGGCTGACCTGATAGACGGTCGTGGGCAGCGCGCCACCGAGGCCGTCGGATTTGGCGAGGAAGATCCAGTAGTCGCCACCATAGAACGCGAACGCCCAGGCGGCGGGCTCGCCCTTGAGGGCTGCCGGGAGGGCCGCCGGGGAGAGGGCCGCGCCGGAGGCCTTGTTGATGCCCTGGATCTTCGGGTTCGTCGGATCCGGGAAGAACCCCCACAGCTCGGCGTTGGAGTTTCCGGTCAGCTCGGGCGAGCCGGCGATCGTGCCACCCGGGACCGGCGTGGTCGTGTACGTCGTCACGTCGAGGGTGGCGAGCGTGGCGTTGGAGGTCGTCGACGCCATGTTGCTGCCCGCGACGTACAGCTTGTCGGTGCTGCCGCCGGCGGTGTCGGTCGAGAAGCCCATGCCGAACTCGAGCATCGTCGACAGCGGCGTGAAGCTCGTGGCGGTGCACGGCAGGCCGGTCGCGGTGGTGTCGACCTTGAAGATCTTCGATGCGGTCGGGTTGCCCGAGATCGGGTTCGCGCTGACGTACAGCACGTACGCGGTGGCGTTGCGATCGACGCCCATCGAGAACGGGTTGAAGCCGCTCCCGGCCGGGCAGGTCAGGGTGCCGAGATCCTTGAACAGCTTCGTGCTCGGATCGAACTGCGAAAGTTGATTGTTCGAATCGACCACATAGACCAGCTTCGACGCCTCGGAGCAGTTGTCCCCGTTCGAGCCGGTGCCATCACCGCCTCCGCCGTCCCCGCCCGTGCCGACATCATCGCCGCGCCCCGAGGGACCGCAGGCCACGAGAGTACCGAGGAGGACGCACAGGGTCGTGTGACGCATCGGGCGGACGCTATCACGCGGCCACGGGGAGGCGCCGCCAAAAACGTTCGGGCTCTCCGCCCCAGCGGACACCCGTCCACGAACCGGGAAAAACCGCCCTGGCCGATCTCGCCGGGCCGTGTCGGCCGTCACCTTCCAGCGGCCATCTCTGTTACTAGAGAGGCGAACCATGGCCGACAACGATCCCCGTATGCTCGGTGAGCGCGCTGCACGCCAGCTCGCCAACACCACCAAGACCCCGCCGCTGTGGGTCGGAAGTACGCCGCGCTGGCTGGTCCAGCTCCTCCCGTGGACGCCCGTCGAGGCGGGCGTCTATCGCGTCAACCGCGTCGTCAACTCGGCGTTCGCCGTCGAGTGCACGCCGGATGATGCGGCGCCGCTGCCCGTGGCGCACATCGACTATGCGGAGAAGCCGCGCGAGTACACGCTGTCTTCGGTGACGACCACCGTCGAGGTCCACACCCGGATCTCCGATCTGTTCCGCAGCCCGTACGATCAGGTCAAGGAGCAGCTCACGATCGCCGTCGAGCGCGTCAAGGAGAAGCAGGAGGACGAGCTCGTCAACAACGGCGCGTACGGCCTGCTCAACAGCGTCCACGACTCGATGAAGGTGAAGCCGCGCGGCGTCGCGCCCACGCCCGACGATCTCGACGAGCTGATCTCGCGGGTGTGGAAGGAGCCGGGCTTCTTCCTCGCGCACCCGCGCGCGATCGCGGCGTTCGGCCGGGAATGCACCCGCCGTGGCGTTCCACCCCCGACGATCACGCTGTTCGGCGCGCCCGTCCTGACCTGGCGCGGCATCCCGCTGGTCCCGTGCGACAAGCTGCACGTCAGCGGCAAGAAGACCGACATCCTCCTGATGCGCACCGGCGAGAAGAAGCGCGGTGTGGTGGGTCTGTTTCAGCCGGGCATCCCGGGTGAGGTCAGCCCGAGCATGGCGGTCCGGTTCATGGGCATCAACAACGTGGGCGCGGCCCAGTACATGATCAGCCTGTACTGCTCGTCGGCCGTCCTCACCGAGGACGCGATCGGCTGCCTCGAAGGAGTCGAGGTCGACCGCTACCATGACTACGGATGATCGATCCGGCGGAGCTGGCTTCGCACCGCCGCTGGAGTTCCGGATTCCACTCGGTACGGTGATCGATCCCAGCGCGGGTGCGCCGTCTGGGTTGACGCCGCTCCCGGCGCCGAACGTGATCGCTGGGGGCAGCCCCGGCCTGTCGAGCAGTGCGGCCGCGCCGCCGATCGCGCCGACCTTGCCGGATCCCAGCGATCCGCAGGCGATGGCGCTGCTGGTGTCCCGGATCGCGGGCGAGGTGTTCGGTGGATCGTCGATCGTGCCGGTGCCGAGTCCTGCGCAGCTGATCTCCGGCGTCGGCGTCACGCCACCGGCGTCGCCGGGCATCTCCCCGACGCTGACCGGCACCGACCTCGGTGTCGTCACATCGTTGGTGCGCGAGCCTTCGCCGTCGATCGCGCCTGACATCGGCCAGGTCTCCGGCGTCGGCGTCTCGCCGCCGGGCGCAACGCCGCCGAGCTCGCTGGCACAAGGCGCCGGCGTCTCGCCGCCGGGCTCGCCGGGCGGGCTGACCCGGCCGATCGCACCGCCGACCGCAGTGCCGGTCTCGGCGCCGAGCTCTCCGTTCGACGCGCCGCTCGACTTTGATCGGATCACGCACGCGCACCAGCTGGGCCAGTTCGGCACCCCCGCGGCGATGCCGGGAATGGGCGCGTTGTTCCAGATCCCGATCGTCGATGCGACGGCGATCGATGCCGCGCCGACCTACGTCCCGACCTGGGACACCGCGCCGACGCGGATCGAGGCCGCGGAGCAGCCGCCCGAGCACGGCCCACGCAAGGACGACAAGCTCGTCCGCGATCTCGGCGGGACCGCGTTCGATCCGTACACCGTGCGCAAGGACTTCCCGATCCTCGACGAGAAGGTCCACGGCAAGCGCCTGGTCTGGCTCGACAACGCCGCGACCACGCAGAAGCCGCGCGCCGTGATCGATCGCCTCTCGCACTTCTACGCGCACGAGAACTCCAACGTGCACCGCGCGGCGCACACGCTGGCGGCGCGCGCCACCGACGCGTACGAGTCCGCGCGCGAGTCCGCGCGCCGGTTCCTCAACGCGCCCTCGACCAAGGAGATCGTCTGGGTCCGTGGCGCGACCGAGGGCATCAACCTGATCGCGCAGACCTATGGCCGGCGCCACGTCGGCAAGGGCGACGAGATCGTGATCACGCACCTCGAGCACCACGCGAACATCGTGCCGTGGCAGATGCTGTGCGTCGAGAAGGGCGCCAGGCTTCGCGTCGCGCCGGTCGACGATCGCGGCGACGTGATCGTCGAGGAGTTCGAGCGGCTGCTCGGACCGCGCACCAAGCTGGTCTCGATCCCCCAGGTCTCGAACGCTCTCGGCACGATCACCCCGACCAAGCAGCTGATCGAGATCGCACATCGCTACGGCGCGCCGGTGATGGTCGACGGCGCGCAGGCGGTCTCGCACATGGCGGTCGATGTCCAGGCGCTCGACTGCGAGTGGTACGTGTTCTCCGGCCACAAGGTGTTCGCACCGACCGGCATCGGCGTCGTGTACGGCAAGCGCGAGATCCTCGAGGCGATGCCGCCATGGCAGGGCGGCGGCAACATGATCGAGGACGTCACGTTCGAGAAGACCCGCTATCAGGCACCGCCATGGCGGTTCGAGGCGGGCACCGGCAGCATCGGCGACGCGGTCGGCCTCGGCGCGGCGCTCGACTACGTGATGAAGATCGGGATGCACGTGATCGACGACTACGAGCACTCGCTGCTCGAGTACGGCCTCGCGCGCCTGGCGACCGTGCCGGGTCTCGCCATGGTCGGGACCTCGAAGACCAAGGCGGGCGTGATGTCGTTCGTGCTCGATGGGCAGCGGACCGAGGACGTCAGCGCGGCCCTCGACAAGGACGGGATCGCCGTCCGCTCCGGCCACCACTGCGCCCAGCCCATCCTGCGGCGGTTCGGCCACGAGGCCACCGTCCGGGCCTCGCTGGCTTTCTATAATGTTTGCGAGGACATCGACGCGCTGGTCGAGGCCCTCCACCGGCTCCAGGCCGGGCGCGGCTAGCGCAGGTCCGGATTCATCCGCTACGACGGATCCGTCGCAACAGACCTCTTGCCAAATATAACGGCCGCCGTTATAACGGATACATGGTCGAGACGGTCACCTCCAGCGAGCTCGCGGAACTGATCTCCATGACGGACGTCGACCTGGTGGACGTCCGAGACGAGCGCGAGTGGCTCTCGGGCCACGTGCCCGGCAGCCGCAACGTGCCGCTCGAGACGCTGCGGGCCGATCCGGACGCCTACCTCGCCCGGACCAAGCCGATCGTCTTCATCTGCGCGCGCGGCGTGCGGAGCCTGACCGCCGCGAAGCTGGCCGAGCGGCTCGGCTTCGCGGGCATCTACAACCTCGATGGTGGCAGCTCGGCGTGGGCGAAGGCCGGCCGACCGCTGGTCCTCGAAGCGATCGCCTCCGCCGCCTGAGCACTCACTGCGCGCGCGGCGCCGTGCCGAACCGCTTGCCCAGCTGACGATCGATGAACGCGAGCTCGTTCATCACCGCGGCGCGCTTCGCACTCGACGCGAGCGCCTCCTGGATCCGGATCCGGCGATAGCGCTGCCACAGATCGTCCGCGCTCAGATCGCGCCGATCGGCGATCGTCTTGAGATCTTTCGCGAGCGCACGATACAGCTCCACCACCGAGCGCGCGTCGGCGGGGGCCAGCTCGCGGGTTGCCGCGGGTGGTGCCGGCGTCGCGACAGCTACCACTGGGGCCGGCACCGGGATCCGGGTGATCACGGGCGACGGCATCGGTGATCGCGTGAGCGCCGGGGCCGTGTCCAGGCTGGTGTTGCGCTCGCGGACCGCAGCGAGCGGGACCTCCGCGCCCAGCTCGAGAGCGATCGGCGGGTTCGGTGGCGTGTGATCGAGGAGCGCCACGCCCAGCACACACACCAGGAGCACGAGGGCGAGGGCGCTGGCCCAGGTGGCGGGGTGCAGACGGCGGGGCTTGTGCGCGCCCGGATCGACGACGATGGGCGACTCCCGTGCCGGCGAGGCGACGGCAGAGCTGACGCGGGGAATCGGGGCGTGCAGTGGCGCGACCCGGGGCGAATCCGACGGGGGCGACGCGACCGAGGGCGGTGACGACGCGACCGAGGGCGGTGCCGACGCGACCGAAGGCGGTGCCGACGCGACCGAGGGCGGTGACGACGCGACCGAGGGCGGTGACGACGCGACCGGTTCGTGCGGCGGTGGAGTCAACGGCGGTGGCGCCGTGCGCGGTGCTGCGCTGCGGGTGGTCGCAACGCCGAGCGCGCGGGCCGCGGCGTCGCGATCTCCCGCGATCAGGTCGATCAGGTCGCGGACCGCACGTGCTGTCTGCGGGCGCCGGTCGGCCTGCTTCTCCATCAGCTTACGCGTCAGCGCCTCAAGCAGTGGATCGACACCGACCCCGGGGGCGCGGCTCGCCATCGGAGGGATGGGGGCCCGGATGTTCGCCATCGCGACCTCGACGCCCGTTCCGGTGAACGGCATCACGCCGGTGAGCATCTCGAACAAGATCACGCCGAGGGCGAACAGATCGATCCGGTGATCGAACGCCTGGCCGGTGGCGAGCTCGGGCGCCATGTAGTCCGGCGTGCCGACCACCAGCCCGCCCGTGGTCAGCCGGCCGTGCGAGCTGGATGCGCCGTCGCGGAGGATCGCCACGCCGAAATCAACGATGCGCACGATCTCGTCGCCATGCGATCTCTCGACGATCACGTTCTCGGGCTTGAGATCGCGATGCACCACCTCGTGCTCATGCGCATGCGCGAGCCCATCGACGATCTGACGGAACAGCGCGATCGCGCGCGCGGGCTCCATCGGCTCCCCGCCCATCACCGTGCCGAGGTCCGTGCCATCGGCGAAGTCCATCACCAGGTAGTGCGTACCGTCCGCCACGCCGACGTCGATCACGCACGTCACGTTCTTGTGCTGGAGCCGCCCGGCGAGCTGGGCCTCGCGTTCGAAGCGCGCGACGACCTTTGGATCCTTGACCAGCTCCGGCCGCAGGATCTTGACGGCGAACGCGCGCGGGACCTTCACGTGGTGGGCGCGATAGACATCGCCCATCGCGCCGCGGCCGAGGTGGCTGTCGAGGACGTAGCGTCCGCCGAGCACGCGCCCCACCAGTGCCTCGGAATCCGCGGACATGCGACCAGTCTGTGACACCCTCACGTGGCGTCGCAACCGATCGATGGTTAGCGCTGCGTGAGGTCTCCCTGGCCCGCGTCGATCTCGTGGACTCTAGCGGTGGCCGTCGCCGATCTGATCGACGCCGAGCACCGTGGCTCCCACATTGGGACCCGCGTCCCACGACCACCCACCATCGTGCGTGATCCAGGTCTGCCCGCCATCGCCGGCCGCGTAGCCCTCGAGCACCGAATCGCTCCAGCCCGCCACGTGCATCGTGTGGAGATCCGCCGTGCCCACCTGCTGGTGGAGGACGCGTCCATCCGCATCGAACATCGCGACCGCGCCGGCCTTGCCGACCGCGAGCCCAGCGCCATCGTCATCGACGCGGACATCCTCGAACACGGTGCCGGCGTTCGCGGCGAGCCGCGTCCACGTCACACCGCCATCGGTGCTGCGCGTGAGGCCATCACCCGCGACGAGCGCGGTGCGGCCATCCGGCGAGATCGCGACGGCGCGCGCACCGGCGATCGTCGTGCGGCGCGCGAGCCGACCATCCGCGTACGACCACACGGCGCCGTCATCGCTGATGGCGAGGACCGTGGTGCCGTGCTGGGCCGCCGCAAGCGAGCGGAATCGGGTGGTGCCATCGCCGAGCTGGGTCCATGCGACCTCGCCCGTGACGTACTCCGGGAGGCCGGTGAAGAACACGCCATCGCCGGCGACGAACACGGGACCCGCGTCCTGCGTGGCCAGCGTGTGAAGATCCGCCGTCGTCGGCAGCACCTCGGACGACCACTCCTGCCCACCGTCGCTCGTGTAGAGCAGCGTGCCGTGCGCACCTACGACCCACGCCTCGCCGCGATAGCGGCACGCGATCGCATACAGCGTCTCGCTCGCGCCGAGATCGTAGGCCTCGCCCAGCTGACCGCCGGAGATGTTGCGCATCATGCCCTCGGTGCCGACGAACCAGCCGCCTCCGCCTCCGCCTGAGCCCGACTTCTTGCAACCCGGCATCGCCAGGGCCGCGGTGAACAACACGAGCGCGAACTTCGTACGCATGACTGGGGACCTCCGCATGATGGTTACATGACAGAGGAGGGCACCC
>JAYVRN010000119.1:0-7975 GCA_043776275.1 Myxococcales bacterium | reverse complement strand
GGACTGCGCCAGCTGCGAGATCTGGGTCCCCTGGGCCATGGCGCTGCCCGTGGCCGAAGCCACCGAGAGCACGAGGACCAGAAACCAGCGCGACATGGGCGGTAGAGATAGCACCCTTCGTGCCACACCCAAGTGGCCGATGTCAGTCAGGTAAGTCACGGCTCACACCCCGCAAAGTGTGCCTTCAGGTGCCGCCACTCTCAGATTCCTGAGGGCGGGCGTCCGAGAGGCGCAGGACGAGGTAGCGCAGGGCGGCCGTCACCATGGCTCCGACCACCGCCAGCGGCTCACCCTCCGGGCGCTCCCAGACCAGGTAATCCCGCCCGGTGGCGTCGACCACGGCGTGATAGCGGAGGCGCCGCAGGCGGTAGCCGCCGGGTAGCTCGAGCACGTCCCCGACCAGCGCGATCGTGTCCTCGAGCTCGCGGCCATAGCGGGTCATCACGCGATCGATCGCGGCGATCGACAGCTCACCCGTGGTGCCATCGTCATCGCGGATCCGGACCTTGTCGCCGCTGACCTCGGCGTGGGTGCGCGCGTGCGTGCCGTCCGCGAGGATCCGTTCGTCGAGGAGCAACACGCGCGCATCCTACTTCAAATCTCAGCCCGGCTCTCCCCACCTTGCACCGAGCCCGCGCACCGGGGACAGTCGTGGGATGTCCCGCGCCGCTGTCTGGACCCTGACCCTGACCCTGGCCCTGGTCGCGGCGTGCGGCAGCCCCCAGCTCAAGCAGCACGTGCCGGAGCTGTCGAAGAACCTCCCGGCGACCCTCGAGGCCGAGCGCCCCAAAGAGGGCGATCCCCGCACCGTGAAGCTCCGCATCTACGCCGATCCGGCCGTGCGCGCGCTGCCGAGGTGGCGCGAGGAGATCACCGATCAGGTCGACTACGCGAGCCAGCTGCTGACGCCGCTCCTCGGCGTGCGCCTCAGCGTGGAGAAGCTCGTCGACTGGACGCGCACCGGAGATCCCCACGAGGCGCTGCGCCAGCTCGCGGAGCTCGACAAGGGCGACGGCGTGACCTGGGTGATCGGCTACATCGCCGCGGGCGACACGGCGACCAAGGCGATGAGCGAGCTCGGCGATGCGCAGCCGCTCGGGCACCACGTGATCGTCCGCGGCTGGGCCGAGAAGCCCGAGACCGACGCGCTCGCGGCGACCCTGCCCGACCTCAAGGACGCCGAGCGCGTGGAGGTCGTGAACGCGCACCGGCGCCACAAGCAGACCGTGGTGCTCGTGCACATGCTCGCCGCCACGCTCGGCGCGATCGCCGAGACCGATCCGCAGTGGCTGCAGAACCCGACGTACTCGCCCAAGCAGGTCGGGTTCTCCGAGCGCGACCGCGAGCTGCTCCAGCTCGCGATCGACGAGCGCATCACCGAGGGCACCGAGCAGACGATCGCCAAGAAGCTCCTCGAGGCGATCGAGAAGTCCGAGTGGGGCGGCTGGGTGGCCGCGGACAAGGAACAGGTGGTCAACCGGCTGCGCAACGTGATCGATGCCAACCGCGCCGGCCGCACCGCGACGGACATCCCACCCGCCGCCTACGATCAGGTCACGCGGATCCGCGAGCTCGCGCGGCAGGGCAAGATCGACGACGCGGCCGCCGAGCTCGACAACGTGCTCGCGGCGTATCCCGGCAACAGCTCCCTGGTCCAGCTCAAGTGCGAGCTGCTGCTCGCCGCGCGGCCACCCGCGAGCACGCCCGGCAAGCCCGCACCGACGCGCGAGCTCTATGGGGTGACCAACCCGAAGACGCGGGCAGCGTGCGCGCGGGTCAGCGAGCTCGCTCCGGGAGACCCGGGCCCGCACCTCGCGGTCGGCGAGGCGCTGATGGCCGCGGGAGATCGGACCGGGGCACGCAGGGAGCTGCTCCTCGCCGAGGACAAGATCGCGAACCTGCCCGCGGGCGCCGAGGCGGCGTGGAAGAAGCTGATCGGGCTCTACCAGCGCATGGGTTGGCTGACCTGGACCGAGGACGCGATCGCCAAGGCGAAGCTCGACAAGGATCCGATCGCGCTGACGATCACGCAGACCCGCAACCGCTATGGCGTCCCGCGCGGCACCAAGCTGGTGACGCCCGATCAGGAGGGCGCGCTGGTCACCGCCGTGAAGAAGGCGCTCGAGCAGATCTACGCGAGCAAGTACCCCGACGCCGAGACCACGCTGGCCGCCGCGGACAAGCTGTGGCCCGGCGCGCCCGGGCTCGCCGCCGCGCGCTGTGATCTCGGGCTGCGGATGGGCCAGGCCGAGGTGGCCAAGGCCGCATGCGCCCGCTCGCTCGCGGCGTACCCCGACGAGTCCTGGGCGCTGTACCTGTCGGGCACGCTCGCGTTCAAGGATGCGAGCGGCACCCGGGCGGGCATCGAGCTGCTGAAGAAGGCGATCGCGGTCGATCCAGATCTCGGCCAGGCGTGGCGCACACTCGCCAAGGCCTACGCCCGCGCGAAGGACAAGCCCGCGCTCGAGCAGCTCGCGAAGGACTATCAGGCGAAGTTCGGGCAGGCGCTGCCGCGGTAGCCCCCGCTCACAGCAGGTGGAACTGCAGGCGGTACGCGAGGTCGACGGAGAGGAACATCGGTCCATCGTTGCAGCGGTCGACGGTGCACCGCGCATAGAACACGCCCGCCTCGATCGCGTGCGACATCGAGCCGCTGCGGTGATGGAGGCGCACGCCGCCGACAGCGCCCAGCCCGCGGTAGCTCTCCTCGAACACCTCGTCGGAGCCGGCCACCACGTGCATCCCGGCCGCAAAGCCACCCGCGTACAGCCCCCAGCGCGGACGCTGCACGACATCGACGTTCACGTGCACGCCGGCGGACATCATCATCACGAACGCGGCGCCCAGGAACTCGACCTCCCCGAGAACCTCCACGCGTCCCCACCGACTCCCGAGGCCGATGCCGCCCGCCGGGAGCCCTGCCCCGACGTGGAGGTCCAGGCTCGGCGGGTCCGCGCGCGCAGCAAGGGAGGTCAGGAGGACAGCCAACGCGATCGTCAAGCTGGTGGTCCGCATGCCCCGATCATCGAGGATCGGCGCCGGCGCGGGACGGGCGGCCGATTGACATCGCATCGCTGACAGCCGTGCGCTCGCCGCGACCCCGACCTCGCTAGACGCGGCTGGCACGGTCAAGTCGCCGCTCACACCTCGCACTCGGACACGGTGCAGAACTGCTCGAATCGTGTCGGTTCTCGATGAGACGCAACCCTAAGCGGGTGTGGTCGATAGGGGCGGGATGGCCCTAGATGACCTGCTGCGAGACTTTGCCAAGAACCTGAACGACAAGCTCCAGGAGGAGAAACGAAAGGACGTCTCCGCCGCGAATCAGCACGCCGGCCTCGTCGACCAGCATCTCCAAAGCCTCGCGAAGCAGGAGGCTGCGCTGAGGGCAGCCAAGGAATCGATGAACCCGGCAAGCATCCGGGAGGCAGCGAACGGCCTGGAGAGCATTCACGTTCGATTGCTCATGACCCGCGACTGGCTTCGCCGCGGCATCGCGCAGGCGCCCGAGAACGTCGCCGAGCTTCAGGCAGCCGAGACTCGCGCGAGTGAGCCACTCGAACGCATCGCCGCAGAGGTCGCGCACGCACGAGGACAAGCCGCTCGGCTCGCGAACGTCCAAGGCGGTGCACTCGCCGAGCTGCCTCACGCACCCCTGCCAGCCTCACCGGAGGAGACGCGCAAAGTTGCCGCGGAGGTTGCACCGCTCGGTCTGTGCGACGACCCGGCGATGGAGTCTCCGGACAGCGTCGCGTGCCCGCTCAGCGACAAACAACGCGAAGCCAGTCGGGACTACGTGACGGAGTCCATCACACTGATCGCGGATCAATGGCGGGATGCGGCGACCAGTGAGGAATTGCGGGTAAGGCTCGAACCCCTGTTCAGGAAGAGCGGGTTGAATCCTCTGGTCGATCTCTTGATCTCGGTGGCGACCGGGTGGCTTGCCGCCCAGGTCGGAAACCTGTTCCTGAAGTCGGTCAACAGCGCTCGAAACGCCCTGACCCGACGCGGTGATTCTGAGTTGACAGAGATCACCGGGTTGCCCGGACCGTTCGGTGGAGCCCCTGACCTGGGCAAGCAATCGGGCGCGATGGTGTCCGGATTTGGTTCGAGTCTCGCTACAAAAGCATTGGGTACGTTCAAGACGAACGAACCCATCGACAACACGCAGGTGGCCTTCGACGGGATAAAGTCCGCTGCTTCTGCGTGGCGGAAGCAAGCAAAGCTTGAAACCCGTCAGTTGCCGGACCCCGTCCTTGTAGGCCTCGCTGAGAGCTTGGGCAGCGTCGAGTTCGGCGCCGCCTACTTCCGTACCCGGATAGAGCGATTGATCGAGCGCTTTTATCACATCGAGAAGATCGGCCAGGTCACGCTGCGCGACACTCAACCGCTCCAGCCGATCTGGGTGCTGTCGCACACACGTGGCAGTCGGCTCGCGCTCGCTCGTCGGGACACGGTGATGGTGCCAATCCCTGCACACCCAAGCTCGTCTCGCGAACCCGGAGATGAGGAGCGAGAGCGGGCCACTGGGCAGTGGATCTTCGATTCCTGGGTCGATCGATCGCTATACTCCGTTGCTCTCGCTCACGAAGCGAGCCCGCCGACGATGCCGGAGTACGATAGCCGCTGGATCAGCTCGCCGGCGCAGGCAGTGGATCCCGGTGACGTTCATATGCTGGGACCTGACCGCAAGGAGCCGAACACCCCATGAGCCGCCGTCTGCTTGCCGTACTTTCTGTCCTACTGCTCATGTCGACGGTCGTCCTGAGCGTGTACGCGTGGAGGCTTCGCACCCGAATCGATCGCGCCGAATTCTATGTGCAGAGCGGGGTGGACAGCGTGTTCTACATCTGCTCGCCCGTGGTGCGCGCTCTCGAGGACGGCCCCACCGGCGATACAAAGTCGGTTTTGATCGAGATCGCGCGCGAGTGCGTGGGCCAGGTAAGCGATCGGGAACTCGAGTCGATGTCGCAAGATTTCGCCCACAAAGACATCTTCGCGATCGTCCGCCGTATCAAGGCCAAGCTCGACAACCACGAGTTTCCGTACAAGACGGCCAGCAAGGTCGAACGACGTTTCCTTCCACTAAGTTACGAATACTAGTCCCGACCCCAAGGAAACGAACACACGATGAGCCGCCGACCTGTTGGTGCACTGTGCGCCCTGCTGCTTCTGTCAACGCTCATCGTGAGCTGGTATGCGTGGCGACTCCGGGCACAGCTCGCGCACGCCGAGCTCTACGTGCAAAGCGGTGCTGACAGCGTGTTCTTTGTGTGTTCGCCCGTTCTGCGCGAACTCGAGGATCGTCACACCGGGGGACCTGATCCAGGAATGCTGCGGATCGCCCGGCAGTGTCTCGGGCAGGTGCCCGACACGGACGCCCAGTCGGTCGCGGACGACTTCGCTCGCAAGGACATCACGGCGATCACGGCACGGATCAAGGCCAAACTCGACGATCGCGAGCTCCCGTTCATGACCGCGAGCGCGGTGGAGGCTCGCTATCTGCCACGAAGCTACAAGAACTGACCAACTCGCCAGCAAGGTCGAAAGCAGATTCCTTCTGCTGAGTTACAAAAACGAGGCAACCCAGAACCAGGCCGGCCGATAGGCGGAGGATGACCACCGACGACCGCGCCGCGCACTTCCTCTCCCTCCAGCTCGCTGCCCTCCGCGCACGCCTCGATGCTCTGCTCCGACGTGCCGTCGGAGCTCCCGGGGTGTCCGACGCGACATCCTCGATCGAGCGCGATCTGCGCGAGCTCGGCAAGGATGACGCCCTCCCGGCGCGCTGGTTGAGGACGCGCCTGGACCTGAGCGATACCGAGGAACAAGTCCTCTGGCTTCTGATGGGCTACGAGGTCTCGTCCGAGATCCGCGGCATGGTCATGACGCTGGCCGGTGCGCGGGACGAGATGACCTACGACCTCGTCGAACGCATCGTGTACGGCGAGGCGTCCGCCGCGGCCTGGCGCGAGCTGGGCGGCGAAGGCGGTCTTGCCCGGCTTGGTCTGATTCGCGCCGACAGTCGCGCTGAGCCGCGCCACCGCTGCCGCATCAGCCTGGTACCCCGGGTACGCGGATTGTTGCACGGTGACACGCAGCTCACCGACGAGCTCCGGGAGGTCGCGCGGCTCGTCGAACGCGAGATCCCGCTCGATGACCTCGTCGTGTCGGACGGGGTGATCGAGCGTGTCGTCCGCGAGCTCGCCAGGGCGCGGTCGTTCGTGGTCGCTACGGGCGGCACCGGCACAGGAAGATCGACGCTCCTCCGCGCGGCGGCGATCAGCGCAGGTAGGTCGGTCATCGACGTTTCGTGCGAGCGCCTGGCGAAGGAAGCAGGGGCGCTCGAGGCCCAGGTGCGCGCGATCTCTCGCGAAGCCCAGCTGCTACGTGCGTCGGTGCTGTTGCGGAACTACGATGCGCTTGGCAACACCGAGTCCATAGAACGCCAACTGGCCGAGCACTCGGGTCCGCTCATGGCTACGGCGACCGCAGGCATCCGGCCCAGGCCGGGATCTCGTCATCGCGTGGAGGTAAGACTGGCTCCGCTCGACGGAGATCGCTGCGAGCGGATGTGGAAGCGGGCCGTCCCCACCAGCACCGAGGGCGACGCGAAGTATCTATCCTCGACGTACCCGCTGGCACCGGCGGTGATCAATTCGGTCGGCGCTCGCCTCGCGGAGATCGGGGAGCCGAACCCGAGCGGTGCTGCCGTGATCGACGCGATCCGATGCGAGATCGACGACCGACTTTCGGGGCTCGCGGAGCGATTGGAGGTCTCGCAAACCTGGGATGACCTGGTTCTCCCATCCGATCAGATCGGGATGATCGCGGAGCTGCTCGCCCGGGTTCGCGAGCGCCGGCTCGTGTACGAGAAGTGGGGCTTCTCGAACAAGCTCGGGAAGGGGTTGGCGGTCTCGGCGCTGTTCTCCGGTCCGCCGGGAACCGGCAAGACGATGGCCGCGAGCCTGGTCGCGAAGGATCTCGGGCTGCAGCTGTATCGCGTCGATCTCGCGCAGATGGTCTCGAAGTGGGTCGGCGAGACCGAGAAGAATCTCGCGAAGCTCTTCGATGCGGCCGAGAGCGCGCACGCTGTCCTCCTGTTTGACGAGGCCGATTCGCTGTTCGGAAAGCGCACCGAGGTGAAGTCGAGCAACGACCGCTACGCGAACCTCGAAGTGAACTACATGCTGCAGCGGCTCGAGACGTTCACCGGCATCTGCCTCCTCACAACGAACCACGAGAACGCGATCGACGAGGCGTTTCGTCGCCGCCTCGCCTTCCACGTTCGCTTCCCGATCCCCGATGAGAACGAACGCGCGGCACTATGGCGAGCGCTGATCCCTGAGTCGGCTCCGATCTCGCCATCGATCGATTTCGAAAGGCTCGCTACTCGTGTGGAGATGCCTGGCGGACACATCCGAAACGCCGTACTTCGGGCGGCATTCGTAGCCGCCGATGCGGGGGCGCCGATCTCGATGGACCACCTCTGGCACGCGGCGGAAGTCGAGTGCGATGCGATGGGGAAGATCGTCCCGACGCAGCGATCCACGCTGTGAGCAGGATCGGCCGATTGACATCGCATCGCTGACAGCCGTGCGCTCGCCGCGACCCCGACCTCGCTATACTGGCGGGGCCCGTGAGCTTCTTGCGTCGCATGTTCTCCGCCGACTACCGGGCGGCGGTGTCCGCCGAGGCGGCGGGCAATGTCGACGTGGCGGCGGAGCGCTATGCACTCGCAGGCGAGCATGCCGGGGCCGTGCGGATGCACCTCGCGCGCGCGGCCCGGGCCGGGAGTCGCAACGCCGAGCTCGGCGCGCTGCGCGATGCGATGCGCTGGGCCGGCGAGGATCCCGCGCTGCAGAGGCAGGCCGCCGCCGCGCTCGGCAAGGCGCTGTGGGAGGCGACCAAGGCCGAGGGCATCGCCACCGAGCGGGACCGCGCCAAGGTCCGCGAGGCAGCGGACCTGCTGGTG
>JAYVRN010000118.1:0-7977 GCA_043776275.1 Myxococcales bacterium | reverse complement strand
ACGATCTCGACACCGACACCAACTCCGGCGGCGACATGACCTCGGTGACCACCGCGATCGGCAGCGGCCTGCAGGGCGGCAACACCGCCGGGGACGCGGCGCTCTCGCTGCTCACCACGTGTGCCGCGACCCAGCTCCTCAAGTGGAGCGGCAGCGCGTGGGCGTGCGCCACCGACGTCGACTCCGGTGGCGATATCACCGACGTCGGCGCGGGCAATGGCCTCACCGGCGGCGGCGCCGCGGGCGCGGTCACGCTCAACGTGGGCGCCGGGGTCGGCATCACCGTGGCCGCCGACACCGTCGCGCTCGACACCGCGTTCACCGATGGCCGTTACCTCAACGTCACCGGCGACACGATGGCCGGCCCGATCAACATGGCCGGCAACCGGGTCACCGGTCGCGGCTGCCCGGCGAGCTTCGTGTCCACCGGCGGCAGCCAGTGCGTCGAGGATCCGGACAGCTCGGGCTGGACGTTCTCGAGCTGCGCCAATCACTGCCGCGTCGTCGGCGGTCACATGTGTAGCTCGGGCGAGATGCGCGCGGCGATGCAGTCGGGTGTGGCGTTGACCGGCGGCGTCCTGCTCGACTGGGTGGATGACCAGGACGCCGATGACTCGGCGCTCTACATCAACTCGTCCGATGTCACCAACCCCGAAGGTGCTCGCGCGACGACCGCGTCGTCGTTCTGCCGGTGCTGCGCGAACGTCGAGTGAGCATGCGGAAGGGCACGGTCCTGCTCGCCGGCCTGCTCGCCGGCCTGGCGCTCGTCCTCGTCGGGTTCGGCGTGTGGCTCGGCCGCTCGTCGTCGGGGACCCGCGATGCCGATGCGGCACCGATCGCGCAGGTGGCGCCGCGGACCGCCGCGATCCCGCGCTCGACTCCGGCAGCCACACCGCCCACGCTCGCGCGCCGCGCCGATCCCTCGCCGGCGCTCGCGGCCGATCTCGCCGACGCAGATCCCAAGATCCGTCGCGCGGCGGTGCGCGAGCTGGCGCGCGATCGCGATGCAGATCCAGCGACGCTGCTCGTCGCTTCCCGGGATCCCGACCTCGAGGTTGGCGTCTCGGCCACCGAGGCGCTCGGCCGGCTGCACGCGGCGGGCACGGTCCCGGCAGCGGAGCTGATCTCTCGCGCGAGCGATCACGCGCTGAACGAGCGCGTCCGGGTGACCGCGATGAACGGCCTCGCCGCCACACCCTCGCCGGAGGCAGCCGCCTACTTCGCTGACCTGCTCGCGCGCGGGGACACCGCCGAGCGCGCCAATGCCGCGATCCTCGTCGGCCATCAGGATCTCGAGATCGCGGTGCCCGCGCTGATCCGCGCCCTCGGCGACAGCTCGGAGCAGGTCCGGGCCAATGCGGCCGAGAGCCTCCGGTCCCGCTCGCGAGGGCGCGATTTCGGCACCGATGCCGCCGCCTGGCAGGCCTGGTGGCAGTCCCGTCCGCGGTAAGCTTTCGCCCATGAAGTGCCCGGGCTGCACGAGCGAGATGGCGACGAGCATGGTCCACTCGATCGAGATCGATCGCTGCCCCGCGTGTGGCGGCATCGTGCTCGACAAGGGCGAGAACGAGCTGATCGACAGCCTCGGCCTCGCGAGCGTGATCGAAGGTGGCGTCACGGCCGCACACGAGCACCGCACGACGACGGCACATTGCCACGAGTGCGATCGCGACATGATGGAGCTCAAGGGCGCTGGCGATGTCGAGTACGACTGGTGCGACAACTGCGAGCGGTTGTTCTTCGATCGCGGCGAGCTGACCGCGTTCGATGCGTTCGTCGACGCGTGAACGCATGAGCCACCTCGACGACAAGCAGTACGCGTCGATGATCGCCGGCTGCCCGAAGTGCGACCGCACCTCGTTCGAGGTCTCGAGCTACATCATGCGAGAGATCGCGGTGATGCTGTCCGAGCCCAACGCCGATGGCCGCTGGGTCCAGGACGATGCGACGTTCGTCGCGGGCATCTACAAGATCCGCTGCCTCGGCTGCGGCCACGAGCCCCACGCGACGCTCGCGTGCCCGCGCTGCGAGCGTCCTGATGGGCTGGCCGAGGCGCTCGCCACCTCGTCGCGGATCAGCGTCCCGCGGATGTGCCCGAGCTGCAAGATCACGGCGCTGACGGTGACCGCCTCCGCGCCCGCGCGCGTGCGGACCGGTACCAGCCAGACCACGGCGCCCACGCCGCTCGCTCGGTTCGGCGAGCCGGGGTTTCACGTGGTGAAGATCCTGTGCGATGCGTGCGACTGGATCCGGGTGGCCGAGGGCTGCCCGGTCTGCGCCGGCCCTGCGGCATAGCGCTACCCGACGTAGGTGATCTGCCACTCGCGGACGTCGCCATCCACGGTGACATCCACGACCTCGCCCGTGCGCTTGCCGATCACCGCGCGCCCGATCGGGGACACCGGGGTGACCACCGAGAGGTGACCATCGCCACCCGGGCCGGTCAGCGTCACGCCCGCGCCGACGGGCGCGAGGAAGAACGTGCGGCCTTCGCCTGACTCCGCGTCCTCGATCTCGACGATCGCGCCGAGGCCGATCCGCGCGCGTCCATCGAGCGTGGTCGGCCGGAACGTGGCGAGCGTGTCCGCATCCGACAACGCCTGCTGCGCGCGGCCCTGCGAGGCGCGGCCGAAGCTGTGGAGCTGGTGCGCGGCCCGCGCATCCTCGCGCTTCTCGTCGGGCGTCGCGCCCTCACGGGCCTCGGCAGCCGCGGCATCGCGCGCCGAGAGCGCAGCGCGGGCCGAGGACTCGAGCTGCTTGACCAGCTGGTCGACGAGCTGACGCTTGTCCATATCGGGAGGATCGCCCCGGGGGGACGGGTGAGCAAATTTCTGGACCGACCTATCCGCCGATCACGAGGACGTAGTGATAGGCGATCACCGCGCTCCGTAGGCGGAAGCCGAGCCGGCCGTCCCTGCGGTAGGGCGCTCGCCTGACCACGGTCGTGCCGGTGGCGCCGAGCGCGGGGATCTCCGTGGTGCAGGCGATCTCGGCGTCCGTGTGCGTCATCGTCGTCACGTACTCGGCGCCGACGTCGAACCCGTGCGTGTACGACACGGCCATCCCCTCGACAGTCGTCCCGGCCACCTCGTGCCCGATGATGTGATCGGTCGGTGAGGCCTCACCGCACTTCTGTGAATCGACGGTCGTGAACTCGAACGCATCGACGATGCTCTTGGTGCGGTTTCCGGCGGCCGCGTCGAGCGCGAGCAGCTGGTAGCCCACGATGATCCTGATCGGCGGCGCATAGTCGAGCGGCGTCACGTAGGCCGAGGCTTCGATGTCCGTGTACATACCGCGGAGGTCATCGCCGACCACGCCCCACAGGGCCGCGCCCGTGGCGACCCAGCCCGGCGGGGTGCCCGCGCCGAAGCTCTCGAACATGGCGATGTGCTGCGCGGTGGCGTTGTCGAGGTCGCACGCGTCACCGACACCATCCGCATCGGCGTCGGCCTGATCGGGATCGGCGATCGCCGGGCACACATCGCAGGCATCGGGCACGCTGTCGCCATCCTCGTCGTGCGTGCCGCACGCCACCACGCCGTCGGTCGCATTCAAGCCGTCGGTCGCATCCACGCTGCCCGTACGCTCGCCAAAGCCGAACCGTCCGCAGCCTACGGCGGTCACGAGCACGAGGGCGACGCCGAGGCGCATCCCTCAGCGTACCGCGTCAGATCGGAGAGAGCGAGAACACCACGCGAACCCGGGAGCCATCGCCGGTCAGCGTCACCGTGGACTCCTTGCGCCAGCCGGTCTCGAACGGGTTCAGCACGGTCTCGTTGCCCAGGTCGTCGTCGGGGTTCAGGAAGTCGTCGACGTCGCGGAGGTTCGCGCGCAGGCGGATGGTCTGGCCGGCCTTGGGGGCGACGTTGATCACGGCCTCTGCGAGCGGCGCGCCCGAACCGAACTGCTGGCCCTCGCGGACGCGGACGTAGTTGTCGCTGTTCTTGTTGAACATCATCGCCGAGCCGCCAGCCGAGCTCTCGATCCAGATCTGGCCGTAGAGCTCGAGGTCCGATCCGGCATCCCCGCCCGCGTCGTCGACCGCGACGGCGTTGAGGGTCACGCGCACCTTCTGGGACACGCGCACGCAGTCCTTGACCTCGTAGTCGGTGGTGAACGACATCCGCGCCGGCGAGTTGTCGCGCAGGTAGTTCAGCTTGTAGGCGATCGGGGCGCCGGGCGATTCACGCGAGTAGTTGCCGCCGCTCTTGATGAAGGCGATCAGCGCCTCGTAGCTGTCGATCGTCTTCACCGCGCTGCCGGCGTCCCCGCCGAGGATGAACGCCGTGATCTTCGACTTCGAGATCATGTCCTTGTACGTGACCGAGACGTCGCCCTTGACGTCCACGCCGCCGGAGTATGCGAACTCGAGCGCGGCGCCCATCTCGGAGGCCGAGTACTCGGACTCGAAGGTGAACAGCACCATCCGGCCGTAGGTGACCGAGGACACGTAGACCGGCGGGCGGGTCTCGTCCATCTTCGCCTGCACGTCGGCGAGCTGCACCGTCGGGGCGAGCAGCGCGCTCGGCGACTGCGGCGCATCGAGATCCACCGTGTAGTAGGCCTGCGTGTACTTCACGACGTAGCGCGACCGGGTCTCCTGCTTGGACCAATCGAAGCTGGTCTTGAGGCTCGCCACGCCGAGGCCCCAGCTCGCCTGGACGCCGAGCGCCATGTCGAGCTGCTCCTTGGAGTGGACCTCCTCGATCTCGGAGGCGAGGTTCGCGGGCGTGGAGCCGGTGATCTCCTGCTGCAGCACGCCGGTGAGCGCCTCGCGGTACGAGGACAGGCTCGGGTTCGCGATCAGCGCGCTCTTCTTGCCGCCGAGGTTCTCGAGGCTCACCGAGATGGTCTCGGGGGCGCGATCGAGGACCTGCTGCGTGAACAGCCCGGTCAGCACGCTATCGGCGCTGATGATCGCGCCGGGGAACATCGAATCGGAGTTCGCCGCATACGCGACGATCCGGTCGTACTGGCGCGTCTCCTTCAGGTTCTGCCGCGTGCACGAGTAGTCGCCCTCGCGCGCTTCGGCCGAGCGCTGCCCCTGATCGACCTGCGAAGGCGCGACCGGGAGATACGGCAACGACGTGATGTACGCGTCGATGCCCGGGCCCTCGGGCTCGGCGATCTCGGTGGTGCACGCGCCAGTGAGCAGCGTCGCGAGAGGGATCCAGGTGAAGCGCATGCCCGGACACCAAGCAACTCTGCGGCCACAAATCCCAACATGCGCGTACTGTGCAAACGCCAACTTGCGCAGCCGGTGCGCACACTTGTGTTCAGGCATTTGGTTCCCAGTGCGGCCCTTGGACCTGGCCACTGGACCTGCCACCCGCGGTACGGTTCGCCGCAGATGACGATCGGAACAGTCAGCCTCGAGCGCTGCGGGCACGTCCTCCTGATCGGCCTGGCGCGCGTGGCCAAGCGCAACGCCTTCGATCTGCCGCTGTGGGAAGCGCTGTGCCGCGCGTACGGCGAGCTCGCCCGCGATCCCGAGCTGCGCGTCGGCGTGCTGCACGCCGAGGGCGATCACTTCACCGGCGGCCTCGATCTCGTGCAGTGGACGAGCGTGTTTCAGTCGGGAAAGTTCCCGATCCCGGAGGGCGGGCTCGATCCGCTCGGCCTGACCGGACCTCAGCTCGGCAAGCCGATCGTCGCCGCGGTGCAGGGGATCTGCCTGACGATCGGAATCGAGCTGTTGCTCGCCACCGATGTGCGGATCGCCGCGAGCTCCACGCGGTTCGGTCAGATCGAGGTCAAGCGCGGGATCTATCCCGTGGGTGGTGCCACGCTGCGGTTCCCGCGCGAGGTCGGCTGGGCGAACGCGATGCGCTGGCTCCTCACCGGCGACGAGTTCGATGCCGCGGAGGCGCTGCGGATCGGTCTCGTGCAGGAAGTCGTCGAGCCCGGCGAGCAGCTCGGACGCGCGCTCGCCCTCGCGGAGCAGATCGCGGCGCAGGCACCGCTCGGCGTGTACGCGACGCTGGCGTCCTCGCGCCACGCCCTCGCCGAGTCCGAGGCGACCGCGGCCGCGCGGCTGCTCCCCGATCTCCAGCCGCTGATGGTGAGCGAGGACGTCCAGGAGGGACTGCGCGCCTTCGTCGAGCGGCGGCCCGGAAGCTTCCGTGGCCGCTGACACGCGGCGGCTCGACGAGAGCGCGGCGCACCTGTACGCGCAGGCGCTCGTCGCGATCGTCCGCGCCGATGGCGAGATCGGCCTGGAAGAAGGCGCGCGCCTCGCGGAGAAGCTCGAGGCACGCTCGGGACACCCGGCGAACCTCGACGATCTGCTCCTGGCCGAGACGCTCGATCCAAACGCGCTCGCCGACGCGATCGGGAACGCGAGTGGTCCGTTCCGCGGCGACAATCGCCTGCATCCCGGCGAGCTCGCGGCGATGATCGTCGTGGACGCGATCGAGGTCGTGCTCGCGAAGGGGCACGTCTCCGAGGAGGAGGCGCAGCAGATCGTGCGCTACGCGACGGCGCTCGGCTGCACGCTCGACGAGATCCGGAGGATGAGTGCGCATCTGTCCCCATGGTTCGCCGCGAACATCCGCTGACCAGAGGCACCCCCTTCGTCTCGACATCCGCTAACTGGTCGTCGATCCTCGTGAATCTGGAGCTCTGCAGGGTTTCGGCGCGGTCTGCGTGGGTGTCTTTGAAGCCCATGAACACCACCAAGCGCTCGCTGCTCCGCGGAAGCTTTCTCGCCACCCTCCTCGTCACGGCCACGCTCGGCGGCTGCGCCGGCCAGATCGGATCGAACGGCAAGATCCACCTCACCGGGCCGGGCCCGACGATCGCTGTCGGGGCGGGGCTCGCGGTGGCGGGCGGGCTGCTCACGTACAAGACGCGCACCGATGATCGGAACGAGTACAACACCGATGGCCTGGTCGGCGGCATCGGCATCGGCATGATGGCGGTCGGCGTGGGCGCGATCCTCTACGGCGCGTACCAGCTGACGGTCAGCTCCGACGCGCCGCAGGCCGCGACCGCCACGACCTGGGCGGTGCGCTAGGGCGCGCGATCGAGGCGGAGCGCGATCGACAGCGACGAGCGCCTGGTCTTCGCGTTGGTGTTCCAGGCAACGCTGAGCGTGGTGCCGGCCTGGTGCCAGGCTCGCTCGCCCGCCTTGCTCGTGTGCGGCTCGCCATAGCGGTTGGTCAGCGCCGCGAGCTCGTCGTCGAGTGCGCCGCGGGACAGCCCTTCGGCCAGCTCGCCGATGCGATCGATCTGGTAGTCCTTGAGTACGGCGTCCCACACGAAGTGCGCGTGGCCGACCCAGCCCTTGCGCGGCACGAACGAGAACCCCGGCTCGCTCGTGTGCTCGACGTACGGATGAGCCCGGGTGATCGCCATGTACCGTCGGTCCTCGCTGTACACGGGCGCCATCTTCGCTCGCGTGAGTGCGGTCCGCGCCTGCTCCACGTTGTGCTCCCAGGTCAGCGGCGCGAGCGTCAGCCGCGGCAGCTGGACCGGCATCCGGGCCGCGGCCGGCGTGACCACCGCGACCAGGGCGACGAGGATCGCGAGGCAGGCGAGGCGCATGTACTTGAAACGTGTCAGGGCCAGCGCGGATCTATCGAGCTGTGTGCCAGCTCATGCAGGAGCGTACGGGAGGCCCTGGATCGACATCCCACCGTCGACGGCGAGGCACTGCCCGGTGATGTAGGACGCGGCCGGGAGCGCGAGGAACACGATCGCCCGGGCGACCTCGATCGGCTCGGCCACGCGACCGAGCGGCGTGCGCGCCAGGATCGCCTCGAGCCGCTTGGGCTGCGCGAGCACCGGGGCCACCAGATCCGTGCGGGTGTACCAGGGCGCCACGGTGTTGACGCGGATCCCAACGCTCGCCCACTCGAGCGCGAGCGTGCGCGTGGCCTGAGCGAGCCCCGCCTTCGCCGCGCCGTACGCCACGCCGGTGCCGAGGGCGATGATCCCCGCGACGGAGCCGACGTGGATGACGCTCGCCTGACC
>JAYVRN010000117.1:0-7981 GCA_043776275.1 Myxococcales bacterium | reverse complement strand
AGCTAGTGGTCGGTGCGACGCTCGGCCTCCTCGCGGCGATCCCACTGCTCGCCGCAGGGGCCGCGGGTCGCCTGGTCGACGGCACGCTGTCCGCGCGTCAGGGGCCGTACGCGAGCCTGTTCGCGATCCTCGCGGGCGCGGTGTTCGTGGGGATCGATGGTCACGTCACGCTGGTCACCTCGATCGTCGACAGCTTCCAGGCGACACCGGCGATCGCCACCGTGCAGCCTCGGATCCTGGCCGCGCTCGGGGGGCTCGTGCCCCAGGCCGTGGCCCTCGCGATCCCGTGGCTGGTCACCGCGGCGGTCGTCGAGCTCGCGATCGGCGCGGGTGTCCGCGTGGCCGGGCGCGCCGGGACGCACGCACCGGTCGCGGCGGCGGTGCCGGCGGCGCTGGTGATGATCACCGCGGCGCTGGTCGCCACGCTCGCCGTGGCGATCGCAGCGTTGATCCGCGGCGCGCTGTAGCAGGCTCTAGACCCAATGCCGATCAGTTGGCGTTGACCTGAACCTGAACCTGAACCTGAACACCAACTTGGACGTTGTCGTCAATGGGTTGGTCCGCCCCCGGAACGCCCTGGACGATAGCAGGGCATACGGTTCTACACGCACGCTCGCGGCTCGGCGATGGAGTCCGCAGCCGCACTGGACAGGATGCGGTCATGAAATTGGTCGACGAAGCGACCTACGCTCGCGGCATCGATCTGCTCGAAGGCATCGTCGCCATGCTCACCAAGATGCGTGATTGCGTCGATGGGTAACGTCCAAGGTGGTGTTCAAGTTCAAGTTCACCGTCGACGTCCAAGTCAACATTTCTGATCGGCGTGTTCTCTAGACCCACGCGCCCACCGAGAACAGCAGGCGCGGCCCCACCACGCGGCTGACCTCATGAACCTCGCGGTCGGGACAGAACAGCACCGCGTCGCCGACGGCGAGTTCGAGCTGCACGCCGCCGATCAGGAGCTCGCCACCGCTCGGGGCCTGGGCGAGCACGGCGTTGAGCCGACGGTGGGTCCGGCCGTGCTGCGCCGGATCGGTGTGCGGCGGGATGTAAGCGCCATCGAGGTAGCGGATGAAGTAGACGTCCCAGTAGTCCTCGAACGGTGTGCCGATCAAGGCTAGGGCGCGCGTCACGAGCGTGGCCACGTTCGGCGCGACCTTCGGTGTGACGTTCCGGCCCTCCGCGGCCGTCGGGGCGCGCAGGGACAGGATCTCGTAGCCCGTGTGCTGGCGCCCGGGCGCCCAGCCCGAGGTCTGCGCCTCGGCGAGGGCACACAGGGTGGCGACCTCCGCGGGGGACAGGAACTGGGCGTGCAGCTCGGCCATGACGCTCAGATGCTCGCACCGCGTCGGCTGGTTGCGGCGATGATCTCCGCGAGCCGTGCCCAGCGCGCCTCGGGCACCGGCCCGGCACCACGTGCGAGCGCGAGTGCGAGCTCCGGATCGCGGTGGACGGCGATGCCGTGACGGCGCGCGAGGGCGAGGAGCTGCGTCGCGCGCGCACCGTCACCGCTCGCGGTCCGCACCGGGATCGGGCGGCGCACAGGATCCCAGGCGATCGCGACCGCGACGCCATCGGCCAGGAGCACCACGGACGCGCCCGCGACCGCATCGCGCAGGTCGCGCTGCGAAGGCTCTCGTCCGAGCTCGGCGCGGCGGCGGCGCCAGCGCGGGTCGGCGCCTGCGATCCGCTCGTCCTCGCGCTTCTCCGCGGCGGTCATCCGCACGGAGCGCGCGAGGTCGGCGTGGCGCAGCAGCGCATCGAGGGCGCCGAGCGCGACCCAGGCGGCGCCAAGCGTGGCGACGAAGCCGACCACCAGCAGGGCGCCGGCTCGGGGCTCGTGGACCAATGCGCCGAGCCGCGGGGCGATCGCCCACAGCCACATCAACGTGATCCCACCGATCGTGATCGCGCCGAGGACGCCGAGCCCGGCGTGCTGGACGCGCGAGCTCTCGAGCGCCGGAGCGCCGCGGAGCTTCCTGCGGGGGAGCCAGAGGCTCCGGGTCTGTGCTGCGTGCGCGACGAACGCGGTGAGCGCGACGGCGATCAACAGCGGAGCCACGAGGGTCAGCACCTCGGCGACCACGCCCGTGCCGAACGATGGCGCGGCGGGCGATCCGGGCGCCGGCTGAGAGCTGGCTGGGGCATGCGAGGACGCCGCGGCGCCGCCGCATCCTGCCGCCACCCACGCCCCGAGCCGCGCGGCCACCGCGCGCCCGAACGCGAGGACCGCGACGACGGCACCGATCCAGGCCACGGCCCCGACGACGATCGGGCTCGCCGCGGTCAGGCCCGCGGCTCGCGCGAGGGCACGGCGGCGGGCCGAGGGTGGGAACGGGCGGTGCTCGGCCATGTCCGATGCAGATGATACGGTGCGCGGGTGCGGTGCTCACATGGATCCGATCCCGGGCAGCCATGAGCGCTGATCCCGAGCTGATCGAGGTCTGCGTGACGCTTCCCGTGCCCGGCCGGTATCACTACCGGGTCCCGCCGCACCTGGCGGGCCGGGCGCCGGTCGGCTCGCGCGTGCTCGTGCGGTTCGGCAAGCAGAAGATCACGGGTGTGGTGGTCCGCACCAACACGCCGGCCCCCGAGGGCGTCAAGCCGATCGATCTCAGCGAAGTGCTCGACGAGCACCCCGCGCTGTCGGCCGAGCTCGTGGAGCTGTGCCTGTGGATCGCGGACTACTACGAGGCCCCGCCGGGCGAGGCCCTCCGCGCGGCGCTCCCCGCGGGGAGCGGCATCAAGTCCAAGCAGGTGTTCGCCCTCACGGAGCGCGGGCGGCTGGTGGCAGATGGCGCTGGCGCCGCGCTGCCGGCGAAGCAGCGCGTGGTGCTCGCGCGGCTCGCCAGCGGGGAGCTGCCGCTCGCCGGCGCCAACGCGGGGATGCGCCGGATCCTCGATGCGCTGATCACGGATGGCATGGCCGAGCTGCGCGATCAGCGCGCGAACGCGCGGGTCAAGCTCAAGCGCGAGCGCGTGGCACGGCTCGTCGGCGACGTGGCGGAGGCCCGCGCGGCCTCGGCGAAGTCACTCAAGCGCGTGCGGGTGATCGACGTGCTCGCGACCGGCGCGGTGCTGACGCTCGACGCGATCGAGCAGCAGGTCCCCGGCGCGAAGCTCACGCTGCGGGAGCTCGCGAAGGCGGGCCTGGTCGAGCTGTTCGAGCGCGAGCTGGCGCTCGATGCGGTCGAGACCGGCGCGGACATGCTGGTGATCGCGCCGCCGCAGCTGACGGCGGAGCAGGCGTACGCCGTGGCGGAGATCGCCGGATCCCTCGATGCGCCGCCGGGGCCCGACGGCAAGCGCCCGTTCACGCCGTTCCTGCTCCACGGCGTCACGGGGAGCGGCAAGACCGAGGTCTACCTGCGCGTGATCGCCCAGGCGCTGACCCAGGGCAAGACCGCGCTGGTCCTGGTCCCCGAGATCTCGTTGACGCCGCAGCTCGCGGCGCGGTTTCGCGCGCGGTTCGGCGATCTGGTCGCGATCCTCCACTCGGGGATGTCCGATCAGCAGCGGCTCGGCGAGTGGTCCCGGCTGCGCCGCGGGGACGCGCGGATCGCGGTCGGTGCGCGCTCGGCCGTGTTCGCCCCGCTCGAGGGCATCGGCGTGATCGTCGTCGACGAGGAGCACGATGGCTCGTTCAAGCAAGATGAGGGCGTGCGCTATCACGCGCGCGACGTCGCGATCGTCCGCGCCCAGCGCAACGGCGCGGTCTGCGTGCTCGGCTCGGGCACGCCGAGCCTCGAGACCGCGGCGCACGCAGAGAAGGGCCCGTACCGGCTGCTCCGGCTGACCGAGCGCCCGATGGCTCGACCGATGCCCAAGGTCGAGATCATCGATCTCCGGACCTATCTGCCGGACGGGGAGGGGATGCTGTCCGCGCCGCTCCGCGCGGCGATCGCGGAGACCCTCGCGGCGGGTGATCAGACGATCCTGTTCCTCAACCGTCGAGGGTTCGCGACGTTCATCCTGTGCCGCGCGTGCGGGCACTCGTTCCGCTGCCCGAACTGCTCCGTCTCGCTGACCTATCACCAGCACAGCGATCGGTTGCGCTGCCACTACTGCAACCACCTCGAGCGGATCCCCGAGACCTGCCCGAAGTGCAAGGCGGCCTCGATCGAGCGCAAGGGCCTGGGCACCGAGCGGGTCGCCGCGGCGCTCGCGGAGGCGTTCCCGAAGGCGCGGGTCGCCCGGCTCGATCGCGACGTCGCGACCGGGCCGAAGATCGAGGTCGTGCTCGGGCGCGTCGCGCGTCGCGAGACCGACATCCTGGTCGGAACGCAGATGGTGACCAAGGGCCACGACTTCCCGGGCGTGACGCTGGTTGGCGTGCTGTGCGCCGACACCGCGCTCGACCTCCCGGACTTCCGCTCGTCCGAGCGCACGTTCCAGCTCCTCGCGCAGGTCGCCGGGCGGGCGGGGCGCGGCGATCGGCTCGGGCGCGTGCTGATCCAGACCTATCGCCCCACCGAGCCGGCCGTCGTCGCGGCCGCGGCGCACGACTACGCCCAGTTCTTCGCGGCGGAGTACGCCGCCCGGCAGGAGCTCGGCTATCCGCCGCACGGCCGGCTGATCGCGGTGCGGATCGATGGCAAGGATCCGCACGCGGTCGCCGCTGCCGCACAGCAGCTCGGCAAGATCGCTCAGGCGGCCGCGGCACAGCTTGGTGGCGTGGTCGATGTCCTCGGACCAGCCCCGGCGCCGCTCGAGCGCCTGCGGGGCCGCACGCGCTGGCAGATCCTGCTCCGGAGCCCCGATCGCCATGCGCTCCGGAAGGTCGCGCGCAGCCTGCCCCTCGGGGATCCGTCGAAGGACCCGCGCGCCTCGCTCGACGTCGATCCCGTGTCCGCGCTGTGAGCCGGAGGCCGCGCCCGCCAGCCGGCCGGCGGCGACGTTGTATACTCGGGGCGGGCTGCGTGCCCAGGCTGTGCCGTTTTGTGCCCCGACTGTGCGTCTGCTTCGCCGTGTGCCGAGCCGTGACTGACCGTGACTGACCGTGACTGACCCCACGTCCGTACCCTGCGTGCTGATCGTCGCCGATCCTCCTCGGGTCGACGAGCTCGCCGAGGTGTTCGCCGAGCCGCTCCCGCAGGGCACGATCGAGGTCCTTCGCTCCACGGGCGGCGATGACACCGTCGAGCTGTTCGAGGCGCGGCGACCCCATGTCTGCGTCGTCACCGCCACCCTCGAGGCCGGTGACGCCGGCGCGCTGGTCGAGGCGCTGCGGGGGATGGTGCCGCGGGCCGAGGTCGCGATCGTCCTCATCGGGGATGCCGACGGCGACGGACCGATCCGCACGGCGCTCGATGCGCTGGATCTCGCGCCCGACCGTTTCGTGGTGAGCCCGGTCGTGCCCAAGGCCCTGCGGTTCGCGGTGGGGGGCGCGTTGGAGACGATCGTGCTCGTGCGTGGCACCGCGCCACCTCCTGGCGCACCCGAGCTCGTCCCCGACGTAGATCCGACCGCCGCGCAGCGGCAGGCACAGCGCGACCGCTGGGCGGCGCTGGCGGATTCGTTCGTCGAGATCCTCGAGGACGAGGAGGTGGTGGAGGAGGTGGTGGTGGAGGCAGTCGAAACGCCGTCGGACGCCGCCACAGACGCTGCGACGCACGCGAGCGACGACGATGCCGAGCCGCTGCCGCCACCGATGGAGATCCAGCCGCGGCGGCACACCGATTCGCAGGCACCTACCGGGGTGCCGGCGCCGCTCGAGGTCTGGCAGCCGGGCACCACGTCCGAGCTCCGCGAGAAGGAGAGCGAGAGCCCGTGGGCGGCGCCGGAGCCGCCCGTGCGCGAGCCGACGCTGATCATCCGCGATCCGGATCCCGAGCCCGCGTCGCCGGTGGCCGCTCCGTCCGTGCTCCCGCCCACCGAACCGCCGGCGCTCGAATCGCACGTCACCTCCGCGCGCGAGACCGATCCGTGGGCGGGCGCGCGGCCGCTGGCGGAGCTGCTCGCGGGAGAGCCGCGCCCCGAGGTCTCGAGCCGCGCGGACGACGAGCTCGGGCTCGATGACTTCGATGACGATCTGGTGCTCGGCCACGAGACCTCGCGGCGAGAGGTCAGCTCGCCCCGGATCGAGATCCTCGAGGAGCTGCCCGGGGCCTTGAACACGCCCCTGCCTGCGGTGGCCGCTGGCCACGTGGCGGAGGACGGGCGCGATTTTGCGCGCCAGCTCCGCGCCAAGATGTCGATGATGGCGCAGCGTCTGTTTCAGGGTGGCGACGCTGCCTCGTCCCCCGCGGTCGACGTGGGGCCGCGTCACGATCACCACACGGAGATCGATCTGACCTCGCTCGGCGACGAGCCCGCGCTCGAGCGCGGCAACACCGAGATCGAGGCGCGACACCACCGCTCCGGCGAGATCCGCGATCTGACGACCTCCCCCGGGAGCTGGGATACTCAGATCCGCGAGCGCGGGCTGCCCGATCACGGCGAGGTCCAGCGTGGCGTGTCCGATGCGGCGATGCTGCTCGCGAAGATGTTCGCGCAGGCGTCGACGGGGCGCATCGCGTTCCGGCAGGAGCCCGTCGAGAAGGTCGTGTTCTTCGATCAGGGCCGGCCGGTGTTCGCGTCGTCGAGCGAGCCGCGCGATCGGATGGGCGAGCTGCTCGTGCGCGAAGGCAAGATCACCGCAGCGCAGTACGAGCGCTGCCAGACCGTCGTCGCCGAGTCCGGCCGCCGGATGGGCGAGATCCTCGTGGACTTCGGCTACCTGAAGCGGCGCGAGCTGCTCCCCGCGGTGCGTCGCCACGTCGAGGACATCGTGTACTCGCTGTTCCAGTGGGATCGCGGCACGTACCACGTCGCGCTCGATGCCACGCCGTCGTCGGAGCGGATCCGGCTGTCGCGGCACCCGGCGGCGCTGATCCTCGAAGGGATCCGGCGCAAGCTCGATCGTACGAGCCTCGAGCGGTTGATCGGCTCACCCTCCACGGTGATCGAGGTCCCCGATCGGGAGCGACTCGGTGGGATCATCAACCTGGGCGATCTCGCGATCGAGGAGCGCAGCGCGCTCGCCGCGTTCGATGCCGCGGCGGACCTCACGACGGTGGCGCGGACCGCGGGGGTCGACGTCGCCGATGTGCTCCCGCTCGCCTGGGGGTTGTGCGTGCTCGGGCTCGCCACCGCACGGCGCACGGACACCGAGGTGCCCGATGAATCCCTGGCGCTGGTCGGCGAGACCGATCTGGCGATCGATCGCGAGCGCGTGCGGGCGCGCTGGGAGCTGGTCAGCGAGGCGGACTACTTCGCGCTCCTCGGCGTGCGCCGGGACGCCACCGGGTTCGAGATCCGGCGCGCCTACCAATCGGCCCGCCGCGATTTCTCGACGGACTCGTTCCCGAACGATCTGCGGCGCGAGCTGGCGCAGGAGCTCGATGACATCGCGCACGTCCTCGACGAGGCGTTCCGGGTGCTCCGCGATGATCGCCTCCGGCAGACCTACCTGTCGAACCTCGTCGAGTAGCCGCGCGCGGTATCCGCCTCGGGCGATCGGTGGTAGATCGCAGCCGTGCGCGTCGTGTTCATGGGCTCGCCCGAGTTCGCCGTCCCGTGCTTGCGCGCGCTCGCCGCCACCCACGAGGTGGCGCTCGTGGTCAGCCAGCCCGACAAGCCAGCGGGGCGAGGCAGCCAGCTCACCGCGCCCGCGGTCAAGGTCTGCGCCACCGAGCTCGGGCTCCCCGTGATCCAGCCACGGTCGGCGCGGACCGGCGAGCTGCGCGACGCGATGGTCGCCACCGGCGCCGAGCTCGCGGTCGTCGTCGCGTACGGGAAGATCCTCCCGGTGCCCGTGCTCGAGGCGCTGCCGCGCGGCTGCATCAACGTCCACGCGTCGATCCTCCCTCGCTACCGCGGAGCAGCACCGGTGCAGTGGGCCGTGATCCACGGAGATCCGGAGACCGCCGTCGACATCATGCAGCTCGACGAGGGGATGGACACCGGGCCGGTCCTGCTCGAGCGCCGGGTGACGATCGAT
>JAYVRN010000116.1:0-7984 GCA_043776275.1 Myxococcales bacterium | reverse complement strand
CGGCGCGGGCGATCCTCCGCACGCCACGCGCATCGCGCTCGAGGATCTCGGACTGCCCATCGAACCGCAGATCGAGCACGCGCCCGACCAGATGCGCCGTCACGCCCCAGCGCGCGAACGGCATCTCGGCCAGGCTGGCCGGCAGCCCCTCGCGCTGCCACTGCTCCTCGCGTGTCGCGGGCTCGTCGGCCTGGTTGGCTTCGGCGTGGATCCACCGCTCGTGCCACGGCCACGGATTCGCGGCAGGGTTGGCGACCACGGTCACCCCACCGCGCGCCGCGAGCCGCGGCCCCAGCGGCACGAACCGCTCGAGGCTGGTGTGCGGTTCGCGAAACCCGTCGTAGCAGATCAGCGTGCACAGCCGCCCGAACGACGCATCGACGATCGGCAGCCGATCGGCGTCCCCGCGCGCGAGCCCGAGCGCCCTCGGCGCCCGATCCTCGATCCCGGGCACGAGGTTGACCTTGTCGGTGGTCGACAGCAGCCGCCCGTCGGGCGCGAACAGGAACGAGGCATTCGTCAGATCACCGTTGGGCCCGAGCCGGAGGTGTGAACCTGCGACCAGATAGAGCCCGTGCTTGCGTGCGAGCGGGCCGAACACCCCGCGCCAGAACCGCTCACCATCGGGCGCGAGCGCCGCGAGCACCGCGTGTCGCGGATCGAGGAGGCGGGTCGTCAGCACACCGCGCAGCACGTCGAACGGCCGCCGTACCGCCGCGGCGCCGAGGGCGGCGCTGAGGGTCTTCGCCCGGTGCGCCGCCGGAGGCGCGAGCGCGAGGAGTACGAGGTGCCCGGCGAGCTCGGGGACCACGACGACGCGGGCATCGGCGGGGCCGGCCGCATCCACCGCGCGAGCGACCGAGGTCTCGAGGTGCGCACGATAGCGCTCCGGTGTCGACGTCACGTCGGCATCGATCTCGAGTTGCACGGCGATCAGCGCGAGCCGGGTCACTCCTCGGATCCTCCGCTCCCCCCGACGCGCGGCACCGGCTCGGGAGCGTCGTTGATCTTCGCGATCACGTCGTCGAGGCGGGTCTCGGGGATCGTCACGCGCGTCGGCATCCCGCCACCGATCGCGAACATCGCCACGAAGTCCCAGCCGGAATCGAACGCCGCCGCGATTGTGAGCATCCCCGAATCGCGCACGATCGAGACCGGGGCCCTCGCCTGCCCCGCGAGCAGCAGATCGGTCTTGTCGAACTGCCCCGAGGAGCCTGCGGTGTCCACCACGGCGACGCGCCCGCGGATCGTGAACCGCTTCGCGAGCTCGACGGTCTTGGCATCGCGGCGATCGAACTCCACGGCCGCCTCCCGGATCACGTCATCGTGGACCCCGGGCTTGCGCCCCTCGACGAGGAAGCTGATCACCGCGCGCTTCAGCTGATCGTCCCGGAACTTCGCGCGCAGCGCGCGATCGATCCGGGTGGCGATAGGTCCTGGCGTGCCCACGCGCGTGTCCACTGCGCGCGCATCCTCGTCCGCGCCGGGATACGGCTCCACGCCGCCCGTGATCCACTTGGCCGCGGCGTACAGCCCGTCGAGATCCACGTGTGTGCAGATGCAATCGATCGGCCCGGTCTGGCGCACGAGCTCCGCCGTCACCATCTCCGGGCACGCGCCGTGCTGGGCCTTGGTCGCCAGCACGAACCGCGGATCGCCGGCGAACTGCACGTGGCGCTCGTGATCGTGATGATCCACCCACGCCGCGAGCCTGCTGCCGAGCCCATCGAGGAACGGCTTCGTCACGAGGTCGAACGAGACGCTGGTCCCGACGGTGGCTGCGAACGCGATATCGAGGACGACCACGCGGCCGTGGAGCTTCTCCGCGCGCGGCAACACACGCGGCGACGCGAACCACAGCTGCGGCATGGGTGTGACGGGCAAACCATCGCAACCTTACGCTACTTCGGGCAGTGCAACGTCACGCTCCACCCGTCGTGGAGATAGACCTGCCGCACGGTGCCGCGATCGCCGCACTGCGCGCTGCCGGGGCCGAGCAGGCACAGCGTGCGCTCGCCACCATCGGAGACCAGCGCGCTCCGCCGTCCGGGCGCCACCTGCCCCACCTGGGCGCCATCGATCCAGACATCGACAGGATCCGGGCACCGCGTGTTGTCGACATAGAACGTCGCGCGCGGCCGAGCGCGCGGTGGCGCCTGGGTCGGAATCTCCTCGGGCCGATCCTCGACGATCGCCCGGTACCGATCGGGGCTCGCCACCGCGGCCGCGAGCAGACGATCGCTGCAGCCCACGGCGCGCAGCTCCGGCCCGAGGCCGCGCGAGAACTCGCCGCGCAGCTCGCCGATGTCGGCGAGCGCCGTGCGGAACGTCTTCTTCGCCGAGATCAGCTGCGTCCGTCCGTTCGGCAGCAACCCTCCGATCGCGCCCGCATCATCGTGGCGCGCGATGTAGCGAAAGCCCGCCTCGAGATCCACACCGAGCCGCTCGTATCGCCTGAGCTCGGCCTGCGCCGCGGCCCACATCGGCGCCACGCGACCGATCGGGCACGACCGCACGGCCGGCCCCTTGCCGGGTGCCAGCGGTCCCTTGCCGAGTGCGCCGAGCAGCGCGAGCAGCTGCGCCTGGTACGCGGTGCGCACCGTGGCCATCGTGGTCGCCGTCAGCGCGTACCGATCCAGCGTGTCCTGTAGGGCCTCGGCGTCGCCCCACGGGCGCACCACTTCGGGGACATACGCCAGCGCGAAGCCACCACCCGCATCGAGCGCGTCGAGCGCCGACCGCGCAGGCGTGTACGTCGGCAGCGCGGCGAGCGCGGCCACCAGCTCGAGCCGCGCCTCGCGCTTCTGCTCCGCCTGCATGAACGCGACGCCCGCCAGGTAGTGCAGGATCCCGTCGGTGGGCCACGCCACGCGCGCACGCTCGAGCTCGGTCTGCGCGAGCGCGTGATCCTTGCGGGCCAGCTCCGCGGCGATCAACGTGCGCCAGCCCGGCAGGCTGCGCGGGGCCTCGCGCACGGCGCGGCGCAGGTACCACGCCGCATCGTTCGCGCGCCCCTGGATCAAGGCGATCGCGCCGAGTGCTTGCTCGGCCGCCGGCAGATCGTCCTTGAACCTCTGGAGCGCCGTGTACACGCGCGACGCCTCGACGAGCTTGCCCGCGTCGAGCAGCGCCTGCGCGTGTGCGAAGCCCGGGAAGCTCGAGTCGGGCGCGAGCTTCTGGGCGCGCGTGTACCAGGCGAGCGCGCCATCGAGATCCTTGAGCCGCCGATGACCGTCACCGATCCGCATGAGCAGCGCGAGATCTGGCGCGCGCGCGGCGGCGATCGTCTCGAGGGTGGAGGTCGCGCGATCCCAGCGGCCGAGCGCACCATAGCCCGTCGCGAGCTCGGCCTTGACCTCGAGGTCAGCGGGCGCGCGGGCGGCGATCGCCTCGAGCTCGGCGACCAGCTTGGGCGTATCGCTGCGCGAGGCGTGGATCAGGACGAGCACGCGTCGCGCCCGGAGGTGATTGGGCTGCGCGGCCGAGACCTGGGTCAGCTGATGCTCGGCGCCTGCGGCATCGCCGGTCCGCCACATCGCCGCGCCGAGCTGATAGCGCGCGTCGAGCTCCCACGGCCGCAAGGTCACCAGCTTGCGGAACAGCATGTTCGCCAGATCGTGCTTGCCTGCATCCGCTGCGGAGATCGCCGCGGCTCGCAACGACGACAGATCCTCGGGGGCGAGGTCATTGGCGTACGCGAACTTTCCTGCCGCGCGCGCGTTGAGCTTGGGGTCCCCGCCCCGCGCCGCCATCAGCTTGTACAGCTCGCCGACGGCGCGCTGCGCCTCGAAGCACTTCGGATCGATGAACACGGCGCGCTCGAGATCGTGCTCCGCGAGCTTCAGCTGACCGTCACGGAACGCTTTCGCCGCGGCGGGATCCGTCGGCGTGTTCGGCGACAGCGCCCCGGTGAAGTGACCGAGCCCACGCCCGAGCAGCGTCACCGCGTAGATGTCGGTCGCGAGCGGGCGCTCGAGCCGCGCCGCGGCCTCGGCATCGACCTTGATCCCGGCCTTCGTCCACACCTCCGCCACGGCCTCACCGAGGAGCTTGTGATAGGTGGGCACCAACCCGCGCCGCTGGGCCTCCTGCGTCACCGTCGCCACCGCGCCGGTGACCTTCCAGAGGGTGACCACGAGCTTGAGCTCCCAGTTGGGCCGCTCGACCCAGCCGGTCACCACCCAGGTCGCGCCGCGGGCCGCCGCGAACGCCACGACGTCCTTGGCCTCGCCGGCCACCGGCTCGGCGCCGACATACAGCGGGCCGCCCGTGGCCTCGAGGCCGAGCACGCCTTCGGTCTTCTCGGCGATCTCGAACGGGGCACCGGCGATCAGCCAATCGAACGCGCGGACGCCGGCGTGGTTCTCGAACGGCGCGACGGCGAACTTCGCTGGACCCGGTCGGAGGTCAGGAACATCGCTCGATTCGATCGATGAGCTCCCCGCTGGCTTGGGAGCTGGAACGGCGGCGTCCGCGGTCGGCCCCGTAGGTGCGGTGGGGCCCGCAGGCGCCGTGGGTTGCGCCAGGGCGCCCGCGGCCATCGCGATCAACGCGACGGCAACGGTGGCGTGCGCTCCGCGCCAAGACCTCATAGACTGAGCATACCGTGGCCAAGGACAAGGGGCCTGCTGCTGATCGGCCCCGGCCACGACGCCGCCGTCGCCGGCTGCGGAGCCTGTCCGTGTTCCGCCTGGCGTTCCTCTTGCTCCTCTATGGGGCCTCCCTGGGCGCCGCCTCGATCTACCTCGCGGTCACGACGATCAATGACGAGCTCCCGCAGGACCTGTCGGAGCTCCTCGACTACCAGCCCAACCGCAAGAGCGTCGTGCTGTCCTCCGACGGAGAAGAGGTCGGCGCGTTCTCGATCGAGAACCGCCGGATCATCGCCCTCGAGCGCATGCCGCCCCACGTCCCGGCGGCCTTCCTGTCGGCCGAGGACCGCCGGTTCTACAAGCACAAGGGCTTCGACCTCCTGGGGATCGCGCGCGCCGCCTGGACCAACTTCCGCTCCGACGGTGCGATCAAGCAAGGCGGCTCGACGATCACGCAGCAGATCATCAAGCAGACGCTGCTCGTCGGCGAGGAGGAGGTGGGAGCGCTGGGCCTGTCGCCGCCCGAATACGACAAGCTCCGCAAGTCGCTCAAGTATCGCCGCAAGATGAAGGAGCTGATCCTCGCCGTGCGGCTCGAGCGCGAGCTGACCAAGGCCCAGATCCTCTCGATCTACCTGAACCACATCTATCTCGGTCACGGCGCCTATGGCGTGGGCGCCGCCGCGCAGACCTACTTCGGAAAGGAGGTGGAGGACCTCACGGTCGCCGAGGCAGCGATGCTCGCGGGCCTGGTCGCCTCGCCGACCAAGTACGCCCCACACCGCAACATGGCCCTCGCGCGCGAGCGCCAGAAGTACGTGCTCGGGCACATGCGCGAGGACCAGTACCTGTCCGACGCCGAGTATCAGGCCGCGCTCGCGGAGCCGATCTCGCTGGTCGACGAGAGTGATCTGAACCACCTCGCCTCGCCGTACTTCGTCGAGACCATCCGGCAGATCGCGACCAAGAAGTACGGCAACCACGATCTGTTCAAGGGTGGCCTCAAGTTCTACTCCACGCTCGACACGCGGATGCAGATGGCGGCCGAGAACGCCCTCCGCCGTGGCCTCGAGGGCCTCGATCGCCGGCTCGGCTTCCGCGGGCCGATCGGCACGCTCGCCCAGGCGCTGCGCGGGACCTGGACCGGGGGCCCAGCGCATCCACTCACCGGCGCCACCGACGATACCGGCGCCCTCGCCGACCAGCTGCTCCCCGAGCAGCGCTATGGCGCGATGATCGTCGACCTCCCGAAGTCCGGGCTCGGCGTCACGGTGGATCTCGGCCCCAAGCGGCTGCCGCTCGCCGACGTCGATGCGAAGGACGTGCGTGCGTTCCGCAAGGACAAGACCTCGGAGCCCGCGAAGCTCGGCGATCTCCTCCCTGTCCGCCTCGCCGCCGACGGCGCGTCCGTCACGCTGGCGCAGCGCCCCGTGCTCCAGGGCGCGATGGTGGTGATCGAGCCGTCCACCGGCCGGGTCCGCGCGATCGTCGGTGGCTATGACTGGACCGGGAGCCAGTTCAATCGGGCGACCCAGGCCAAGCGGCAGGTCGGCTCGTCGATCAAGCCGTTTATTTATGCCGCCGCCCTCGAGGCCGGTAAGACGCCCGTCGAGCGGATGACCGATGGACCGTTCTCGGTGACCACGGCCACCGGCGTGTGGACGCCGGCGAACTACGACAACAAGTACATGGGCCAGGTCACGCTGATGACCGCCCTGGCATTCTCGCTCAACACGATCAGCGTCCAGCTCGTCGTCTCGTTCGGCCTCGATCGCCTGATCGAGGTGCTGCGCGGGTTCGGCGTCCAGAGCCCGATCCCGCGCCACATCTCGATCAGCCTCGGCACCCCGGACCTGACCCTCCTCGAGATCGCCGCGGGCTACGCGGGGATCGCCTCGGGTGGCCGGCGCGTGACGCCGCGGTTCTACGATCTGGTCACCGACAACACCGGCCGCGTCGTCGACGATCTGCGGGATGCCCCGCTCGGTCCGCAGGTGATCTCCCCGGAGGTCGCCTATGTCACGATCAACCTGATGAAGGGTGTCGTGCAGCGCGGCACCGCGCGCTACGCGAGCACGCTCGGCCGTCCCGCCGCCGGCAAGACCGGCACGTCGGCGAACTATCGCGATGTCTGGTTCACGGGCTTCACCGCGGATCTCCTCGCCGCCGTCTGGATCGGCCGCGATGACTCGACGCCGATCGGCGACAAGATCACCGGTGGCGGCGTGGCCGTGCCGATCTGGGTAGAGTTCATGCAGAAGGCGCATCCGCGCACCGCGATCCGCGACTTCCCGGTGCCCCCGAACGTCAGCTTCGCCCGTGTCGAGCCGTGGAGCGGCGATCCCGCCGGCGTCTCTGCCGATCCCGGTGCCGCCGTGTGGATGCCGTTCGTGCGTGGCACCCAGCCGAGCCGGTTCCTCTCGGGGCCGCAGATCCGGTCGTTCGATGACCTCGTGCCGCCGCCCACACTCCCCACGCCAGCGGTCAAGTGCGCGTCACTCGCGTGCCTGTAGCGTGATAGGTTCGCCGGCATGTCGCGCCGCCGCGTGATCGTCCCCGTGCTCCTGCTCGTCGGGATCTCCGCCTGCCGGATCACGCTCGACGATCCCGTCGAGTACTCGAGCCGCACCTGCGCCGAGACCGCCGTCGTCGCCTGTACGGAAGCTGCACAGCACTCCGATCTCGCGTGGATCGAGGCCAACGTGTTCAACAAGTGCACGTTCTCCGGATGTCATAATGGCGCCATGACCGATGCGGGGCGGCTCGACCTCTCGCCCACCAAGGCCTTCGCGGGCCTCGTCAATGTGGACTCTCAGATCGCCGCGGGCCCGACGCTGACGGGCAAGGCCAAGATGGTCGTCCCGATGATGCCGACTCAGAGCTATCTGCTGGTCATGATGCGGCAGCTCACCCCCGCCCAGTTCGACCCACCGCTCACCGAGCCCCCTCCCTCGATCGGCTACATGCCCCAGAACGCCGGTGGGGTGGTGACCTGCTGCCAGAAGCTCGATGCGTTGACCCGGTGGATCGAAGAGGGCGCCCAGAACAACTAACGAGTGCCTCACGAGTAACTTGCACGGCGATCTGGCGCTGCCGGTGCCAGTAAGTCATCGTTTGGCAAGAGTGATTTCCGCGATTGGCCCGGGCGGTTTGCTTGACGCGGTATTGACGGTCTCGCTACAACATTCGCAAGCAGCGCTGGGGGCCTAGGCCCGCGCGGAGGCAAAGGAACGACCGATGAGCTGGCTAAGTGAACTCTTCCAAAAGGGCGGGCCCTTCTTCATCGTCAACACGTTCTTTCTGGCCATCGTCATCGGCCTGATTGTCGAACGTGCGATCTACTTCCTCGGCCGCGGCCACCTGAACGCGAAGGCGTTCCTGGAGCAGCTGAG
>JAYVRN010000115.1:0-8004 GCA_043776275.1 Myxococcales bacterium | reverse complement strand
CGCTGGACGGTGCCGCGGCGCTGCTGATCGATGGCAGCGAGCCGCGCGAGCAGCTGATCGTCGCCGAGGCCGCCCGCAAGGCGAAGCTGCCCGTGATCTTCGATGTCAGCGAGCTGCGCGAGGGCACCTCGGATCTGATCTCGATGTGCGACATCCTGATCGCCAGCGAGCGCGAGGCGAGCGAGCTGGCTCCCCGCGGTGAGCTCACCGATGCGCTCGACGAGCTGATCGGCCTGGGACCGCGCGCCGTCGTCATCACCCTCGGCGAGCAAGGCGCGATCGGCCGGCATGGCTCGACGCTCGTGCGCTGCCCCGCCTTCGCGACCGAGGATCTGCTCGACAGCTACGGCGCCGGCTCCGTGTTTCACGGGGCGTTCGCCGCGGCGTTGCTCAGCGAGCTGCCATTCCACCGCTGCATGGAGCTCGGCGCCGCCGCCGCGTCACTCTCACTCCGCGAGCTCGGTCCGTGGGCGGCGATGCCGACCCGCGAGGATGTGCTGGCGCTGACGCGCACGCGCCGCGCAGGCTGAGGATCTGTCCTCGCAGCCTGTCGCCGAGGACCACCTTCACTTCTTCTTGGGTCGGATCCCCACGTCGGAGCCTTCGAGCCGGAAGTGCGCCTCGGCGGCCGCCATCTGCTCGGCTTCCTTCTTCGATTTGCCGACCGCCCTCGCCCACTCGTCCTCGCCGATCGTGACCGCGACGACGAACCGCTTGTCGTGGTCGGGCCCCTGCTCCTGCACGACGCGGTAGGTCGGCGTGGCGCGCAGCCGGGCCTGCGAGGTCTCCTGGAGTCGGGTCTTGAAGTCGTAGAAGCCCTTGAACTCGACGGTCTCGATCCGCTGCGTGAGCAGGCGCGACACCATGTCCTGGGCCGCATGGAAGCCGCCATCGAGATAGACCGCGGCAAGGATCGCCTCGAACGCGTCGGCGAGGATCGAGGGCTTGGTCCGCCCGCCGCTCTTCTCCTCGCCCTTGCCCAGCATGAGCCACTGCCCGAGGCCGAGCTGCGCCGCGACCTCACTGAGGCCGGCCTCGCTGACCACCTGGGCGCGGGTCACGCTCAGCTCTCCCTCCCGGAGCTGGGGATAGCGCGTCATCAGGTGGTGGCCGACCACCAGGTCGAGCACGGCATCTCCGAGAAACTCCAGGCGCTCGTTGTCCTCGAGCTTGGCGCCGGGTTTGGCGTCGAGCGAGGCCTGCGGCTGCTCGTTGCACCAGCTCGCGTGCCGCAGCGCTTGCTCGAGGAACGCCCGCTCACGGAAGGTGTGACCGAGCACGGCCTCCAGCGCTGCGTAGTCGGGCACGAGCCATGGTACCCTTGGAGCCGTGGACGCGCTGCGCGAGCGCTTCGGGAAGTATCACGTCCTCGAGAAGATCGCGCAGGGCGGGATGGCCGAGGTTTACAAGGTCAAGACCGTCGGGATCGCCGGGTTCGAGAAGATCCAGGCGCTCAAGCGGATCCTCCCCAACTCGGCGCGCGAGGGCCGGTTCATCCGCAGCTTCATCGACGAAGCGCGGATCGCTGTCGAGCTGACGCATCGCAACATCGTCCAGGTGTTCGATTTCGGAAAGGCCGATGGCGAGCTGTTCCTCGCGATGGAGCTGATCGAGGGCAAGGACCTGCGGACCTCGATGGGACAGGCCGTGTCCCGCGATCTGATGCCTCCAATCCCGGTGTCGGCCTACATCATCTCGGAGGTCGCGGCCGGGCTCGACTACGCCCACCGCAAGACCGACGGCTACGGCGGCGCGCTCGGGATCGTGCACTGCGATGTCTCGCCGTCGAACGTGATGCTGTCGACCGATGGCTACGTGAAGATCCTCGACTTCGGCATCGCACGCGCCTCGTTCGCCTCCGCGCTCGAGCGCCGACGCTTGCGCGGCAAGCCGCGATACATGGCGCCGGAGCAGACGCTCGGCGAACCACCGACAGCGGGCGCCGATGTGTTCGCGCTCGGCATCATCGCGTGGGAGCTGTTCACGGGCCTGCCGCTGTATCGCGGGCCCAACCTGAAGGCGATCCTCGAGGCGGTCCGCACCACGCACCCGCCGCGGATCGATCGGCTGAACGACAAGGTCCCCAAGGAGATCGCGGATGCCGTCGCGTTGGCGCTCTCGCGCGAGCCGACGGCGCGCGGGACCGCCGCGGATCTCGGGCAGGCGTGTACGCGCAGCGCGATGGCCGCGGGCGCGCGCGCCCTGGCGACGTGGCTCTCGGATCTCGAGACCCGGCCGAGCACCGCGGCAATCCCGTGGCAGCCCGAGGTGACGTCGGTCAGTGTTCCCAAACCGACCACGGCGTCGAGCTCGATGGCCGGCGCACCGATGCGACCGTCAGCGCGCTCGATCACCCAGTCGCTCGCGAACGTCCCCGTACAGGGCGGCGATTTCGGCGAAGGCACGCCGGGGTTCGCGGACCCGCAGTTCGGGGACGCGGCGCGGTTCGATGGCAAGGAGCCAAGCACCACCGCGGTCTCGCGCTACGAAGCCACCGCCACCGCCGTGGCGGCGCCGCCGCGGCCCGAAGCGACCGTCAGTGGAACCGGCCCGCGCTACCTCGAGCCCACCGCGACCTCGACACGCTGGGGTCACGAGGGCACCGTCGCGGGCGTCGGTCGCCTCGCGGATGCACTGCCCGATGATCCGAACTTCGCGAGCTTCCAGAATCGCGAGCCCACCGTCCCCACCGATGCGTTCGTGCGGCCCTCGTACGAGGCGCTGCAACTCGCGCCCGGTCAGGCGCCGTCCGCGCTCCGGTTCGACGACGACGTCACCCACCACAGCTATCCGCTCGCAGGTGCCCCGGAAGATACGAGCTACGACAGCCTCGAGGTCGAGGCCGAGAATGCGGTCGCGGCCCAGCAAGACGGGCTGGTCGACGAGCCGATCGATGACGATCTGGGAGCGCTCGCGGCGGGCGTGCTCGCGGAGCGACGGCGCACGGTCGTCGTCGCGGGCGTGCTGTCCGGAGCCCCGCCGGAGGTCCTCCGGCCGCTGACGCGTAGCCTCGCGGAGCTCGCCTATCAGCGCGGTGGCGTGGTGACCGCGCAGGACGATGACCGCCTCATGATCGCGTTCGGCCTCGAGGTCGCCGGCGAAGACGACGTGGCGATCGCGATGGGCTGGGCGCTCGACGCCGCGGCGATGGCGCGCGATGCCTCCGAGCCAGGCACGGGGATGATCGCGCTCACGGGCGACGGTGGTTCGAGCGGGAGCATCGTGCTGCGCGTCGGGGCGCGGACCGGAGTGCCCGCGAGCTCCACACCCGACGCAGCGGCGCGGATCCCCGCCGATGCATCGGAGGAGGCGCTCGCCCTCGCGCACGATGCCGCGCCGGATCGGCCGCTGTTCGTGGGCACCACCGGGCGCCTGACCAGCGGGCTGTACGCGCTGCGCGAGGTGCCATCGTCGCGCCGGATCGCGCGTCGCAGCAAGGTGATCGAGGTGGTCGGTCCGCGGACCTTCGATGAGCGCGATCGCGAGATGCTCGAGCGCGGCGGCAAGTTCATCGGCCGGACCGCGCAGCTGATGGAGCTGGAGGTCTGGTACCAGCGGGCGATCGCAGCCGATCGCCGCCTCGTCGTCATGGTCAGCGGCGCCGCCGGGACGGGCAAGAGCCGCCTGATCGCCGAGATGGTGGCTCGCCGGATCGCCAGCGGCACCCCGACGCGGGTGACCTCGACGGGCGCGAGCCCGGCCCATCACCTGGCGCCGTTCGCGCTCGTGATCGATCTCTACCAGGCGGCGCTCGGGCTACCTCCCGCGCGAGGGCGTGCCGCACGGCAGCAGGTCGCTCAACGGCTGCTCCACCTGATGGGGAAGGCAGGCGTCCCCACGGAGCGCGCGCGTGAGGTCGCCCTCGATCTCGATCGCGCGATGGAGCTCCGCGACGGCGTGAGCATCGGTGCGCCCGAGGTCGCGGACCTTCGGCCCCGGATCTCGGCCGGCCTCGCAGCGTTTCGCTCGACGATGGCCGATCGCGCTCGCCCGCAGCTGACGATCATCGAGGACGTGCACCTCGCGGACAGTGCGAGCCTCGAGGTGCTGCGCCACACCCTGGCAGTTCCCGCCGCCGGCCCCGAGCTGCTCGTGCTCACCGCGCGCCCTGAGGGGCCCGCACCGCCGGCCGTCGATGTGGTGTTGACGATCGGAGATCTCGTCGGAGGCGAGCTGCGCGCGCTGGTTGCGGAGCGTCTCGGCGAGGCCGCGACCCCGCTCAATATCGCCGCGGTGCTCGCGCGTGGTGGAGGGAATCCGCTGTTCGTCGAGGAGCTCGCGCAGGCAGTGCGGGAGGCCGGCGGCGAGGTGCCCGCGTCCGCGCGAGACGTGGTGGCCGCGCGCATCGATCGGCTGAGCGCCAAGGCCAAGACCGCGCTGCGGTTCGCAGCGGTGCTGGGTGGATCGATCCGGATCCGGATCCTCGAGGAGCTGCTCGACGAGGAGTCCCTGCACGCCGAGCTCGACGAACTGGTGGAGGCCGGGTTCCTCGTGCGCACGGCGAGCGCGGGTAGCGCCACCGAGGGCGACCTGCACTTCGCGCGTGGGCTCGTCCGTGAGGTGGTCTACGAGTCCCTGTCGGCCCGCGCACAGCGTGAGAGTCACGCGCGCGTTGGCAGGTTGCTGGCGTCCCGGTTCTTCGCGGGTCGCGAGGAGCCCCCTGCCGTGATCGCCGAGCACCTCGAGCGCGGAGGCGAGCCCGCCGGCGCCGCGGCGTTCTGGCTGCGCGCCGGCAGGCTCGCGCTCACCGCCTCGGATGCCTCGGCCGCGATCGGCTGCTTCACCCGGACCCTCGTGCTCGAGCGCGAGCTCGGCGCAGCGCCCCCGACGCCGACCTCGCGCGCGCGCCGGCGCGAGGCTCTCGCCGGACGCGAGGAGGCGCACCGGCTCCAGGGTGACCTGCAGTCCGATCCGGGCGATCTGGATGATCTGCAGCGGCTGTGCGAGGGCGACCCTTCGCGGCTCGCGGACGTGGCGATCCGGAGATCGCAGCGGATGCTGCGCTGGGGCGACTACGCCAACGCCAGCGTGGCCACGATGGTGGCGGAGGATCACGCGATCGCGGCCGGCGACGATCGGCTGCGCGGCGAGGCGCTCCGGATCCGCAGCGAGATCCTCGAGAGGCTCGGGCGCTACGACGAGGCCCTCGTCGTGGTGACGCATGCACGCGAGCTATTCCACCGGATCGGCGCGTTGACCGATGAGATGGCAGCGATGATCGGGCGCGGCCGGATCCACCTGATGCGCGCCCACTACCCAGCCGCGCGCGATGCCTACAAGCCGGTGGTGGCGCTGATCGACAAGACCGGCGACCCGTGGCTCGAACGGATCGTCACGAACCACGTCGCCGTGATCGAGATGTGCCTCGGTAACTTCACCACCGCGATGACCTCCGCGCGGCGTTCGCTCGAGCTGTGTCAGCGCTATGGCGATCGCGCCCGGGAGGGCGATGCCCTCAGCGTGGCAGGCATCATCCAGCTCGAGGTCGGGCTCTACGATCAAGCCGCGGGCACGTTCGCCGCCGCGATCGAGATCCTGTCTCGCACGCAATCCCGCTGGAGTCGCACGGACTGCATGATCTATGCGGGCATCTGCGATCTCCGGCGCGGCGGTCAACAAGGCATGCACATGCTCGACGAGGCGCTCGGCGAGTCACGTCGGCTCGGAGCGCGCTACCTCGAAGCCAATGCGCTGGTCGCGCGTGCCGGTGCGCAGCTCCGCCGCGGCGCGCTCGCGGCGGCGATCGAGGACGCCGCCGACGGCACCGCCGTTGCGCTACAGGCCACGCTCGTCGGCTACGCGATCCAGGGCACCGCCCGCCACGCGCTCGCGGTCGCGCGGATCGGGGGCCGGCTGCCGGAGGCCGTCGAGCTCGCCAACCGTGCCCTCGCGATGCTCGACCAGCAGAAGGTCCTCGAGGGCTCCGAGGAGGAGGTCTACATGGCCTGCCACGAGGTCTTGCTGGCGAACCACGAGCACGAGCGCGCGGCGATCGTCCGCGAGCGCGGCCGGCTATCGGCGAAGCGCAAGCATGACGCGCTGATCGATCCCGCGTGGCGCGCGGCCTACGTCGAGATCCCCGAGATCAAGGCGCTGCTGGCCCAGCCAACCACCCGCCCGCGATGACGCGGTCTCCGTCGTAGATCACGGCGGCCTGGCCCTGCGCCGCGACCGTGGCCTCGGACAGGCGCACGTGGGCCCGGTCTCCCTCGAACGTGATCTCCGCGGCGATCGGGGTGCCACGGTGCCGGACCTGCACGCTGGCGGTCAGAGAGCTCCGCGGCGGGGCGAGCCACCGCAGATCGCGGATCACGAGGTGGCTGCGCTCGGCGTCGACCTTGGGGCCGACGGTGACCTCGGCCCGTGCGGGGTCGATCGAGGTGACGTACAGCTTGTCCTTCGTGTTCAGGTTCCCGAGCCCACGGTGCTGGCCGAGCGTGAACCGATGGGTACCTTCGTGGCGGCCGAGGACCGCGCCACCTGCATCTACGATCGCGCCCGCGACCGGCAGCGAGCGTCCGCGCTTCAAGGCCTGCGCAGAGACGAAGCCGGCGTAGTCACCGTCAGGGACAAAGCAGATCTCCTGGGACTCGGCCTTCTGGGCGTTGGGCAGGCCGAGCCGGAGCGCGTGGCCGCGGACCTCGTCCTTCGTCATGCCGCCGAGCGGGAACCGGACGTGGGGCAGCTCCGCGGCCGGCATCGAGAACAGGAAGTACGACTGATCCTTCCCGGCATCGACGCCGCGGTGCAGGCTGACCTCGGCGCCGTCGTCGACGATCTGTGCGTAGTGGCCGGTGACCAGGACGTCGGCGCCGATCGCTCGTGCGCGCTCGAGGAGCGGCGTGAACTTGATGTGCTGGTTGCACTTCACGCACGGGTTCGGGGTCTCGCCGGCGAGGTACGCCTCGACAAAGTCCTCGACCACGGCAGCCGTGAACTCCGCGCTGAGATCGACCACGTAGAACGGAATGCCGAGGTGCGCGGACACCGCCCGGGCATCCTCGACATCGCGCGGACCGCAGCACCGACCACCGGACGACGCGGCGGTGCCACGCGCGTCGTAGAGGCGCATGGTCATGCCGACGACGCGATACCCCTGCTCCACCAGCAGCGCGGCTGCGGTGGCGCTGTCGACCCCACCCGAGAGGGCGGCGACGACGAGAGGACCGGTCGAGGACATTCGCAGGTGATACTACGTTTGCCGCGCAGGGGTAGTCGAAGCCGCGCCGACGGCGCCTTTGCCGCTCAGGCCGCGCTGGGACGCGCCGTGCCTTGGTACGTGAAGCTCAGCCAGCTCGCGCCCGCGGTCGCACCCGCGGTCAGATCGTCCGATCGAAAGCCGGCCGCGCGCACCAGGGCACCCGCGTCGCGATCGAGGTGGCAGTTCCCGGAGACGCGCCTCCACAGCGGCGTCATGCGGCGCTGCCAGCGACGTGTGGCGGCGTCGTCCGAGAGGCCGTGCTCCACGAACAACAGCTCCCCGCCGGGGCGGAGGACGCGCCGGAGCTCGGCCAGTGCGCGCGCGGGATCGGCGATGCTGCACAGCGTGTACGTCATCACCGCGGAGTCGAAGCTCGCGTCGGCGAACGGCAGCCGCTCGGCGTCGCCTTCGACGAGCTCGACCGGGACACTCGCCGCGCGTGCCCGAGGTGCGGCGCGGGCCAGGAGCGGTGCCGAGGGATCGAGCGCGGTGACGTGGCGCGCGCGGATGCGATCGTAGAACGCGAGGTTGAGTCCGGACCCGACGCCGATCTCGAGGACGTCGCCGTGCGCCCGAGGTACCCAGCGCCGCCGCTCGTCGAGGATCGCGTGGCTCCGACCGGCCTTCTCGATCAGGAACGGGAGGATGTGCCGAGCGTAGAAGCTCATCTAGGAGCCACTGCCGAGCAAGAAGCCCAGGAGGGCGCCGTAGAGCCCGGAGCTGACCGGATTTGCCCAGATCGGGCACGCTCCGCTCCGGCAGCCGACGAACCGGTGCAACGCGAGCCCGGCGAGCGCGCCGAG
>JAYVRN010000114.1:0-8024 GCA_043776275.1 Myxococcales bacterium | reverse complement strand
GTGCGCGCGCGCGTAGCCGCCCGCGGTGAGCGTGTCGATCATCATGCCGAGGGTGGCGATGCCGTTCTCGCCCGGAAGCACGTACGCGCGCGGGATCGGCGGGTGGTAGCCGCTCTCGGACAGGCCGATCGCGCGCTGCTTGGCCTCGTGGAGCTGGCGCGCACGATCGAACGAGACACCGTCGGTGGGCCGGAAGTAGCCGAAGGACTTGCCCTCCTCGAAGCTCGTGGCGACCTTCGCGAGCGCGATGTTCTTGAACGTCTGCGTCACGAATGCATAAGTGTCGATGTCCACGCCCTCGGGCACCGCCTCGAGCGAACGCCACAGCATGTTCAGCGTGCCCGCGCCGCCGGGGATCAGGCCCACGCCCACCTCGACGAGCCCGGAGTACGTCTCGCTCGCGGCCTGCACGGCATCGCTGCCGAAGCACAGCTCGAGGCCACCGCCGAGCGTCATGTTGTACGGCGCGGCGACGACCGGCACCGTGGCGTACTTCATCCGTTGCGTGGCGTACTGATACCCGCGGATCATCTCGCGCAGCTGGTCCCACTGCTTGGCGCCGGCGGCCATCACCACCGCGAACAGGTTCGCGCCGACGCAGAAGAACTCGCCCTGGTTCCAGATCACCATCGAGGCGAAGTCTTGCTCCGCGCGCGCGGTGGCGTCGTGGATCATCTTGATCACGTCGGAGTCGATCGAGTTCGCCTTGGTCTTGAACGTCAGGCCGAGCACGCCGTCCCCGAGGTCCCACGCCTCGGCGCCGGCATTCTTGAGCACCGGCGCGCCGCCCTTGCGCATCACCTCCCAGGTGACCTCACGGGCATCGAGCTTGCGCGGCGCGAGCTCACCGCGGATCGGATCCCACAGCTTGCCCTCGCCGTAGAACGACGTGGCATTCGCCGCCTTCATCGTGTCCACCCAGGCGGGGAGGGCGACGCCGTCCTTCTTCATCCGATCATAGGTCTCGACGAAGCCGAGCGCGTCCCAGGTCTCGAACGGTCCGAGATCCCACGCGTAGCCCCACTTCATCGCGTTGTCGATCGCCTCGATCGATTCCGTGATCTCCGGGATCCGGCGCGCCGAGTACGCGAGCGAGCGCGACAGCACCGTCCATGCGAACTCACCGACCGGGCCCGGCGTGGCGACCAGCTTCTTCAGCCGCTCCTTCGGATCCTCGATCCGGGCGAGGCCCTTGGTGGCCTTCGCGATCTCCGGATCGCCGCCCTTCGCGCGGTACTCGCCGGTCCTGGGATCGAGCGTGGTGATCGTGTCGCCCTGCTTCTTGTAGAAGCCGCCCTTGGTCTTGTCGCCGAGGATGCCCTTCTCGATCATCGTGGTGATGAACGCGGGGGTCTTGAACGTGTCGCGATCCTCGTCGGTGGTCAGCGTGTTGTAGCAGTTGGCAGCGACGTGCCCGACGGTGTCGAGGCCGACGACATCGGCGGTGCGGAACGTGGCGCTCTTCGGGTGCGCCATCGGGATGCCGGTGATCGCATCGACGTCCTCGGGCGTGAGGCCACGCTCGAGCATCAGGTGGATCGTGGTCATCATCGACTGCAGGCCGATCCGGTTGCCGATGAAGTTCGGCGTGTCCTTGGCCCACACGATGCCCTTGCCGAGTAGCTCGCGGCCGAACTGCTCCGCGCGCTCCTTGGCCTCGGGGGAGGTGTCCGCGCCGGCCACCAGCTCGAGGAGCTTCATGTACCGCGGCGGGTTGAAGAAGTGCGTGATCATGAAGTTCTTGCGGAACGTCTCGCCGCGTCCGACCACCATGTCCGCGATCCGCAGACCCGAGGTGTTCGACGCGATCACCGCGTGCGGCGCGGCGAGCTTCTCGAGCTTCTCGAACAGCGCCTGCTTGATGTCGAGGCGCTCGATGATCGCTTCGATGATCAGGTCGCAGTCCTTCACGAGCTCGAGGTCATCGTCGAAGTTGCCGGTCTGGATCAGCACCGCATTCCGCGGGTGCGTGAACGCGGCAGGCCTCGACTTCCGGAGCTTGTCCAGCGCGCCGGTGGCGAACGAATCGCGCACCGCCTTGGACTTCTTCTCCTCGGCTGTGGCCTTGGGGGGGACGATGTCGAGCAGCACCACGGGGATGCCTGCGTTGGCGCAGTGGGCGGCGATGCCGGCGCCCATGACACCTGCGCCGAGCACCGCAACGCGACGAACGGGGGTAGACATGGCGCGGACCATAGCAAGGGGCGCGGAGTGGGGATACCGTCGCTGCAGGAACGATGTTTCGCTGCCCGAAGTGTGATCACGAGCTGAAGGAGAGTCCGGCGCCGGGGACCCCGTGCCCGATCTGCGGGACCGAGGTTGTCGACCAGGCGCCACCGGAGCTCGATCCGGCGTGGGTCGCCGAGAAGGCCGCGAAGCAGGCGGCTGCGGCGGCAGAGCCCGCGCGGCCCTCGCGAAAGGTCGCGGTGGTGATCCTGACCTCGGTCATGGTCGCCGTCCTCGTGGTGATCGTCGTGATGGTGATGCAGCGTCAGCCCACCGCCAAAGGCGAGGCCCTCGGCGGCGTGGAGATCACGATCACCGCGCCGCGCCCGACGATGATCACCATCGATGGCGTGAGGGCCGGCAAGACCCCGCAAGCGATCAAGCTCCGCGGGCGCACGCGGCCGATCGAGATCCGTGGCAACGGCGTGACCAAGACTGTCACGCCCGATCGCGATCAGACGATCAACCTCGTCCCCTGACCCCAGACCTACGCCTTCGCGGGTCAACTCAAGCGGTCCGCTGCGACTCAGGCGTCGTCGTCGAGCGAGCGGCGCATCGCGCGCGCATCCGAGAACCCGAGCTGCTTCGCGATCTCCGCTTCGGCGACGCCGCCACCACGGAGCTCGGCGCGTCTGCGCGAGCGGATGTGAATGAGGACATCGCGATACGTGGTGCCCGCCTCGGCGAGGTGCCGCTGCAGGCTGCGCGACGTGGTGGCCATCGCGCGTGCCACGGCCTCCGCGCCGAGGTCGCCGCTCGGGAGCCGGGTCTCGAGCACGCGTACGAGCTGGGACACGATGTCCACGGGGCCGACGCGGGCGAGCTGCGCGCGCGCTTGCTGATGGAGGAACTGGAACAGCAGCGGATCGGCGGTGCGCGGCACGATCGCGAGCGCCTCACGGGCGACGGCGAACCCGCAGTCCGCCGCCTGGAACCGGACCGGGCAGCCGAACCGTCTGGCGACCTCATCGGCGCTGCTCTTGCGCGTGTGCGAGAACCAGACCTCGGTGAGCGGCAGGGGCCGCTCGAGCACGGCGCTGAACTGGCGCACCGTGTAGCTGATCGTGAACTCGTTGAGGTGCGCGCCGAGCGTGTCCCGCTCGGAGGCCACCGTGTAGTGGAGGCGTCCCGCGGCGTCGCCGGCCACGTAGCGGAACTGACCGATCGGGTTGATCAGGGCGGCGAACTCCGAGATCGCCTGCAGGCTCGCCTCGACGTTGGGCGCGCTGCGGACCAGGAACTCCGCGGTGCCGTACGCGCCGCCGGGGAGGCCCGCTGCGAGATCGAGTCCGAACAGCTCGGTCCCGAGGCGCTTGGCGGTGAGCTCGATCAGCGCCTGGATCCGATGGAGGGGCGCCGTGATCTCTCCCCGCAGGGCCTCGGCGGGCAGCCCGGTCTCGCAGAGCAGGTCCCCGGCATCGATCCCTTTGCGCGCGAGGATCGCGCTGATCGCGGGGATCAGCCGGAACGTGAACAGGAGGCTCGTTCGCGGGGGCACAAGGGGCAGCGTACCAAACCGCACGCGGCGGGAACGTCACGTGCCATCTGATCAGTGCCGGTAAGAAACTTCGGTGCGCCCGAAAACTGGACGCGGATCTTCCGGATCGGCAGGGTGATCAGACAGATGTCTTTGCCTACGGGAGTCGCGGCGCCAGCGCGCTGCGTGCCCTGCCTCAAGCTGTTCGCGGACACGTTGTTCGTCGACGATGGCACGCGCCACGGCGACGAGATCCAGACCGCGATGCTGCGCCTCGAGTTCGACTACGGCGGTCGCAAGATCCGCTCGACCGCGCCGGCGATGGCCGGCCGCGATCGCGACGCCGAGCTCCAGGCTGCCCGTGTGCTCGAGGGCCTCGGCGCCATCGAGCTCGCCCACCTCGACGACTGCGCGGTCAGCCCCGGCTCCGGCGTGGACTACGTCCTCGCGGTGGATGGCGACGTCCACGCGATGTGCGCGTTCGGTGCGCATGCACTGCCGCAGCTCCGCGCGATGGGCTGGCGGGTCGAGATCGATCCCGAGTACCCGTGGCAGATCGTCCCGACCGAAGCCCCGATGTATACGTCTGCCCTCCCGGATCCCGAGCGGCCCGATTGGTTCGGCCTCGAGCTCGGGATCGAGATCGATGGTCACCGCATCGATCTTCTGCCCGCACTCCTCGAGCTCCTCGATATGGCGGGCGACCTGACCTCGCTCACGCGCTCCTCGCGCCGCTGCGTCGCGGTCCGCGTGGACGAGCGCCGCTGGCTCCCGGTCCCGCCGGCACGGCTCCGCCTGCTGGCCAAGGTCCTGTGCGAGCTGTATCGCGAGGGCACCAAGGTCCGCGCGCCGGCGATCCGCGCGCCGTTGATCGCCGAGCTGTCCTCGACGCTCCACGATGGCACCCGGCCGCTGCGCTGGGTGGGTGACACCAAGCTCCGCGAGCAGGCCTATGCGATCGCCCTGGGTCCGCGGCGCACCGCCGGTGTGGTGGCGCCCGAGGCGCTGTGTGCCGAGCTGCGGCCGTACCAGCGCGATGGCGTGGCGTGGCTCCAGCACCTGCGCGAGCACGGCGCGGGCGGCATCCTCGCCGACGACATGGGGCTCGGAAAGACCCTGCAGACGATCGCACACGTGCTGATCGAGAAGGAGCAGGGCCGGCTCGTTCGCCCCGCGATGATCGTCACGCTGACCTCGCTGATCGGCAACTGGCAACGCGAGCTCAAGCGATTCGCGCCCACGCTCAATGTCGCCGTGCACCACGGCCCCGATCGTCACGCGCAGGTCCCCACGCTCGGCACGTTCGACGTGATCGTGACGACCTATCCGATGGTCACCCGCGATCGCGACGAGCTCGCGAAGCTCCCGCTCCACCTGCTCGTCCTCGACGAAGCCCATGCGGTGAAGAACTACGATGCGCTCGCCGCCGAGGCCGTGCGCGCGCTCGATGCGAGCAACAAGGTCTGCCTCTCGGGCACCCCGATCGAGAACCACCTCGGCGAGCTGTGGTCGCTCCTCGACTTCCTGAACCCCGGCCTGCTCGGTCACCGCGAGGAGTTCTCGCTCCAGTTCCGCCAGCCGATCGAGGAGAAGGGCGACAAGGTCCGCCTCGAGGCGCTGCGCGATCGCGTGCGCCCGTACATCCTGCGCCGCACCAAGGACGTGGTGGCGCCCGAGCTGCCGGCGAAGACCCTGCTGGTCAACGCGGTGGAGCTCAGCGGTGCGCAGCGCGAGCTCTACGAGAGCATCCGCGTGGCGGCGCACGCCGATGTCCGCCAGCACATCAAGGCGCGCGGCATGGCGGGCTCGACGATCGCGATCCTCGACGCGCTGCTCAAGCTGCGCCAGGTCTGCTGCGATCCACGCCTGGTGACCTCCGAGGCGGCGCGCGATGTCACCACGAGCGCCAAGCTCGAGCTGCTCCTCGAGCTCGTGCCGAACCAGCTCGCGGACGGGCGGCGGATCCTGATCTTCTCGCAGTTCGCGCGCATGCTCGGGCTGGTCTCCGAGGGCCTGCTGGCCAAGGGCATCGGCCACGTCACGCTGACGGGCAACACGCCGGATCGCCAGAAGCCGATCGATGCGTTCCAGAACGGGCGCGCCGATGTGTTCCTGATCTCGCTCAAGGCGGGTGGGGCAGGGCTCAACCTCACTGGCGCGGACACCGTGATCCACTACGATCCGTGGTGGAACCCGGCGGCGCAGGCGCAGGCCACCGATCGCGCGCACCGGATCGGCCAGACCAAGCCCGTGTTCGTCCACGATCTGATCGTCGCCGGCTCCGTCGAGGAGCGCATGCTCGGCCTCCAGCGCCACAAGCGGAAGCTCGCCGATGCGATCCTCGATCGCGGCGGCCAGGCCGCGGGCGCGCTGACCGAGCGGGACCTCGACGATCTGCTCGCTCCGCTCGCGGGCTGAGCGGGGCCCGGGCCAAGCTGAGCGCTACTGGATGATCGGCGCGTCGGTGGCGACGGCCGCACCGAACCAGCGCACGCTGCCCGACGACAGATCGGTGCTCGCACCCGTCATCGGATCGATCTGGATCATCTTGCCGTCGTTCGCGCCGGGGCCGCCGTCGACGAAGCCGTAGACCTTGCCGCCCCAGAAGCCGAGGCCGAACACGTCATCGTGCATCGTGGCATACGGCATCGGCGTGGCCTTCCAGCCGTTCGCGGGATCGATCTTCGCGAGGTAATCCGTGGGATCGGTGCCGACGTCCACCGTCGCGTAGATGCCGAAGCCGCGGACGCCGATCAGATCGCCGCTCGAGACGATCTTCTTGGTGCCAGCCATCCCGTAGCTGCCGATCTTGGTCGCGCCACCCGTCGAGGGATCGATCTGGAACACGTCGCCCATGCTGTTGGCGGAGACCAGGATGTCGGCCGTGGAGTTCGCGGGGTCGGGGACGTAAGACAGGCTGGTGAAGCCCTGGGCGGACTGCGACAGATCCTTCACGAGCGTTGCCGCACCTGTCGCAGGGTCGATCGAGTACAGCTTGTCGAGCGTGATCCCGACCATGTGATCGTCCTTGTCGATCGCCAGGTCGGTCAGGCTCTGCGTCCCGATGCCGGCCATCGGGCCGATCGGAACCGCTGCAAACGTTTGAGCATTCATGCGGTACAGGGTGCCGCCGCTGTGGGCGTAGACCCGCGACATGTCGACCACCGGAGGTGCGTCGCCGACCATGCCCGCGGCATCGATCATCTCGTCACCACGGCCCGCCGGTCCGCACGCCGCCAGTACTGAAGCGGCCAACAAGATCCTCATGGGCGCGGACTGTACCCACCGTGTGTGCCAGAAACATCCGAAATCGATCGCGACCTCGTCAACCGGGGTGCCAAGATGGGAATCTCGTTGTGGCGTGGCAGGTTGAGCCACGACCCCAGGGTCAGATGCCCCCTCCTCCCCCGGTCCCGGATCGCACCGAGACGCTCGCCCCACGCGAGCCGTCCTCGCGGAGCGCGCCTCCGGTGCAGCCCAGCCAGCCGCCGATCCAGGCCGTGGTCGATGACCCGGAGCGCTACGAGCAGGTCGCCGAGCACGCGCGTGGCGGGCTCGGTCGTGTGGTGCGCGCGGTGGACAAGCGCCTCGGCCGCACCGTCGCGGTGAAGGAGCTGCTGCGCCGCAACGATTCGAACGAGGCGCGGTTCATGCGCGAGGCGCTGATCACCGCGCGCCTCGAGCACCCGGGCATCGTGCCGGTGCACGAGGCAGGTCGCTGGCCCAACGGCGATCCGTACTACGTGATGAAGCTCGTCGAGGGAAAGACCCTCAAGGAGCAGATCTGTAGCTGCACGTCGCTCCGCGAGCGGCTCGCGCTGCTGCCGCACGTGATCGCCGTCGCCGATGCCGTGGGCTATGCGCACTCCGAGGGCGTGATCCATCGCGATCTCAAGCCGTCGAACATCATGGTCGGCTCGTTCGGCGAGACCATCGTGGTGGACTGGGGGCTCGCGCGCGATCGCAAGACGGACCTCGCCGAGCCCGAGGCCGGCGAGTACGTGCCGTCGTCGGGATCGGGTCCGTGCTCCACCGTCTCCGGCAAGGTCGTCGGGACGCCCGCGTACATGGCTCCCGAGCAAGCGCGGGGCGAGCTGGTCGACGAGCGCGCGGATGTCTACGCGATCGGTGCCGTGCTCTACGAGCTCCTCGCGGGCACGCCGCCGCACGCCGACACCACGCCGCAGGCCACGCTCGATCGCGTGCTCGCCGGCCCGCCCACGCCGCTCGCCGCAGCGGTGCCCGCGGTCCCGGGCGAGCTCGGCACGATCGTCGCCAAGGCGATGGCGCGCAACCCGTGCGATCGGTACGCCACCGCCAC
>JAYVRN010000113.1:0-2449 GCA_043776275.1 Myxococcales bacterium | reverse complement strand
ACACGTTCGACCTCAAGAAGGCTGGTCAGATCACCGTCGGCACGCGGCTCCGCGCGTTGTCGGGCGTCCCGATCAACGCCCTCGGCGGTCACTACCTGTACGGCTCGAACGAATCGTTCCTCCTGCCGCGTGGCCAGATCGGCCGCACGGACTTCGAGCACAGCCTGGACCTCCGCCTGATCTATGCGCGGAACATTGGCAAGAACATGCAGCTCGAGTTCTTCGTCGACCTCCACAACATCTACAACCGCCAGGGTACGGCGGGTGTCGACGACAACTACGCGCCGCAGTTCAAGCTCTCGGCCCCGAACTCGACGTCGGGTACCGAGCAGAACGCCAACCCGGTGTCGGGCGGCACGTACGAGGATCTGATCTGGGTCAAGACGATCGATAGCCGTGGTAACGAGACCGCGGTGCCGATCGGCAAGAACCCGAACTACCGCAACACCACGGGTCGCTACTCGCCGCTCAACGCGAACTTCGGCATGCGCCTCAACTTCTGAGTCGCGCGGGCTCCTGATTCGCAACGCCGGCCGGGCAACCGAGCCGGCGGTTCTGTTTTCGGGCGGGTGCGCGGGATATGCTCGGAGCCCAATGATCGAATGGCTGACCATCGCGACCCTCGAGGACCGGCTCAAGGACTATCCGCCGATCGGCCTCGGGCTGCGGGGCTTCTTTCACGGGCGGATCGCCGCCAGCCTGCCGGTGCTGTTCGAGCATGAGCCGGAGACCGCGGAGATGGAGCAGGGCGGGGACGTGATGGTGTGGACGGGCCTGGTCGGTGACCCTGGCAGCGGCCTGCCGTTCAGCATCACCGCGCAGCGGCGTGGCGAGGTCACGGGGTTCGAGATCTCGTTCCCGGTGTGCGTGCGGGCGGGGCGGATCGATCTGGCGTTGCTGGCCGCGGTGGGCACGATCTCGCCCGCGTTCAAGGGGCTCCGCACCTCGCACATCGAACACCTGCCGTTCGTTGGCGAGGGGTTCGGAGTGGTCAAGGTCGGTAGCACCGAGGCTGTGTTCCGGTCGCCGGTGAAGGAGGAGGCGGACGGCGTGGCGCGGTTCCTCGACGATCCCGCGCGGTTCGAGGTCAGGCGCCTCCCGCCGGCTCCTTCCCAGTGGATCGTCGCTGGCCCACGCTCGGGGGCGATCGTGTCGCGCCTCGAGGTGGCGGACACCCGTGAGGTCGCCGACGACATGGCGCTCGCTGGCTCGGTCGAGTTCGGCCACGCGTTCGAGGTCCACGAGGGTCAGCTCCCGCCGGACTGACGGCAGGGTCTCCGCCGAGGCCTCCGCTGTCAGGTCGGCGTGCTACGCCTCTGTCGGTGGAGCGCACGCCGTTCAATGCTGAGCAGCGCGCCGCCGTGGACCATGGCGATGGGCCGCTCATGGTCCTCGCCGGCGCGGGGACCGGGAAGACGCGCGTGCTGGTCCACCGGATCGCCCGGCTGGTCCAGCAAGGCGCCGAGCCGTGGAGCATCCTCGCGGTCACGTTCACCAACAAGGCCGCCGGCGAGATGCGTCACCGCCTGCGCGAGCTGCTGGGCGAGGCGGCCGATGCGATGTGGATCGGCACGTTCCACTCCACCTGCGCGCGGCTGCTCCGCCGGTACGCCACGTACGTTGGCCTGACCAAGAGCTTCGTGATCTTCGATGACTCCGATCAGCTGAAGCTCGTGGAGCGGCTGCTCAAGGAGACCGGCTTCGACGAGCAGGTCTCGCCGCGGACGGTGCTGTCGCGGTTCGATCGCGCGAAGAACCGTGGTGTCGATCCGCGCACGGTGCTGACCGGCGCCTTCGATGACGTGATCGAGCGCGTCTATCCGATGTATCAGCAGCAGCTCGCCAAGGAGAACGCGGTCGATTTCAACGACCTGCTGCTGAAGGTGCTCGAGCTGTTCAAGCTCGAGGAGCCGGCGCGGCAGCTCGCGGTCCGGTTCCGGCAGGTCCTCGTGGACGAGTTCCAGGACACCAACAAGGTCCAGTACGATCTGGTGTGGAAGTTCGCCGAGGCCACGCGGAACCTGACGGTGGTCGGCGATGACGATCAGTCGATCTATGCCTGGCGCGGTGCCGAGCCGAGGAACCTCCTCGACTTCGATCGGGACTTCCCCGATGCCAGGGTGATCAAGCTCGAGCAGAACTATCGCTCCACGCAGACCATCCTCGACGCCGCGAACGGGATCATCCGCAAGAACCGCGATCGCCACGAGAAGTCCCTGTGGACGGAGCAGGGCGGTGGCGAGCCGATCGAGGTCTACCAGGCCGGAGACGAGCGCGGCGAGGCGTACTTCATCGCGCAGTCGATCCGTCAAGCGCTCGACGAGGGCCCTCGCTCGCCGAGCGAGATCGCGATCCTGTACCGCACCAATGCGCAGTCGCGCGTGCTCGAGGAGCACCTGCGGGCGGCGCGCGTCCCGGCCAAGGTCGTCGGCGCGCAATCGTTCTACGA
>JAYVRN010000112.1:0-8045 GCA_043776275.1 Myxococcales bacterium | reverse complement strand
GATCAGATCATGCTGAACCTCAAGCTGCTCGGCGAGCTGCCGGATCACGATCTGACGAAGCTCGTGCTGTGGTGCAAGACCGCATCGCAGGCGACCCGTGTCCCGATCCACCCGCAGTACCCGCTCGTCGGCACCGATGCGTTCCGCACGGCCACCGGCGTCCACGCGGCGGCGATCATCAAGGCCGAGAAGAAGGGCGATGCCTGGCTCGCGGATCGGATCTACTCGGGCGTCCCCGCCGGCATGTTCGGCAAGGAGCAGGAGATCGAGATCGGCCACTACTCCGGCGAATCGAACGTCGTGTACTGGCTGAAGAAGCGTGGCTACGAGGCCACGCCCGAGCTGGTCGCGGTGGTGCTCGGCGAGGCGAAGCGTGGCAATCGCGTCCTCTCGGACGACGAGGTCGTCGCCGTGATCAAGGCCGCGAAGAGCGCGTAGCGAGAGCTCGGTCGGCTACTTGCGCTTCGGGAGGCAGCCGTCGACCTCGAAGCTGACGTGCAGCCCGAACGCCGGGCAATCGACGGTCCCCTTGCCGACCAGGCGAACCGGCTTGCCGCTCGGGTCGAGCTCGTGGCGGACCATCGAGCCGGTGAACGACGCGCACTCGCGCTCGCGCAACTTGCGAACGGTGGCATCGCGGTCCGGGTAGCGCAGCTCGATCACGTTGTCGCCATCGCGCGCCATGTCGAGGCGGATCTCCTCGGGAGGCAGCGCCGGGGTGCGCGACGGCGGGCCCGGCGGCGTGGCCTCGGCGGTCGGTGGAGGCGCGGCGGGCAGCGCGAACCGGAACAGCACGCCCTGGAACCCGTACTCGCGACCATCCTCGCAGCCGATCGGCGCGACCTTCCAGGTCCCGAGCTCGGCGTGGTTCGCGGAGAACTCGCCGGTCATGGACTGGGGCTTGTTCAGCCAGTCGACCTCGGGCGGCGACTGCGCCGCTTCCTTGTTCTCGCACCCGACCAGGGCGATCACCACGAGCCAGCGCATACCGCGATCGTACCCCAACCGCCGGTCAGCGCGGCGACCACCGACGCAGCCGCAGGGACGACAGCAGGACGGACACGCTCGACAGCGACATCGCCGCGCTCGCCAGCATCGGCGACATCAGGCCCGCCGCCGCGAGCGGGATGCAGATCGCGTTGTACGCGAACGCCGCGACGAGGTTGGTCCGGATCACGTGGAGCGTGGCGCGCGCGAGCGAGAGCGCGATCGGGACCGCCGAGATGCCCCCGCGCAGCAGCGTCACGTCCGCGGCCGCAGCGGCGATGTCGGTGCCGGTGCCGAGCGCGAGGCCGAGATCCGCGGCCGCGAGGGCCGGCGCGTCGTTGATCCCATCGCCCACCATCGCGACCCGGTGACCGCGATCGCGCTCGGCGCGCACCAGGGCGGCCTTCTCGGTGGGGCGCGCCGCGGCGTGGATCTGATCGATCCCGACCGCGCGGCCGAGCTCCTGTGCGACCTCGACGCGATCGCCGGTGACCATCACGGGCGTGATGCCGAGTGCGCGCAGCGCCTGGACCGCGGCCGCGGCGTCGGGCGACGGCGGATCGGCCACCGCGACGAGGCCGGCGTGGATGCCATCGATCGCCACATGACACAGCGACGCGCCCGGCGGGACGTCGCCATCGTCGTCGCCGAGGGTGACGCCCGCGAGTGCCAGGAACTCCCGCGAACCGACGAGGATCCGCTTGCCTCCGACGGTGGCCGTGATCCCGCCGCCCGCCTCGGCGACGATCTCGGTGGCCGGCGCCATCACCAGGGACCGCGCGCGGGCACCGTCGACGATCGCACGCGCGAGGGGATGCTCGCTGCCTTGCTCCGCCGACGCCGCGAAGCGGAGCAGCTCGTCCGCGGTGACCGTGCGCCCGATCGTGCGGACCACGCTCGGCGCTCCCGTGGTCAGGGTTCCGGTCTTGTCGAGGCACACCAGATCGATCGAGCTGCCGACCTCGAGCGCCGTCGCGCCGCGGAACAGGATGCCGAGCTCCGCGCCGCGGGCGGTGCTCACGGCCACGGCGGCCGGCGTGGCGAGGCCGAGCGCGCACGGACAGGCGACGACGAGGACAGCGATCGCGCGCTCGAGGGAGAGATCCGCGCTGGTGCCTGCGACGAGCCAGGCGCCGAACGTGACGGCGGCGATCGCGAGCACTGCCGGCACGAACCACGCAGACACCCGATCCGCGAGCCGCGCGATCGGCGCCTTCGATCCCTGAGCATCCTCGACGGCGCGTGCGATCCGCGCGAGCGTGGTGTCATCACCGGCACGCGCGATCCGCACCGTGAGCGCGCCCTGGTGATTGAGCGTGCCCGCATAGAGCGGCGCGCCCTCGGCCTTGTCCACCGGGAGGCTCTCTCCGGTGAGCATCGCCTCGTCCACGGCAGAGCGGCCCTCGATCACCGTGCCATCGGCGGCGACACGCTCACCTGGCCGCACCACGATCACGTCGCCAGCCGCGAGCAGCGCCGCATCGATCTCGGTCTCGACCCCGTCGGCGATGCGGTGTGCCGTGGTCGGCGACAGCGAGAGCAGGCCGCGCACCGCGTCGGTCAACCGCGAGCGCGCGCGCGCCTCGAGCAGCTTGCCGATCATCACGAACGCGACGATCGAGGCACCGGCCTCGAAGTACAGCGCCGGCAGATGCGCATGCGGCGCGGCGAGCCAGCGAATCGACGCCACCAACGACGACAGCCAGGCCGCCCCGGCGCCGAGCGCGATCAGCGTGTTCATGTCAGGCACGAGGTGGCGGACCGAGATCCACCCACCGCGGAAGTAGCGCATGCCCGGGCCGAGCACGACCAGGGTCCCCAGCACGAGCTGCGCGACCACGCTGGCGGTGCCGTCGAGGATGCCGTGCACCATCGCGATCACGAGGAGCGGGGCGGTGAGCGAGATCGCGAGGATCGCGTCGCGTCGCAGGGCTGCGGCAGCTTGTCGCGTGGCGCGCTCGATCGCCTCGAGGCGAGCGCCGCCGGCGTGCGGTGTTCCCTGGGCCTCGAGCGCATCGGCAGGGACCTCGTAGCCCGCGCCACGGATCGCCTTCACGAGCTCCGCGCGGTCGACCTCGTCGGAGAACTCGACCTGGGCGCGCGAGAGCGGCAGGTTGACGTCCGCACGCGTCACGCCCGGCACCGCCGCGACCGCCTTCTCCACGCGCCGTACACACGCGGCGCAGGTCATCCCGAGGACGGGAAGATCGAGGACGTGGGTCGGGTTCGACATGCTACGGTGACCGCGTGATCACGACTCTGGCCATCAATGGGATGACCTGCAACGGCTGTGTGAAGCATGTCGATCAGGCCCTGAAGGCCGTGCCCGGCGTGCAAGCCGTCGAGGTCAACCTCGTCGAGCAGCGCGCGAAGGTCGTTCATGACCACGAGCAGGCTCCCCTGCCCCTCCTGATCGCCGCCGTCGAAGGAGCCGGATATGCCGGATCTGAGTGTCACGGTTCCGAGGGTTCGGGCCTATAGGGGTCATGAAGGTCTTCCGCACCCTGTCCCTGATGTTCGCCTTGCTCGTGCCCGTCACCGCCCTCGCCAGCCCCGCGGTCCGCGAGGCCTGCCCGATGGGCTGTTGTGGCGATTCGTGTCCGATGAACGGCCACTGCTGCCCGCACGCCTGAGATGACGACCGACCGCCAGCAGCTCGATCGCTGGATGGCGGCCGCTGCCGATGGAGATCGGACCGCGATCGATCCCCTGTTCCACGCGCTGTGGCCGATCGTGGTGGCGTACGCCACGCGGTTCGTCGCCGATGCCACCCTCGCCGAGGACGTGGCGCAAGAGGCGATGGTCAAGCTGTTCGCGCAGCTCGACCAGTACGATCGCGAGCGCGATGCCCTGACCTGGGCACTGACCCACACCACGTGGCAGTGCCGGACCGCACGACGCCGGATCCACCGGCGCCGAGAGACCGTGCTCGCAGAGCCGGGCGGTGGGACGATCGGTTCGACGATCGGAGCGACGAGTGGCCTGACGGTCGATGGTGCGCTGATCGCCGAGGAGCGTGAGCTCGTGCGCGCGGCGGTGACCACGCTCGCGTCCCTCGGGCCACGCGACGTGGAGATCCTGATCGCCGCGTTGACCGATGATGACGTCCTGCGCTGTGCTCTCGCCCCGGCCACCTTCCGCAAGCGCCTCGAACGCGCCCTCGCTCGGCTCCGTACTTCCTGGAGGTCCCGCCATGGAACGCTCTGACTTCGCGCTCCGTCGTGTGCGACGCGCCTATGAACGCACGCACGTGCTCGCCGCGCTGCGCGGCCTCGCGCTCGCGGGTGCGATGATCGTGCTCGCCGTGGGCCTCCACCGGATCACGGAGGCCTCGTGGCTCGTCGCCGGTACGCTCGCGGCCTCGCTCGCCTCGCTCGGCTGGCGTGGTGGTGCGTGGCGGCGCGGTGCGTTCTCCGGCGTCCTCGCCGGCCTCCCTCCGTTGATCGCACCGAGCCTCGTGTTCGCGCTGTCCCACGGTGGGCACTGCGCGAACTGCGAGATGGGGGCAACCTGGCCGTGCATGCTCACCTGCCTCGGCACCGGCTCCGTGCTCGGCATGATCGTCGGGCATCGCGCCACCACCGATGCGGCGCCGCGGCAGTTCGCGATCGCCGCGATCGCCACAGCGGCGCTCACCGGGCTCCTCGGCTGCGGCACCACCGGGCTCGGCGGCGCGATCGGCGTGGTGCTCGGGCTCGTCGCCGGTGGCGTCACCGGCTGGGTCGTGGCCGGGCGGACGGCGCATGTCTGAAACCGCGCGACGTGAGTTGGCAGGCGCGTGCGGTTGGGAGATACCCGCCTCGTGAAGCTCCTCGCGCTCGTGTTCCTGATCGGCTGCGGCTCGTCCGCCAAGGCCGTGGATCCGGTGAAGCCGCCGCCCGCGGCCGCCGATGATCCGAGCTGCCCGTTGGTGGTGCCCGGCACCTCGATCTCCGTCGAGGACTCCACGGAAGGGCCGTCGTTCGTGTTCGTGACCACCGGCGACGTCGCCCAGGTCCGGACGCGCGGCGCGGCGCTCGCGGCGATGCACAACGAGCACAAGGGTCCGTCCTCGGCGCTCGGGATGATGTTCTCGCCCGGGTCGACGGCCAGCACCGCCGAGATCGAAGGTGGCGTACGGGTCACGTTCAAGGGCGGCAAGGACGACGAACTGCGGATGCATGCACAGATGTTGAATGGCGCCACCTCGTGCGAAATGCATCACTGAACCTCGCGGTGACGCTCACGCTCGGTGCGCTCGGGGCGCTCGCGAGCTGCGCGAGCACGCCGATGATCGCCCGGTCGCATCCGGCGAGCGCCGAGGCGCCTGCGGGTCGGATCGCGGGCGTCGCGCCGAGCCTGCGCAACGGCGTGGTGAGCTATCCGGACGTCCCCGAGGTGCGCGCCGCTCCGCCACCCGATCACACGCACCACCACCACTAGTCGTGACTCGCCTCCTGCTCCTCGCGGCCGTGCTCGCCGGCTGTACGCCCTCCCTCTCCGAGGTTCGCCGCCCCGTCGACGCCGACCTCGCGCGCCGGCTCGGCCCACAGCCCAAGGCCGACCTCACCGCGTTGCTCGCGGCACCGCTCGATCAGGCCGCCGCGATCAAGATCGCGCTCGCGAACAGCGCGCGCCTCGCCGCCGCCTTCGACGAGCTCGGGATCGCCGGTGGCGGGCTCGGCGCCGCGCTCGGACTCGGCGCTCTCGAGGTGGATGGCGTCGCGCGGTTCGGAGATCACACCCAGCTCGAGGTCGATCTCGTGCAGAACGTGCTCGGCCTGATCACCGGCGGCAAGCGCCGCGCCGCCGCGCGTGCGGATCTCGTCGCGGCCCAGGCGATCGCCTCCGCCCACGCCGTGCGGCTGGTGGCGCACGTCGAGATCGCGTTCGGTGATCTGCTCGCCGCGCAGCAATCCCTTGCGCTCCGCCGCGCGGCGTTCGACGCGGCCGATGCCGCCGCCACGGTGCGCGAGCGCATGTACGCCGCCGGTGCCGCGAGTGATCTCGCACAGGCGCGCGATCGCGATGCGCGCGAGCAGGCGCGGATCTCGGTCGGGCGCGCGGAGGTCGAGCTCGAGCTCCGCCGCGAGCGGCTCAACGCCCTGCTCGGCTTGACCGGAGCCCAGACCGCGTGGACCGCAACCGGCGCGCTCCCCGAGCTCCCCGCCACCCCGCCCGCGCTCGACGCGCTCGAGACCACCGCGGTCACCGCGAACCTCGATCTCGCCGCGGGGCGCGCGAAGGTCGGCGGCGCCACCAACCGCGCTGGCGAGGAGCGGATGCGCACCGTGCTTCCTGAGCTCGGAGTCGGCGTCTCGGTGCACGACGACGCCGATGGCACCTCGATCGGTCCGATGATCCGGATCGGGATCCCGCTGCTCGATTGGCGTGGTGGCGAGCGGATGCGCGCGAACGCCGAGGTCCGGCGCGCCGAGCACGAGCTCACCGCCACCGCGATCGAGCTGCGCGCCGCCGCCCGGGCCGCACGCGTCACCGCCCTCGCGGCGTACCAGGAAGCCCGGCACGTGAAGACCATCGTGCTCCCGCTCCGCCAGCAGATCCTCGACGAGACGCTCAAGCACTACAACGCGATGGACGCCAGCCCGTTCGAGCTGGTGATGGCACGGCGCGAGCTGGTGGACGTGGGCGATCAGCAGCTGGAGGCGCTGCGCCGGTACTGGGGCGCGATGGCCGAGGTCACCGCACTCGAGCGCGGCGTCGCGCTGCAGGAGCACGCAGAATGACGATCACCCGCCGCACCGTCCTCGGCTCCAGCCTGCTCGCGGGTGCGTCGCTGATCGTCAAGCAAGGCCCGGCGGCCGCCGCGCCCAAGATCACGCCGATCTCGTCGCACGTGATGGTGCCGAACGGATCCCTGCTCCCTTCCAAGGTCTCCGGCGGCATACGGATCTTTCATCTGCGCGCCGAGCCGATCAAGCACGAGCTCGCACCCGGCCTCGAGATCACGGCGTGGGGCTACAACGGCTCCACGCCCGGCCCCGTGATCGAGGCGACCGAGGGCGAGCACGTGCGGATCTACGTGACCAACGCGCTCCCCGAGCGGACCTCCGTGCACTGGCATGGGGTGTTCGTGCCTTATGGCATGGACGGCGTCGCCGGGCTCACGCAGGCGCCGATCGAGCCGGGCAAGACGTTCCGCTACGAGTTCGCGCTCGATCGCGCCGGCACGTTCATGTACCACCCGCACGCCGACGAGATGACGCAGATCGCGCTCGGCATGATGGGCATGATCGTCGTGCACCCGAAGCGTGCGCAGGGCGAGCGGATCCGGGACTTCGCGATGATGGCTCACGAGTGGAAGATCCCGATCGGGACGTCGCGGCCGGATCCCCTCGCGATGAACGACTTCAACGTGCTGACGTTCAACGGCAAGGCGTTCCCCGGCACCGCGCCGTTACTCGCCGAGACCGGCGATCGGATCCGGATCCGGTTCGCGAACCTGGGCCCGATGGATCACCACCCGATCCACCTCCACGGCCACACGTTCGAGGTGGTCGCGACCGATGGCGGCCCGGTCCCGCCCACGGCCCGCGTGCCCGAGACCACGGTGCTCGTCCCCGTCGGCACCACGCGCACCGTCGAGTTCACGGCCCGCGCGCCCGGTGACTGGCCGATGCACTGCCACATGACCCACCACGCGATGAACCAGATGGGCCACGACTCGGCCAACCTGATCGGCGCGGACGTCCGCGGCCTCGACGAGAAGCTCGGTCGCGTGGCGCCCGGCTACATGACGATGGGCGCGGACGGGATGAGCGAGATGGCGCACATGCGGATGGAGCAGCCGAAGAACTCGATCTCGATGCTGGGCCTCAAGGGCCCGCACGGCGTGATCGAGATGGGCGGCATGTTCACGCTGCTCAAGATTCGCGACAAGCTCGCCGATGCGACCACAGACCCGGGCTGGTACGAGGCCACGGCGGGGACCACGGCGATCGAGGCCACCGCCGACGAGCTCGCGCGCGACGGGATCGTCCCGTAACGCGGCGAGCCCAGCCCGGCGGCGAGCCCAGCTTGGCGGCGAGCCCAGCTTGGCGGCGAGCCCAGCTTGGCGG
>JAYVRN010000111.1:0-2452 GCA_043776275.1 Myxococcales bacterium | reverse complement strand
CGCTCGGCGAGCGACCTACCGTCGTCGCTCGTCGGCGCGGGCGTGATCGGCTGGCTCGGCACCTGGGTGACGACGTTCGGCACGGCCGTGGCGAGCTGCTGGTTGCCGCGGCGTCCGAAGTCGAGGTGCGAGGCGTTGAGCGGCGCGCCCCGCGACAGGATCATCGCGCGCTCGATGATGTTCTCGAGCTCACGCACGTTGCCCGGCCAGTTGTACTCGCGCAGCTTCGCCAGCGCTTCGGAGGAGACCGGCGCCGGTTGGGTACCCATCTGGCGCGCGAACTTGGCGACGAAGTGATTGGCGAGCGGAGTCAGATCGTCGACGCGATCGCGCAGCGGCGGCAGGTTGATCGGGAAGACGTTGAGCCGGTAGTAGAGGTCCTCGCGGAACTCGTTGTCCTCGATCATCTTCTCGAGGTTGCGGTTCGTCGCCGACACCAGCCGGACATCGATCTTGATCGTCTCGTTACCGCCGACGCGCTCGAGCTCGCGCTCCTGCAGCGTGCGCAGCAGCTTGATCTGGACCTCCATCGGGAGATCGCCAACCTCGTCGAGGAACAGCGTCCCACCATCGGCGAGCTCGAACCGGCCGCGCCGGCGCTCCATCGCGCCCGTGAAGCTGCCCTTCTCGTGACCGAACAGCTCGCTCTCGAGCACGCCGGGCGCGAGCGCCGCGCAGTTGACGCGGACGAACGGCTTCTCCTCGCGAGGCGAGTTGATGTGGATCGCGTGGGCGACCAGCTCCTTGCCGGTGCCGGTCTCGCCGCGCAGCAGCACGGTGGAGCTCGTGGGGGCGACCTGCTCGACCTTCGAGAGCACCTCGCGGAGCGCCGCGCTGTCGCCGATGATGTTGCCGAAATCGAACTCGCCGTGGAGCTGCTGGTTCAGGTAGCCGGTGTACTCGGCGAGCTGCGCGGCGAGCTTCTTGTTCTCGCGCTGCAGGTGGAACCGCTCGATCGCGTACTGGAGGACCCCGCGGACCTCCTTCGCATCCCAGGGCTTGGTGATGTACCGGTAGACCTGGCCGAGGTTGATCGCCTCGACCAGCACGTCGACATCGGTGAACGCCGTGAGGATGATGCCCACCGCCTCGGGCTGGCGTGCGCGGACCTCGCGGAGCAGCTCGACGCCCGTCATCTTGGGCATCCGCTGATCGGTGATCACGACGGCGACCTCTTTGTCCTCCAGGATCTGCAGCGCCTCGGCGCCGCCACTGGCCGTCAGGATGTCGAACGTCTTCCGGAAATTGAACCGAAAGGCGTCGAGGTTGTCCTGTTCGTCGTCAACGACAAGGATCGGATAGCGCTTCACGTCGAGCGTCATGCCGTGTCACCAAGCCGTATCACGACGGGTCCTTGGTGGCTATGGCCTCGCTTCGGATCAGGATCGCCTCCTTGGCCAGCCGGACCACGAGCGGGCCCATGATGAGGCCCCAGCCGCCGACGAGCTCGATCCCACCGAACATCGAGATCAGCACCACATAGGTCGGCAGCTGCAGCTTCCCGCGCTTGGCCAGGTACGGACGCGCGAGGTTATCGACCGTCCCGATCACGCCGACCCCGATGATCGCGAGGGCCACAGCCGCCCCGGTCCGGTCCGTCAGGGCGAGCCCCGCGGCGACCGGGATCCAGACGATCGCGGTCCCCACGGCGGGGATCACCGAGAACATCAGCGTCAACATGCCCAGTGCGAGCGCCTGCGGCACGCCGAGGACGAGGTACGTGATCGTGGCGACGATCGATTGGATCAGCCCGGCGCCGACGATGCCATACGCCATGCCGCGCCCGGTCTCCACGAAGGCCGCCGCGAACCGCTGGACCGTGGTCGGCGCGAACGGCGCGTGCTGCTCGAGCCACGCGAACCAGTCCTTGCCTTCGACGAGCACGCCATAGATCCCCGACACCAGGATCAGGAGCCCGATCACCACGTGCGCGGCGGCGCCGGCCACCTGCTTGAGGATCGCCCACGCGCGCTCGCCCTGACTCATCAGCAGGTCCAGGAGCCCCTGCATCGAGGTCACGTCGTGGTGCGGCCGCGCAGGATCGTTCCCGCCACCTGCCAGGCGCTCGAGCACGGTCTTGGCCTCCTCGGAGGCCAGCAAGCCCTGCACGAGGTTGATCGCATCGATCACGAGCGAGGCGGTGAGCGCGGCGATCGGGACGACGATCACCATGAACAACAGCACGGTCAGCGTGGCCGACAGCCGACTGCGCCCCCGCATCACCCGCGACAGCGGCTCGTGGATCCGCTCGGCGAACATCCCGAGCCACAGCGCGAGCACCACCCACGGCAAGAACGGGGTGATCACCACCGCGGAGCCCGCGCACAGGAGCGCGAGCAACCAGCGTGGAATGGGATCGCGAGTCACAACAAAGGCCTAGCGCACTCGATGGTATCCGACATGTAGGAAACTTGGCCACTACCCCTGGCGCCCGTTAGCCTTTCGGAATGGG
>JAYVRN010000110.1:0-8054 GCA_043776275.1 Myxococcales bacterium | reverse complement strand
CGAAGCTCGAGGGTGACAAGCCGATCATCCTGGTCGGCGAGGACATCCACTGGACCGATCAGGACAGCCAGGAGCTGTTCGCCGCGCTGCTGAAGGTCGCCACCCCGCGCCCGATCTTCGGCCTGATGACCAGCCGGCCCGAGCCGCGGATCATCAAGCTCGCGAAGGAGCTCGGCACCGAGCTGGTCGTGCTCGACGAGCTGCCCGATGCCGCGCGCAAGGAGATGCTCGCGGAGCGCTTCGTCCCCGGGCACGACATCGACGAGCTGGTCGAGCAGATCGTCGCGCGTGCCGGCGGCAACGCCTTCTTCATCCAGGAGCTGCTCGATACGCTGATCGAGCGCGGCATCGTGGTCGCCGATGGCGACGACGGCGAGCACCCGGGGCAGCTCCGGTGGGTCAAGCGCGATGCCGCGATCCAGGTGCCGTCGACGGTCGAGGATCTGATCCTCACGCGGATCGATTCGCTGCCGTCCACGGAGCGCGACGTGATCATCCATGCGGCGGTCCTCGGGCGTCACGTGTCCGCGGCCCAGCTCGCGCAGCTGCTCGGCCACGCGGTGCGCCTCGAGCTCGACGAGCTGGTGCGCCGCGGCCTGCTCTCGCCGCAGGACGGCGAGTACCGGTTCAAGAACGACATGACGATGACGGTGGCGTACGGCCTGATCCCGCACGAGGCGCGCGTGCAGATGCACCGCGCCGTGGCCGCGCGGATCGCGGGCGCCGCGGGCTATCGCCAGGGTCAGGACGATGCGCTGATCGCTCGCCACCTCGAGCTCGCGGGGGATGACATCGCGGCCGCCGAGCGCTACCTGCGCGCGGCCACGCATGCCGTGGATCTCGGTGGCAACGCCGATGCCTTCCGGCAGCTGACCCGCGCGCTGAAGCTGCTGCCGGCCACCGATCACGATCGCCGATTCACCGCGCACAGGCTGCGCGAGGAGATCCTGCGCCGCCTCGCCAAGCGCCCGCAGCAGCTCCGCGAGCTACACGCGCTGCGCAAGGAGTCCGAGGCCACAGCCGATCCGGCGAAGCTCGCGATCGCCCACTGCGCGCTCGCCCAGTTCTACATCGACATCGGCAAGGCCCCCGCCGCGCTGCGCGCCGCCGCCCCTGCCCTGCAGTACGCGCGCGACGCCAAGGATGCGCTGCTCGAGGCCGAGGCCCTGCGGCTGCGCTCGGCGATCTCCCGCCTCGTGGGCAACGCGGAGGAGTCGCTGCGCCTGGCCGATCAGGCGCTCGCGCTGTGCGATGCGGCGAGCGCTGGCGGGACCGAGAGCGGACGGGCCTCGACTCCGGTGTTGATCGCGCGCGCCACGATCCTGAACCAGCGCGGCACCACGCTGTGGAACATCGGCCGGCTCGAGCAGGCGATCGAGAGCTATGCCGAGGCGCTCGTGATCTACCGCGCCGTCGGGATGTCGCGGCACGAGGCGCGCGCGCTCAACAACATGGGCATCGTGTTCGCCTCGCTCGGCGAGTACGAGGAGGCGCTCGCGCACTACAAGAGCGCGCTCAAGATCGATCAGTCGCTCGGCGATCGCTCGAGCATCGCGCTCAAGCTCGGCAACATCGGCCAGTGCTACTCGGATCTCGGCGACACCGCCAAGGCCGAGAGCTACCTCGCCAAGGCGCTCAAGGTCGCCGAGCAGACCGGGGACCTCTCGGCGGCCGCCGACGCCGCCGTGTCGTGGGGCCAGACCAAGATGCAGCGCGGCGAGACCAAGGCCGCCCTCGCGCTGTTCGAGCGCGGCCTCTCGCTCGCCACCGAGAACCGCGAGCGCTACCAGGAGGTCCGCGCGCTCGAGTACATCGCGCTCGCGCACCTCACCGCCGGCGATCCGCCCGAGGCGGCGTACGAGATGGCGCGCTCGGCCACCGAGTGGGCGCGCAAGATGCCGATGCTGGTCGGGATCATCTACGGGCTGACGTTCCAGGCGCTCGCCCTGTCGCGGATGGCGCGCCACGACGAGGCCGTCAAGGCGATCGACGAGGCGATCACCCTGCTCGAGGGCGCGCGCCCCGAGGGCGCCGAGCACGTCCATCGCTGGCGCGCCGAGGTGCTGACCGCTGCGGGACGCACCGACGAGGCGCTGGTCGCCTCGAACCGCGCCGCCGCCGAGGTCGAGGCCAAGGCCGCCAAGCTGCGCGACCCCGAGCTCCGCAAGCACTTCCTGGCGAGCCGCCAGCGCGGCGTGTAGCTCTCAGTCACGCACGACGAGGACGTGGATCGCCTTCACGACGACCCGGACCTTGTCCCCCGGCTTGAGGCCGAGGTCGGCGAGCGAGTCACTGGTGAGCACCGAGGTCAGGTGCACGGGGCCTTCGGCCTCGAGCTCCACCTGGCTCATGACATCGCCCGACTTGATGGTGCCCACGGTCGCCACGATCTGGTTGCGCGCTCCAAACTTCATGCGATCGCATACCACCAACCCGAGATCGATATTCGTGGCCTGCGGCGTCGTGGCGCATGCATTTGGCCCGTGGATCTGCCAGGGTCCCCGCGTGTCCGTCCCCGGCAAGAAGCTCACGCTCGGGCTGCTCGCGGTGTTCGTGTTCGCGGTGGTCCCGTCGATCATCGTCCCCACGCTGATGTGTCGCGGCGGCGAGCCCAAGCTCGAGGTCCTCGGCGTCGTGCCCGCGTTCAATCTGCTCGACGAGCGCGGCCACGCGTTCACCGAGGAGGCCCTCCGCGGCCATCCCACGATCGTCGACTTCGTGTTCACGCGGTGCGATTCGATCTGCCCGGTGATCTCCGGGCGCATGCAGCGGCTGCAGGAGAAGTTGCTCGATCGCCGCGCCGATTCGATCAAGCTGATGTCGGTGACGGTGGATCCCGCGTACGACACGCCCGACAAGCTCGCCGCCTATGCGGAGCGGTTCGGTGCGCTCTCGGAGAAGTGGCGGTTCGTCACCGGCCCCGTCGACAAGGTCCTCGCGCTCGTGGAGGGGCCGTTCATGAACTCGATGCGGCACGAGGGCGTCACGCCGTCCGGGGCGCCCTCGATCTCGCACAACGGGTACTTCCTCCTGATCGACGCAGACCTCCAGATCCGCGGCGTCTACGACTCCAGCGACGTCACCAAGCTCGACGAGCTCGGCTATCACGCGAGGTTCCTCGCACGGACCGGCGCCGGGCGTAGCTACAAGTTCGGCGAGTAAGTACACTCGTCGGCGTTGGCGCCGATCCTCAACATCATCCAGGTGGTCCTGGGGATCGCGATCCTGTACTGGGGCGCGGAGTGGTTGATCCGCGGGTCGGCGCAGGTCGCCCGGGCGTTCGGCGTCAAGCCGCTGGTCGTCGGGCTCACCGTGGTGGCGTATGGCGCCTCGGCCCCCGAGCTCGCGATCGCCACCAAGACCGCGCTCACCCACCACCAGCCGATCGCGCTCGGCACGGTGATCGGCTCGTGCGCCGCCAACATCTCGCTGATCCTCGGCCTGACCGCGCTGATCTCGCCACCGACCATCGACGGCCGGATCATCCGCCGCGAGGTGCCGGTGCTCCTCGGCTCGGCGATCGCGGTCCCCCTCCTGCTCCGCAACGGCGTCCTGTCCAAGCTCGAGGGCGGGATCCTGATCGCCTGCGCCGTGCTGTTCACGATCGTGACGCTCACGGTGTCCGCCCAGCTCGATCCCGATGACGAACTGGAGGTGGAGGCGCGACGAACCGAGGACAGTGCCGCCTCGATGGGAGGCAAGGCGCGACCTCGAGCGTCACGCGCGGGCGCGGCGCTGATGACGATGCTCGGCCTCCTGCTCCTGGTCGCCGGCTCGGATCTGTTCGTGCGCGGGGGCCGTGGACTCGCCGGCGAGGTCGGGATGTCGGAGCGCATGTTAGGGCTCACGGTGATCTCGCTGGGGTGCGCCCTGCCGGAGCTGATCGGCTGCATGGTCGCGGCTGCGCGCGGTCACTCGGCGATCGCGATCGGCTCCGTGATCGGCTCGAACTTGCTCAACGTATTTTTGGTACTCGGCATCACGGCCTATCTGCAGCCGATCCACGTCGGTGAGCGGATGCACGTGGTGGAGCTGGTCGGGCTCGTGGCGATCACCCTGCTCGGCGTCCTGATGATGCGGGGATCGCGCAAGATCAGCCGCTTCGAAGGGGCGATCCTGGTGGCCGCATATATCGCCTTCATCGTCACGTCTGCGTTGTTCTGACGCGCAGATCCCGACACGATCTCCACGAGTTGGACCGAGACGCGGGGTGCGCGAACATTGCGCACCTGTCATCTCACCGCACGCAAGTGGAAGACAGCGTGACGCCGTAGAGATACAACACGGCGCTTCGCTACAACGCTCGCCATGAAGCGCACCCTGGCCATGATGTTCGCGTTGACCTCCGGACTGGTCAGCGTCGCAAGTGCAGAAGTGCAGGAGAACATCGCGGATGCTCCGCAGAACCCGCTGGCCACCCCGCACGAGCGCCCGCAGGCGACGTACCGCTTCATCGATCCGGGTCTGCCCACCACCGTCGGTGATGGCGTCTCGGCCGCAGGTGGCGTCTCGAACGTCATCTACCTGAACAACTGCAAGCCGAACGGCTGCCAGGTCACGCCCGGCAACGACGACTCCGTCAACAACCGGTCGAGCATCCCCGACCAGGCGTCCACGGTGTCCCCGTGGGGCTACAGCGACGCGGTGTGGACTCAGGTCGTGGACTGCGTGAAGGCGACGTACGCACCGTTCGGCGTCCAGATCGTCACGTCTCGCCCGACCAGCGGCAACTACCACATGGCGATCGTCGCCGGCACGCCGCAGAACGTGCAGATGCAGCAGGGCGTGGGCGGCGTCTCGCCGTACACCTGCGGCTACATCCCGAATGCGATCTCGTTCTCGTTCGCGGGCGTCTATGGCCCGAACGTCGACGACATCTGCTGGACGGTCGCGCAGGAGACCGCGCACTCGTGGGGCCTCGACCACAAGTTCGACAACAAAGATCCGATGACCTATCTGCAGTCGGGCCCCTCCCGCAAGGTGTTCCAGAACCTGGCCGGCAGCTGCGGCGAGTACCAGGCGCGCGCCTGCCAGTGCGGCGGCAGCACGATGAACAGCTTCCAGGAGATCCTCCAGACCTTCGGCGGCAGCACCCCCACCCCGCCGACCGTCACGATCACCTCACCGAAGGCCGGCGACAACCTGCCGATCGGCTTCCCGATCCGCGCGGACATCATGGATGACATCGGCGCGTCGAAGGCCGAGCTCCGCATCGACGGCAACCTGGTCTCGACCCTGACCTCCGCACCGTGGGTGTGGAACGCCCCCGCTACCGTCGGCCAGGGCACGCACACCATCAAGGTCACCGGCTACGACATCGGCAACACCCCGGCCGAGGCGAGCGTCTCGATCACGATCGGCGCGGCATGCAAGAAGCCTGGCGATTGCGCCAACGACACCGACACCTGCGTCGACGGCCGCTGCGTGGCCGGCGAAGGCGTCACCGGTGGACTCGGCTCGACGTGCACCAAGAACGAGGAGTGCAAGTCCGGTCAGTGCGGCAGCGATGGCACCGGCAACTCGTACTGCGTCGAGAACTGCAACCCCGAATCGGATGGCTGTCCGTCGGGCTTTGGCTGCATCTCCGCGGGAGCGAACGGCGGCGTGTGCTGGCCTGGCGCCGGCGGTGGTGGCGGTGGCTGCAACACCGGCACGGACAACGGCGGCGCGATCTTCCTCGGCCTGGGGCTCGGTGCGCTGATGATCACGCGCAAGAAGCGCCGCTAGACGTTTCGATGACTTGCCGGGTGGTGATCTGACGTCATCTGTTTGCACCCCCGGCGCCTCAGTCGATCCCATCGCAAGACAGCCGATTCCGCTAGGTTGGCTGCGCCACGGCAGGTAAAACCGTTGGCCATGAAGCGCCCGCTGTTCTGGGTTGTGACCATCGCTTCGACCGTGGCCCTCGTCGGGCCCGTCGGAGCTGAGACCCCCGACGTCAAGACCTGGACGCCGAACCAGGGTGGCTCGATCGTCGAGGACACCACCCCGGCTCCGCTGGTGACCAAGGAGCGCCCACGGCTCGAGCGTGTGTGGATCGACGTCGATCCCGCGACCGTGCTGCCGGCGGTCAACACCAACAAGATCTACCTCAACAACTGCAAGCCCAACGGCTGCGTCGTCAAGTCGGGCCAGACCAGCTCGATCGATGGCGCGACCTACCAGGGCACCTGGGGCATCAACGGCACGCGCACGCTGACCGCGTTCAACGCGAGCGATGCCGTGTGGACCCAGGTCGTCGATTGCATGAAGGACGTGTTCTCGCCGTTCGGTGTCGAGATCACCACGACGAACCCGAGCCCGGCGCCGCACTTCGAGATCATGATCGCCGGTTCGCCAGGCGACCTCGGCATGAGCTCGGGGATCGGCGGCGTCTCGCCGTTCTCCTGCCAGCCGTACATTCCCAACTCGCTGGTGTTCGACTTCCAGAAGGTGTGGGGCAGCGACGTCGAGGAGATCTGCTCGACCGCCGCGCAGGAGATCGCGCACTCGTTCGCGCTCGACCACGTCACGGACCCGAGCGATCCGCTGACCTACAACCCGTTCAGCGGTCGCCGCCGGTTCAAGAACGCCCAGATCCAGTGCGGTAGCGATTGCCAGGGCGGCCAGTCTCCGTTCGGCGATCCCTGCAGCGGGATCACCGGCCAGAACCACGTGTGCTCGTGCCCCAACGGCACCTCGATCCTCACCAACACACAGAATTCGGTCGCTGCGATCTCCGCGCTGTTTGGCACCGGCACGCCGACCCCGCCGGTCGTCAAGATCACCGACCCCAAGCTCGGCGCGATCGTCGTCGCCGGGTTCCCGGTCAAGGCCGACATCACCGATGATAACGGCGTCGCACGCGCCGAGCTCTACATCGACGGTGCGATGACCCAGATGCTCGGCGGGGCACCGTGGGCGTTCAACGCGCCGGCGTCGCTTGGCAATGGCACGCACAAGGTCAAGGTGATCGGCTTCGACATCTTCGGGACCTCGGCCTCGTCCGAGGTCTCGGTCATCATCGGCAAGCCGTGCAGCGCGGATGGCGACTGCCCGAACGGCACCGACGTCTGCCTCGGCGGTCGTTGCGTCGCCGGTCCTGATGCGACCGGTGGCCTCGGCGTCACCTGCACCTCAGGCCCGGACTGCAAGTCGGGCGAGTGCGCGAGCGACAGCACGGGCGCCAAGCACTGCGTCGAGAGCTGCGCTCTCGGCGAGGGTCAGTGCCCGGATGGGTTCGGATGCCTCGAGGCTGGCCCCGACAAGGGCGTCTGCTGGCCCGGCTACGATGATGGTACGGGTGGTGGGTGCTGCAGCACGAACAGCCACCCCGCTGGACCGATGCTCCTCGGGGCCGGCGTGTGCGGGATGCTGCTCCTGCGTCGCCGCCGCCGGCGGTGATCATGCGTCGCGCGACCCATCATCTCAGGTTCGGTAGGTTGGCCAGGCTCGGCAGCTTGGCGAAGGTCGCCAGCCTCGTGCTGCTCGCGTGGGCGGCACCCGCGGGCGCGGAGACGATTTCCTCGCGGCCGCAGCCGGTGCTCAAGTGGGTGCCGGCGGACGTGCCGCCTGCCGCCGCGCCGTCGTCGCGGATCATCTTCGTCCACAAGTGCCCGATCACGGGGTGCTTGATCCATCCGGGCCCGAACGACTCACGCACCGACACGTCGAATATCGCCACCCAGCAGGTCTCGATCAGCCGGTTCAAGCAGTCCGACGCGGTGTGGACCCAGATGATGGACTGCGTACGCGCCACCTACGCGCCGTTCGACATCACGATCACCGATGTCGATCCGGGGCCGAACGTGCCGCACTACGAGAACATCGTCGGTGGCTCGAGTGGCAGCGAGCTCGATCCGGCGTTCGCCCAGGCCGGTGGCGTCTCGCCGTTCACGTGTGCCGAGATCCCGAACTCGATCTCCTTCACGTTCGATGTCTACGGGCCCGATCCTGATCAGCTGTGCTGGACGGTGGCGCAGGAGACGGCGCACTCGTTCGGCCTCGAGCACGAGTACAACGCGAACGATCCGATGACCTATCTCGGCGGCGGTCCGTCGAAGAAGCGGTTCCAG
>JAYVRN010000109.1:0-8057 GCA_043776275.1 Myxococcales bacterium | reverse complement strand
GCTACGAGGGTCCCGATGGCCCCAAGGCGTGGGGCGCGCTCGAACCCGAGTGGTCCGCGTGCGGCACGGGCAAGGCGCAGTCGCCGATCGACATCTCCCCGAGGGCGGGCGCGGCGTCTCCGATCACGTTTCACTACAAGCCCACCGCGGGGACGATCGTCGACAACGGGCACACGCTGCAGGTCAACCTCGCCGCGGGCAGCTCGATCGTGATCGACGATCACACCTACGACCTGGTGCAGTTCCACGTCCACACGCCGAGCGAGCACCTGGTCGCCGGCGAGCAGTATCCCCTCGAGGTTCACCTGGTCCACAAGGACAAGGAGGGCAAGCTCGCCGTGATCGGGGTGCTCTACGATGTCGGCCCGGAGACCAAGGCGCTCGGCCAGCTGTGGGCCAAGTGGCCCACGAAGCCGGATGCCGAGCAGAAGCTTCGCAAGCCGTTCGATCCGAGCTCGCTCCTCCCGGAGACCCGAACCGTGTATCGCTACGCTGGCTCGCTCACCACGCCGCCATGCTCGGAGGGCGTGATGTGGAACGTGATGCGGCGGACGATGACCGAGACCCGGGCTGATCTGACGGTGGTCGGCCTGCGGATGAAGCCGAACGCGCGGCCCGTGCAGATGCTGGGCGAGCGCAAGATCCAGTAGCGCGACTACCCGCCGATCAGCACCTTCAACACGCTCGCGTCGCCTTCGAGCGCCGTGCGCTGCATGTACAGGTGCATGCCGCGCTCGCCTCCGAGCTCCTCTCCGCCACCGGCGCGGCCCGGGCCGCCGTGGAGGAGCGACGGCAGGGCAGTGCCGGGTCCTGGTGACTGCGCGGCCATCTTCGCCGAGCCGAGGTAGAGGCGACCGGCCCACGGCGCGGCGGCACCGACGAACGCGGACACCCAGTCGCGCTCGTCGGAGTACGCCGAGCTGACGAGGCAGCCGCCACCCTTCGCGACGAACGCCGCCGCGAACACGGCGGTGCCGTCGTAGCTGCCGAGGGTGGTGCACGGTCCGAACACCTCGTGCTCGTTGAGCGGGGCGCAGTTCATCGGATCCTGGGTGGCGCGGACCACCGGCCCGACGAAGAAGCCCTTCCCGGCGGGGACGCCGAGCGGGGTCACTTCGCCCATCCCGCCGAACACGGCCTCGGTCGACGCCGCGAGGCGCGCGATGCCGGCCTTGATGTCGGCGGCCTGCGCCCCGGTCGCAAGCGGGCCCATCCGCACATCGTCACGCGAGGGATCTCCGATCGCGATGCCGCCGAGCCGCTCGCGCATCGCCTCGGCGACCAGCTCCTCCTTGCCGAGCGGCACGAGCACGCGGCGGATCGCCGTGCACTTCTGGCCAGTCTTCTGCGTCAGGTCACGCACCACGTCGGCGAGGAACAGCCCACCGGTCTCCGATCCGAGATCGACGTCGGGGCCGAGCACCGCCGCGTTGAGGGAATCGGCCTCGAGGTTGAGCCGCACGCCGTGCTCGATGACCCTGGGGTGTCCGCGCAGCATCCGCGCCGTGGTGCTGCCACCGGTGAAGGCGACCACATCGCCGGTGCCGAGGTGGTCGAGCAGCGTCCCGGCGGGCCCGACGAGGAGCTGCAGCACACCGGCGGGGAGGAGCGGCGCGAACAGCTCCATCATGCGGTGGGCGACGAGCGCCGTGGCGGTGGCCGGCTTGGAGATCACCGGCATCCCGGCGAGCAAGGCGCAGCCAAGCTTCTCGCACAGCCCCCAGCCGGGGAAGTTGAAGGCGTTGATGTGGACGGCCACACCGCGGCGACGGGCCCACACGTGCTGGCCACCCATCCGCGCGGTCCGGCCGACCTGGATCGGATCGCCATCCGCGAGTAGCGTGCTGCCACCGAGCTTGGCGCCGAGCTCGGCGTAGTACGACAGGGTCATCGCGCCGCCGTCGATGTCGAACTTCGCGTCGCTGCGCGTGTTCCCACCGTTGGCCACCGCGAGGCTCAGCAGCTCCTCACGGGCACCGTGGATCGCCTTCGCGAGGGAGGCGAGCAGGGCCCCACGCTCCGCGAACGACAGCGCGCCGAGCTCGGCGATGCCCGAGGTCCGCGCGTACGCGAACGCGGAGGCGAGGTCATGGCCACTCGTATGCACGTCCGCGAGGGGCGCCTCCGTGGCCGGGTTGACGAGCGTGGCCTTCGCGCCCGAGCCCGACGACCACGAGCCGGAGAGGTAGCTGGCGAGGAGCTGCATGCGCCGGTTCATAGCAAATCTTTGCTATCGTCGCGCTGGCTCGATGTCACCGCTCGTCAAACGGATGCTGATGGGGTTCGTGGGGCTCGTGATCGTGGTGGTGGGCGGTGGGTTCGGGTACTGGTGGATCGGCCACGGCCGGTGGGCGTTCAACGACTGCATCTACATGACCGTCATCACGGTCACCACCGTGGGCTACGGCGAGATCCTCGAGGGGATGGACAAGGTCGAGTGGGCCCGTGGGTTCACCACGGTGCTCCTGATCTTCGGCACCGGCAGTATCGTGTTCTTCGCGTCGACGATCACCGCCTTCATCATCGAGGGAGATCTTCGCAATGTCCTGTTCGCCTCCAAGCTCAAGAAACGGATGAAACGCATGAAGGACCACATCGTGGTGTGCGGAGCCGGCTCGACCGGGCGCAACGTGATCGAGGAACTGCTCAAGACCGGGACGGCCGTGGTCGCGATCGACATGAACGAGGCCGAGCTCAAGGACATCGCCGACAAGCATCCCAAGGCGGAGTTCTCGTATCTCGTCGGGGACGCCACCGACGACGACATCATCACGTCGTGCAACCTCACGGGTGCCAAGGGGATGGTCGCGGCGCTGTCGTCGGACAAGGACAACCTCTATCTCGTGGTCTCGGCGCGCCAGAGCAACCCCGGGCTCAGGATCGTCGCCCGGTGTGCGGAGCTCTCCCACGTCGAGAAGATCCGGAAGTCGGGCGCCGATGCCGTGGTGTCTCCGAACTACATCGGTGGCATGCGCCTGGTCTCGGAGATGGTGCGGCCGGCGGTGGTGCGGTTCCTCGACGACATGCTCCGCGAGAAGCGCGCCGCCTATCGAATCGAGGAGGTCCGCCTCGGCGACAAGGCCGCGGATCTCGGTGGAACCCTGCGGGATGCCCGGATCCGCGAGCGCTTTGGCATGACCGTGCTGGCCGTGAGCGCCAGCGATACGTCCGGCTGGACCTACAACCCCGACGCCAACGAGAAGATCGGCCCGGGCATGACCCTCGTGGTCCTCGGCTCCGCCGAGCAGGTCGCCACGCTCCGCTCGTCGGCTTCGTAGTGCGCCGCGGCGATCGCGGCGGTATCCTGATGGATGCGCGCGATCGAAGCTAGCCGGGTCGCGCGCACCCGCTCGGTCGTGGCCGCGGCCGCCGTGCTGCTCGTGCTGGGGGGCATCGGCGCGGTGCAGGCGGGGCGCTCGGGTGCCTCGTTCATGAACGACCTCGAGATCGTGCAGCCCCCGCTCGCGCGGATCGAGCCCGCGATCGAGGACGCGGGGACACCTCGCCTCGCGCGCCGCGTGTACCTGGTGATCATCGACGGCCTGCGGAGCGATCGGAGCTACGAGCTCCCGTTCCTCGATTCGCTTCGGCGCGCGGGCCTGGATCTCGAGGCGCAGTCGCACTACCCGACCTGGTCGCGGCCGAACTACGTCTCGATCCTCGCCGGTGTTCCGCCCGCGGCCAGCGGCGTGCGGACCAACCACCACAACACGCCGGTCACGCTCGATACGCTGATGGATCGCGCCCACGCCGCACATCTCGAGGTGGCCACCGCCACCGACTATGCCGTGCTCCCCCAGCTGTTCCTGCGCCCGGCCAGCACGGCCACCACGGCGGCCCGGGCGATCGCCGCCGAGGCCCTCGAGGAGATCGACATCGACACGATGCAGGAGCCGCTCGCGAACGCGATCGTCGATGCGCCCGACACCGCGCTGGTGTCCCCGTTCGATGACGCGCGGTACGTCCCCTGGCCCGGTGGGTTCTCGTCCGCGGGCATCGCCCTCGTCGCGGGCGGCAAGGCGGACCTCGTGGTCTTGCTCGTCAGCTCCGTCGACATCGCGGGCCATCAAGCTGGCGCCGACAGCGTCGCGTATCGCGAGGCCGCGGAGAGCGCCGATCGCGCCCTCGCGCGCGTCCTCGGTCGCGTGGATCTCGCCCAGGATGCGATCGTGGTGGTCGCCGACCACGGCCACACCGGCAAGGGTGGCCACGGCGGCATGGAGCCCGAGGTGCTCACCGTTCCCCTGATCCTCGCGGGCGCCGGGATCGATCGAGCGGGCGGGGCGGACGATGCGCGGTTGATCGATGTCGCCCCGACGGTGGCCGCGCTCCTCGGCATCGCCGCGCCCGGTCACGGTCTCGGCAAGACGCTGACCCACGTCCTCGCGCTCGATCCCGCGGCGCGCGCCCGCCTCGCGGCCGCCGATGCCGCGCGGCTCGTCACCACGGAGCGGGTGGTCGCCGTCGCAGAGGCGCGGGCATCCGAGGAGCTGCTCGAGCACCGCGCGCTGCGGCTCGCGATCGTCGGCCTGTGCCTCGTGCTCGCCGGCGCTCTCGCCTGGGTGATGGTCCGCCGCGGCGCGCTGCGGTTTCACTTCCGGGTGCTCCTGACCGCGGTCCCGGCCTTCTTCGTCGTCTACTACGGCCTGATCGGCACGTTCGGGCAGCGGTTCTCGCCGTCGCTGGTGCCGGCGCAGGGGCACCTGGCGGCGCAGATGGCGAAGTACGGCCTGGTCGGCATGGCGGTGCAGGTCGCGGCGAGCCTGTGGGCGCTCCGCAACCAGGGCAGCCTGGCGCGGAGGCTCGCCGCGGCGAACGGGATCGCCTGGACGGGGCTCGTGCTCGCGATGCTCCCGGCCGGCCTGCTGTGGGCGTTCTTCCCGGCGCCCTACCTCGCGGTCCCGGGCCCGGTGTGGCTGGTCGTGATCCCCGCCGTCGAGGTCGCGGTGGCCTGCGCGGCGATCACGATCGCGCTCACCCTCGCGCTCGAGGTGATCGTGTTCGCGGCCCGGGCCTGGCATCAGGAACACCCGCAGCGCCCACCGGCCTCGCAGCCACCCCCTACGTAGCGCTTGCCCCGCAGTTCCTGTCGAACCGTGGCGGGAGGGCTGCTATAGGTAGTACCCGTGAGCGCACGCCCATCCTGGGTTCGATGGGTAACTCCCGCGCTCCTCGCGTTCGCGATCGTCGCGCTCGTGTTCACGATCCGCGATGTCGGGTTGCGGACGCTCGGCCACTACCTGCGGCTGATCGGCTGGTGGTGGCTCGCCGTCGCCGCGCTCGAGATCTTCAACACCACGATGCACTCCACCGCGCTCCGGGCGTTCGCCGCGCCTGACAAGCTCCGGCTCAAGGATGCGTTCCTCGCCCAGCTCGCCGGGCGTGCCGTCAACGCGGTGACCCCCAGTGGCAACCTCGGCGAGGTCGTGAAGATGTCGGTCCTCACCGACGTGGTGACCCCGTCGCGCGCCGTCTCGACGGTGCTCCTCTACAACGTCGTCAGCTTCACGATCGAGCTCGGGATCGTGGCCCTCGCCGCGCCGTTCCTCGCGCTCCTGGTCCCGATGCCGTTCGGCGTCCGGATCCTGTTCCTCGGCGTGGGCGTCGTCTGCCTCGCGATCTCGCTCGGCCTCTACGCACTCGTCCATCGCGGCATGCTCGCGAGCCTCGCCAAGGTCCCGGTGAAGCTCCGCCTGGTCTCGCAGGCGCGCTACGCCGGCTGGTACGAGAAGCTGCACGACATCGACGAGAAGCTGCGGATGACCTCGGGGGCGAGCCGGCGCGAACGGATCATCGGCATCACCGCCCTCCTGCTCTCACGCCTGTCGGCGATCCTGCTGTCGCTGTTGATCCTGCGCGCCGTCGGGACCAGCATCTCGTTCGGCTTCGTCGCCGCCTGGACCGTCGGGAGCTTCCCGATCTATCTCGCGTCGACCGTGGTGCCGATGGGCCTCGGCGTCTCGGAGGGCGGCTACTACGGGCTGTTCCGCACGCTCGGGTACAACCCGGCGTTCGCCGTCACGCTGGTGATCGCGCGCCGCTGCATCACGCTGATGTACGCGACGATCGGCCTGCTGCTGGTCACGTTCTCCGAGACCGTGAAGCGCGCGAAGGCGCGGCACCGCGCGCAGCCCGAGCAGCACGCTGCCGTCAGCGTGTCGGTCTCCGCGTTGCCGATCGTGGTCGCCGAAGAGCTCGACTGACGCAAGAGCACCTCGCCACACAGGCCGCCCTGAGCCTTTTCCGGTTCAGCGGCTTCTAGAAACTGAAGTGCTTGGGGGCATCGGTGCGAAGAAGCGCCTTCGCTCGATTTCGAAGCAATCGCCGCACCTTCCGCCAATCAGCCCTATGTCTGTTCCGCTTCAGCGGCTTCCAGCAAGTGCAGTGCTTGGGGCCATGCGTAGTGCCACGCAAGGTCGCTGGCGAGGTGCCCGAAGTCCTCTCCCTTCGAGGGCTTCAGGCGGCACAGAGGATCGGCACCGGCTCGGAGCAGACGCTCAATGACATCGGCGTTGCCCTCCGCAGCCGCAAGATGCAGCGGCGTCCATCCGTCGAGATCGGCTCGATTCGGATCGGCACCATGCTCGAGCAACCAACTCACCGCGATGCAATCGTTTCCCCTCGCCGCCCTCGAGAGAGGCGTGGTCCCTTTCTCGTCGACGACATCCAGCGGCTCCCCCGCAGCATCACGTGCGACGTCGAGAATCGCGCGGCTGTTCGCGAACGTAGCCCAGTGCAACAGGCCAAAGCCCGATGAATCGACGATTCCAGGATCGGCGCCATATTCAAGAAGAAGCCGAACTGCGTCCAAATTCCCTTCCCCCAACGCGGCGTGCAATGGGACGCGTCCGTCGGGCTCTCTCCCGTTGACGTCCTCACCGGCCTCCAAACGTTCCTGCAACGCGACAAGGTCTCCGGCTTCTGCAAGTGCGAACAACGTGACGTCCTTCACGGTCACCAAGGCTACTCTTGCGTTCCGCCGCCGCCAGCGGTCGGCAATTGATTCGCCTCGTGCATCGCCCTTTGAATCATCTGGTCCTTGGTCTTCTTCGGGATGTTCTCCCGATTGGAATCCACAATACTCTCCGCTTTCTCGCTCAGATCTTGGGCCGTTGCCTCCTTGGTCTGCTCGGTTCCTCCGGCGCGTGGCTACTCAGCAGTGGGCTCGGGATGTCTGAAGGATGGATACGCCACCCCGATCTCATCGGGGTCGAGCTTCGCGAGTTCCGCGTCAACGTTCGCCATTGGAACCTCCGGAGGAACGTCGACGGACGAAACAAGGATCTTGTCCGAATGAACGGTGGAACATCCAAGCGCGGCGAGATGCTTGAGTACTCGTTTGATCTTTGCCGGGCTTGACGAGATCTGCAGCAGCCAGATCGTCGAGTGTTCCGACCGGCGCTTGTGCTTCCACGAACTCACGCGACCGAGCTTCTCTCTCGCGGTTACGATGTCACCAACTGAAAGCTTCTTAACAAACAGAGGAGCGACGAGGAGCTTGAGTCCTCCTGGCACGACCTCGAATGGTAGCGACTCAAGGCCGAATGGAGGCCAGCCATCGACGACATCAAGGGAGAAAACGAGAGAACGACTCTTTGGTTTGCGCTTCGCAGTCATCATTTGGCCGCGTGTTGGGCTTGATGGCACGGGGGCACAATACTATGGCTTCGCTCGTTGCCTTGGTCCCGCCTTCCAGGTCGACGGCGCACCGTCGTTGCGGACCACGCGATGACACGCGCCCGCTAGGTCTCGAGCTTCCGGATCTGGTCATCGAGCTTCGCGATGTCCCAGAACCGGTAGATCAAGACAGCGGTCATCAGCGGGATCTGGGTCACCGCGAACATCCAGATCGCCCACGGCAGGCGATCGATCACGAGCGCGAGCCCGAGCCAGAACCACAGGTCCATCTCCTCGAACTTGAAGACCCCGAGCACCTGCTTGCCGAACCACACGAGCCAGTCGCGCGGCGTGCGCGACGGTGGGAGTGGTACGCGGAACGGCGCCACGCGCTGCGCGATGACCTTGTCTGGATCTTGCTTCGCCTCGAGCCAGCGCAG
>JAYVRN010000108.1:0-2455 GCA_043776275.1 Myxococcales bacterium | reverse complement strand
CGATCTGCCCGAGGGCAAGACCGACAAGGAGACGATCGCCAAGATCAAGGCGGCCAAGCTCACCACCGTCGAGGGCGAGACCCGCGACGACGTGACCTACTGGCACTTCTCCTACGCCGCGTTCCTGTCGAAGACCGGTGCGCAGAAGCTGAAGATGGAGTTCTACAACGGCAAGCAGCTGTCGGCCGACAAGACGCTCGATGGCATCGATCCGAAGAGCTCGCTGCTCACGGGCGAGATCTCGATCAACGAGGACGAGGGTCTCGCCAAGGGCAAGACCTATACGATCAAGCTGGTGACCGAGAAGGACGCCCTCGTGGCGACCGCCTCGCTCACGATGAAGTAGCTACCCCGCGGCGATCAGCTGCTTGACCGCGGCGACCACGGCGGCCGGGGTCAGCCCCAGCTTCTCGTAGATCACCTCGGCCGGCGCCGACGCGCCGTACCGATCCACGCCGATCGCGATGCCGCGATCGCCCACGTGCTCGCGCCAGCCGAACGTGACGCCCGCCTCGATCGACACGCGGCGGTGACGATCGGCCGGCAGCACCGTGCGCTGGTAGTCCAGCGGCTGCTCGGCAAACAGCTCCCAGCACGGCATCGAGACCACGCGCGCGGAGATGTTCTGCTTCGCCAGCTCCTCGCGTGCCGTCATCGCGATCGCGACCTCGGAGCCCGTGGCGATGATGATCGCATCGCTGCCCTCGGCGAGGACATACGCGCCCTTCTCGGCGCCCGGCGCGCCCGGCTGCGTGTGGATCGGGAGATCCTGGCGCGACAGCACGAGCCCGGTGGGACCATGCCCTCGCTCGAGAGCGAACTTCCAGCCGACCACCGTCTCGTTCCCGTCCGCGGGGCGGAACACGTGGAGGTTCGGCATCGCGCGGAGCGCCATCAGGTGCTCGACGGGCTGGTGCGTGGGGCCATCCTCGCCAAGGCCGACGGAGTCGTGTGTCCACACGAAGATCGACGGCTGCTTGTTGAGCGAGGCGATGCGGACCGGCGGGCGCATGTAGTCGCTGAACACGAAGAACGTGGCCGTGAACGGCCGAACGCCGCCGTGATAGAGCATGCCGTTCGCGATCGAGCCCATCGCGTGCTCGCGGATCCCGAACCGCAGGTTGCGGCCCGCGCCGGTACGATCGAAGTCTCCGCCGGGGACGATCGTCTTCGTGGAGCCGCCGAGATCCGCGTCGCCGCCGAACAGCCACGGGATCTTGGCGCACAGCGCGGCGAGGACCTTGCCGGATGCCGAGCGCGTGGCGACCGCCGCGCCGCTGAACGTGGGCAGGCCCTGATCCCAGCCCGCCGGCAGCTCGCCCTTGATCGCGAGATCGAGCGCGGCCGCGAGCTCGGGGTGCGCGGCCTTGTATGCCGCGAGCCGCTCGCGCCACATCGCGTGCGACGCAGCGCCGCGCGAAACGGCGTCCCCGAGGTGAGCCTTGACTTCGGCGGGGACGAGGAACTTCGCGTTCGGATCCCAGCCGAGCGCGGTCTTGGTGGCGGCGACCTCGGCGTCACCGAGCGGTGAGCCGTGAGCACCGGACGTGCCCGCCTTCTTCGGCGAGCCGAAGCCGATCGTCGTGTTGATCACGATGATCGACGGCCGCTGCGTCTCGTCCTTGGCGGCGCGGATCGCCGCGTCGAGACCCGCGAGATCCGTATCACCCTGCTCCACGTGGAGCACATGCCAGCCGGCCGCGGCGAAGCGCGCGCCGACATCCTCGGTCATGATCAGCTTGAGCGGACCGTCGAGTGTGATGTGGTTCGCGTCGTAGAGGAACGTCAGCTTGCCGAGGCCGAGGTGTCCTGCGAGGCTGGCCGCCTCGAACGCCACGCCCTCCATCACGTCGCCGTCGGAGACCAGGGCGAACGTGTTGTGGTTGATGATCTCGTGCCCGGGGCGGTTGAACTCGTGGGCGAGGAACTTCTCGGCGATCGCCATGCCGACCGCGTTCGCGGCGCCTTGGCCGAGCGGCCCTGTCGTCGCCTCGACGCCGGGCGTGTGGTGCCACTCCGGGTGACCGGGGGTCTTCGAGTCCCACTGGCGGAAGTTCTTGAGATCGTCGAGCGAGAGGTCGTACCCGGTGAGGTGCAGGAGCGAGTACAGGAGCATCGAGCCGTGCCCGGCCGAGAGCACGAAGCGATCGCGATCGAACCACTGCGGCGCACGCGGATCGTGTTTGAGATGGTGATGCCACAGCACGTACGCCATCGGTGCGCAGCCCAGCGGCAGACCCGGGTGCCCCGAGTTTGCCTTCTGGACACCGTCGATCGAGAGGGTACGGATCGTGTTGATCGCGAGCGTCGGAAGGTCGGTCGTCATCGGCGAGGCGACGCTAGCATGGTGGTAGGATGCCCACGCCATGGGGAACGCCAGAAGCTCCTTCCTGATCTCGCTGTGCATGACGTCCGGAGTGCTCGTGTCGTGCGGCGGCAACAAGCCCGCGCCGGC
>JAYVRN010000107.1:0-2461 GCA_043776275.1 Myxococcales bacterium | reverse complement strand
GACGCTCGAGCAGCTTGCCCTGCGCCGAGAGATGCTCGAGCTGATCCTTGAGCTCGAGGCGGATGCTCGTGATCGCCTTGCGCATCGTCTCGTCTGGCGTGGCGTAGTGCGACGCCGCGAAGATCACCGTGCGATCGAGCTTCCGCTTCACGCCGCCGCGGAGCGGGTCGATCTCGCTCATCGCCTCGACCTGATCGCCCCACCATTCGATCCGCACCGCGGTGTCGGCCTCGTACGCCGGGAACACCTCGACGGTATCGCCGCGCACGCGGAACGTCCCGCGGTGAAAATCGATGTCGTTGCGCTCGTACTGGAGCTCGACGAGCCGCCGCAGCACCGCATCGCGATCCACGGAGGTCCCGACGTCGATCTCGCAGGTCATCTGCGCATAGGTCTCGCGCGCGCCGATGCCGTAGATGCACGAGACGCTGGCAACGATGATCACGTCCTTGCGTGACAGCAACGCGAACGTCGCCGCGTGCCGCATCCGATCGATCTCCTCGTTCACGATCGAGTCCTTCTCGATGAACGTGTCGGTCGTCGGGACGTACGCCTCGGGCTGGTAGTAGTCGTAGTAGCTGACGAAGTAGTGGACGGCGTTGTCGGGGAACAGCTCCTTGAACTCGCCGTAGAGCTGCGCCGCGAGGATCTTGTTGTGCGCGATGATCAACGTCGGCTTGTTGATCTTCTCGATCACGTTCGCGACCGTGAACGTCTTGCCTGACCCTGTGATACCGAGCAGGACCTGCGCGTCTTCGCCACGCTCGAGGCCCTCGAGCAACTCCTTGATCGCCTTGGGCTGATCACCCGCAGGCGTGAACTTCGAGCTCAACCGAAACGCGGTGTCCGTGCGCGCCGGGAGCTCGGGGGAGTCCGAGACCGCGGGGCGGTCCGAGACCGCGGTGGAGTCCCGCTCAACCACCGCCGAGCGGGCCTTGGCCGGCGCAGGTTCGCCGGTCCGCTTGGCCTTGGTTCGGTAGCTGCGCGCCACGGGAGCCACTTTAGCCCGAGCCTTCGGGACGCGCACGGGTGCCCCGGGATCCCGTGACAGGAGTTCCGGATGGCGTCGGATCGGGCTCGCTCCGCACGAACGTCAGGGCGCCGAGCCACTGCCACCAATCGTGATGAGCGCGATCGGCGAGCGCCGACCGGGGTGCACGCGAGGAGCGGTCCTTCATCTCGACTCGACCTTGGCTCCCCTTCGTGACAGCCTTCTGTCAGCTTTGTCCTGGTAGATAGCCCGATGCGCCGCAAGACCCGTCTGTTTGCCCTGGCCGAGGCCCTCCGAGCCCGCCGCACCGGTGTCACCGCCGCCCAGCTGGCGGACAGGTTCGGCGTCACGCTACGGACGATCTACCGCGATCTCGAGGCGCTCCAGGACGCGGGCATGCCGATCCGCGCGGATCGCGGACGCGGCGGCGGCTATGCGCTCGACAAGAGCTACCAGCTCCCACCGATCAACTTCACGGCGCGCGAGGCGGCGCTCCTCGTGGCGCTCTCCCGGCTCGCGATCGAGCAGCGCTTGATCCCGTTCCCCAATGCGATCGAGAAGGCTGCCGACAAGGTCCGCAGTGCGCTCTCGACCTCGGCCCAGCGCGAGCTGCTCTCGTTGATCGGCGAGCTCCAGCTGATCGGCGTACCCGCGCTCCCGATCCCCGCCTCCGTGCGCGATGCGATCGAGACCGCGTGGTTCGAGTCTCGTGCGCTCCGGATCGTGTACGAGAAGAAGGCCTGGGAGCTCACGCCGCGCCTCGTGCGGATCAGGAACCTCGTGTTTGACCGCCAGGTCACGCTGCTCAACTGCGTGGATCTCGAGACCGGCAGCGACCGCCAGTTCCGGCTCGACAAGATCAAGCAAGCCACGGTGATGGACCCCAACCCGGTGTAGCTCTCAGGCGCGGTGGTACAGGATCCGCCAGATCGGCAGCCCGGTCTCTTCCGCATTCTGCTCGCGCCACGAGCGCACACCATACGGATTGTCGCCGCGCCAGAAGCACCACTCGCCGGCGACGTTGGTGAACCGCGGATCGCCGTCGAAGGTCGCCAGCGCATCGAGCGCGATCTCCCAGACATCGCTCTGCACGAACAGCTCCCCACCCGGGCGCAGCGCGTGCGCGAGCTGCTCGGCGAGGGCATCGTCGACCATGCGGCGCTCGTGGTGGCGACGCTTGAACCACGGGTCCGGGAAGTTGACGTAGATCCGCTCGACCGAGCCGGGCGGGAACAGCTCCTTGACGTGGAGCTGCGCCTGACAGAACACCGCATGGACGGGGAAGCCCTGCGTGCGCGCGCGCCGGTTGACGATGATCGTCAGGTCCTCGCGGATCTCGAGACCGACATAGAGGCGCGAAGGATCGAGCGTGGCGCGCTCGAACAGGAACTGCGCATCGGCGCACCCGACCTCGAGCTCGACGAGCCGACCATCGAGTGGCGGACGCTCGCCGCGGAACTGCGAGAAGTG
>JAYVRN010000106.1:0-8080 GCA_043776275.1 Myxococcales bacterium | reverse complement strand
CGTGGTCACACCTCGGAGCGTCGCGTGCTGGGGGAAGTTGTTCAGTCCGGACGATGCCCAGGACACCGGCTGGAACTACTGCGACCGATTCCAGACCTATCCGGGGAACTATGTCGGCCCAACGTTGATCGCGAACCAGCGCCACTACTTCGCGATCGTGTCGACGTCGACCAACGCGATCGATGTCTACTTGAACGGCACCAAGCTTGGGAACCTGGACGCGAGCTTCACCGCTCCGCCCGGGGACGCGGTCTTCTTCCGCGACGACACGCAGACCGGGCGCGGGGAGGCCCTCGACGGCGTGGTCGACGCGGTGCGGATCTCGAAGGTGACGCGCAGCGCTGCCGAGATCACCGCGGTGCAGGCCAGGATCATCCTGCGGCCCTGAGCCTACAAACACGACCGCCACGACGCTCGAGTCGTTCACAGAGGCGTTCTTGGTCCCTGCCTGCTGAGCGCATCGCTCCGGGCAGGCCGATTGCCACGTGCACCTTCGCCCGGCGTTCGTCGAGTTCGGCGTCCGCACGGTTCGGGACGCCAGGTGAAGATGCTCCGGCTCGATCCGGGCGCTGGCACGATCCTCACGAACGATTGCGGCATCGCGGACAGCACGATCCTGACGATGTTCGCCGCGCTCGGCGTGATCGAAGTCGGCTTGATCAATGCGGGCCCTGGGTTCTCCCCCCGCCTCGATCTGATCGCGCAGGGCATGACCTGGGGGGGCCCCAGCTACGTCACCCACACGAACTATCAGGCACCGGCGATCGGCCACGCCATGGATGCGACGGGTGTGGTCGACATGATGGCCTACGCGATCCCGGGGGCGAACAGCGTCGTCGCGGGACTCCACGAGTGGCTGCCGATCTGAGAGCCTCGAGATCACGACGATACGAGTCGGAGCGCGGCGGGAGCGTCGGACCTTGCTACAGTCCGCTGATGCTCGCGGCTCGGTGGTGGTTCCTCGTCGCAGCGGTTGCCGCGTGCAAGCGCGATGACACGCCGGCCCCGAGCCCCGGACCGGCACCGACGCCGGCAGTCCCGGTCGTCGACGCCGCCGCCCCGCTCGCGCCGATCGAGATCATCGCCGGCAACCCCGTGCTGGTTGCCACCACCCGCGAGGCGTGGGGCGACGACCTCCCGTCGAGCGAACCCTTGTTCGCGCTCTACGACAACGGCGCCTTGCTGTGCGTGGACAAGACCGGACGCCACGCCGCGATGCTCGCGCCGACCGAGCGCGACGAGCTGATCAGCGCGCTCGCGGTGCCGGCTCTGGTGCGCGCCGCAGGTCAGTACCAGGCGATCGAGGCGACGGACCAGCGGTACAGCAACTTGTACATCTGGAAGGCCGGCTGCCGCGCCCGCATCTATGTGTGGGGCGATTTGCTGACGGCGGACAACGAGTTCACGAACGACGCGAAGACCTCGACGATCCCGGCTCTGATCCTGTTCGCGTGGAAGCGCATCCACGGGTACCCGTGCGGCAAAGCGGCACCATGGCGCTTTGCCACCGTCGAGGCGATCGTGTCCCTCGCTGATGATCCGGGGCCGAACACCGCGACCTGGCCGAGCACGTGGCCCACCGTCGCGCACGAGCGCGTGATCTGGAACGAGGGGGACGAGGGGGCCGAGAGCGTGATCGCGTTGCCCGCGGAGGCCTCCGTCCAGCTCCATGCGATGTACGGCCGGCGCGTCCAGATTGGCGCGCGGACGCACTTCGTGCGCGATCACGTGCCGTGGCCGCACGAAGACCAGTGGGAGAGGCCGCCGTCGCACGCCTGCGGCCCCGAAACACGGCACTACTAATCCACGAGGCCTCGGAATCGAGCTCGTGCAGACGCGCGAACGTCCGGCATGTCGTCGTGGGCGGCCTCGCGGTCGGAGCCAACGGTCACCTTGAGCGTGCCCCCTTCCACAGCCCCGTCAGAGGCAAGCGTTGCATGTCCCGAGCACGCGAAGCGTGATCTGACCACGCGCGACCGCACGCGGGGCCGTCGTGGCTCCAAGGAGGTGGATCTCGGACAGTTGCTCGACGTGGCCACACACATCGCAGACGAACTCGGCGTGCAGCGCGGCGCTGCGATCCCCGACCGCAACGAATCGATACAGTCGCTCACCGACGACGACCCGGCGAAGCAGCCCGACGGCAGTAAGCTGATGCAGGTTGCGATACACGGTTGTGCGGTCGCGCCCCAACGGGCCAAGCCTGTCGACCACGTCCTGATGGCTCAGAGGCGACGTAGCGACCCGCAGGACGCGCAGGATCGCGAGCCGCGCCGGGGTCGCGCGCAGCCTGCAACGCCGAATGGCGTCCGCGAGGTTGGAAGGCTTGGCCATGGACCGCGCGCGTCTCGGTCACTGCACCGTGACGCTGAAGTTGACCTGTGCGTCCGTGCTGCCTCCGATCGAATCGATGCCGCCGGTCTTGACGCCCATGACAGTCGTCGCCGACTTCACGGGCGGCTCCTCCGGCGGCATGTGACGCAACGTGACCGTGAGCTGACCAGTACCCGCGCTCGCGACGATCGCGTTGGCGAGACCGATCGGAAGGCCGTTGTCGTCCATGTCCGAGTAGCTCTGCATGAGCGGGCCCGTCGTGTTGCTCGTCGCCGGCCCCACCACGGCCGTGCCGGTGAACAGCAACAGGTGAACGTCGTGCTCGCCGTTCACCTCGTCCGTGATCTCTTCGAGCGGAGTGACGAGACGATTCTGGAATTGCACGGTCAACGTGTAGTTTCCGGGGGTGAGGTTCACTGGATCGATGGACGGCGCTGCACCACCATCGCCATCGGGGTCGTTGAACGTCGCGACGACAGGACTTCCGCCGGCCTTGGCGAAGTTGAGGATCACGGTCGTGATCACCTCGTTCTCGTTGGTGGAGCCGCCGTCGTCCCCGCACGCGGCGAGTACACAGCCAGAGATCGCGAGCAAGACGATAGCCTTCTGATTCCGCATGGTCATTTCCCTTTCTTGGTTGAATCGAAAAACATGCTGACTCGCAGCGCGACCTGCCAACCGGGCTCGTCGGCGAAGTACCGCATCAAGCTCGTGTAGTCGCGAAAGCGAGCGTTCGTGAGGTTCGCGCCTTGGAGCGCGACGCGGACTCTCTGATCCGCCATCGTGGTCTCGGCACCCAGCTCCGCGCCGAGCAGGAAGTAGCCCGGCGGCGGCACGATGAAGTCCGCGACGGGGTCGTACCGACGCTGCCGCGCGACGTACGCGCCCGAGACCGTCAGGTAGCTGTTCTGAAACGAGCCGAGGTCCGGCGGGTGATAGGTGATCGAACCGCGATAATGATCGGCCGGCACGAACACCAGATACGAACCGTCGGCGGTGCCCTTTGCGCGCACGAGCGACGCTTGCGCACCGAATTCGAGCGCAGGAATCGGTGCGACTTCGATACCGCCGTCGGCGCCATAGAACAGTGCGTCGACCGTGGTTGTCGTGAACCTCGGGAACGTGCCGCGGATCAGCACGTCGAAGATCGGCAAGCCATCCGCGCCGATCGCCGGACCGAAGTAGATGTAGTTATCGATCAGGTTGGCGTACGCCGATGCCTCGGCCTTCACGGTCGTCGTCGTGTAGGCAGCGGTCACCGACGACGAGTAGGTCGTCTCGGGCTTCAGATCTGGCTTGCCGAGCCCGAGCACGGGGAATGTCGGTGCTGCACCGTTGAGGTATTGCTCGTCGGGGTTCGGAGCACGCGACGCGGTCGACAACTCGCCCTTGAGTGACCACGCCTCGCCGAACCGCTGCATGACGCCGACGGAGCCGACGAACGTGTGGAAGCGAGATCGGCATTTCGCCGGATCGATCTCGGTTCCGCAAGCGCTCATCGCGAGCTGGCCGCTGCGCACCAGGCGTAGAAAGTCGATGTTCTCGATCGTCGCGGTGCGCGTGAGGAAGTCATAGCGAGCACCGACCTCGACCTCGGTTGCATGACCGACGAGTCGCTCCGTTGCGTACGCCCCGGCGCCGAAGCCCGTGTAGTCCGGGACCAGATGCAGTCCGCTGTAGTTGTGGACCTGGCCGGCGCCGGTCACGCCAGCGGCACCGCGAAGGTGCCAGTGTTCGGAGAGATGGATCGGGTTGTGCTCGAACACCCCCTCGATCTCGTGCGTCATCAAGCGGAAGTCGAATTGCGCGCCTGCGGCATCGGCGTTGCGCACGACGTCGTATTCGCGCCGAAGGTCGTACTGGAACGAGTAGGTCGCGGTGAACGTACCGAGATGCTCACGCTCCCAACGACCTCTGATCAGCGCAAGGTCGTGACCGACCGCTTGATACGGTCGACCGATGTCGAAGCCCGAGGTGAACTGCTCGGCGCCGATCGGCTCGCCGGACTTCGCCTGAGCCAAGAAGTCGTCGATGTTGTGAACACGCAGGCAAGAGCACACACCGAGGCGCGCGTTGTAGTGACGGTACGAGAGCCGGTACTCGGCGCTGTTAGCCCGATAGCCGACCGTGGCGCCCGCGTTCCACTCGAAGAGACCCGCGTTGTCGAGTGCATACGTGGGCGTCTCGGGTGACGCCAATCGCTTGACGCTACCCTCGAGCTGCGTGCTGAGCCCGGGCATCCGCTCGAGGACTGCCTGCAGTCGCGCCGCGAACGTGCCGCCCCGCCCGTTCGAGGTTCCGATCAGGTGCGCCTCGCCGTTATAGCCGGGCTCGCGTCGCGGCTCGGGCGGATCCACGAGCACGACCCCACCGATCGCGTCTGAGCCGTACCGCACACCGCCCGCGCCACGGACAACGCGGATCTTGCCTGCAATGAACGGATCGATCTCCGGTGCGTGCTCGAGACCCCATTCCTGCGAACGGTGCCGGACGTCGTCGACGAGAATGAGCAACCGACGTCCGAACTGGCCACGGATGATCGGCTTGGCTACGCCGGTCGCGGCTCGCAGCTCGGTGACACCCGGGACCTCCGCGAGCGCATCGGTGAAGGTCTTGCCGCGTGTCTTCTCGAGCTTCGCGCCCGAAAGCACGGCCGTCGATCGCATCTCGGGCAGTGGTAGCGCCTTTTCCTTGATCTCGATCACCTCGCCCGAGCTGATCATCACGATCTCGACTGAGGCGCGATCGGTGACGGCCACCTTGCGCTCGGCGGGCTTGTAGTCCTCGCGCTCGACAATGACCGTGACCTCACCGGGGCACAGCGAGCCGAGCGTGAAGCGGCCGGCATCATCGGACGTTGCAAGCAGGTCGTTGCCAATGCGGACCGTGGCCGCTGCGACCGGCTCGTGCGTCGATGCATCGACCGCGTGACCGTCGATGTTGCCGGTGCAGGATTGCGCCGCAGGCGGGGCGTGGATCGCAGCATCCGGTGATGCGCCGTGCGCTGGCGCATCCGATACGCCGGCGTCCACGGGCGCAGGTTGGGCCCGGACGACGACCGTCGCCCATGCGAGCATGCCGATGACAAGACGTGACCGACGGACCACAAGCACCTCGTGAACGGAGCGGCGCGTGAGTGCCCGACGGACACTCACAGACAGAGCAATGCACGCGCAGCTGCGCCCATGCGCACCTCGCGAACACGACCAACGGCTCAGCTCACGTGGGTGGGGAGGTCTTCGGCGCTACCAGAAGCAGCTGCTCGAACGCGATGATGCTATTGACCGGCGCCGGCGGCGCGCTGGTCACGACAAGCGCAGCAACAACGACGTGTGCAGAGGCATCCAGCATCCTGGTGCTCTGGCGGAGTGCGCGCGCGATCGTGCAGTCCTCGTGCTCCCCTGCGACGCCATCTATGCCGATCAGGTGCGCGTGCTGCGATTCGTCGGGCGCAGTCGACGCGCTCGACGGCGTCGGCGCTTCGAGCAACTCGCCGTGCTCACTGCAGACGACATGACGAGTCGTGGCATCGTGAGCAAGCGCCGCGAGCTGGCCGGCAACGAGCAACACGACCGCAAAAGCGGCAGCGGTGCTCGATCGACGGCGCATCGCAGCACCTTGCCACAGACGCGATCGGATTGCAGCTGCGTGGAATGCAGTGAAGCGAAGAACGTACCCACCTGCGACTCGATCGCATGTAGCCCAGGCTCGCTCATGCGGGCCACCAGGCTCATGATCGTGTCGGCGCCCACGGCTCCGATCCAGTGCCACCTACTATCCACGATCGACTCGAACCACACCGTCACTCACCAGTCCGCCTCGGCCTGGTCGACTCACTTCGTGTTCACGAGCTCGCAGCCGGAGCCGTGGCACCGAGACGTGCAGGCCGTTCGCGTCGAGGACCGCGCTGCCCCCGTCTTCCGCGAACACCGCTCGTCGCAGAACGACGCCGTTGCGATCACGCGTAACGAGATGGCCCGTGGACTCGACGATGGTCAACTCGCCGGTGTCCTCGTCCATCCCGTACGGAAACACCTCCCCCCCGGTGTCGAGCACTTCACTGCGATGGATCAGCCGCGCTCCTGACGACGAGACTTCGAACAGATCGAGGACGTGCGGGAATCGACCGTGCGGGCCCCGCTTGGCGCGCAACATCCAGAACGTCTCGTCGCGGAGCCAACCCAGGCGGTGGCCTTCTGCGGCGTAGTCACCTTCCTCGGGGTCGAGGAACGAGAGGGTCGCGCCCGTGGCGCCGTCGAGGATGGCGACACCGCCGCTCTGCTGCGTGTACACGGGCACGGCGACGTAGCGCCCATCGGGAGACGCGGAAGGGCGAGTTGCTTGGTGCGATCCGCATGGCGCGTACTCCAGAGAAGAACAAGCGCACGCTCAAGGCGTCCCTCGCTGCCGAGGTGCTGGCCGTGCTGCGCAAGCAGCCCAATCTTGCCATCGTGAAGGTCGCAGACGGCGTCGACGACAACTGGACATTCCTGTCGGGAGAACTCCCAGCCGGCGACGAGGTGCTCGACTTCTTTCACGCCAGCGAGCATCTCCACACAGCGGTCGCTGCAGCCTACGGCGACGGAACCCGCGACACGCGCCATCGGTTCGAGGAGCTGCGCGACACGCTTCGCGACGACGACGATGGTGTCGATCGCGTGATCCGCGCGGTGGACTACCTGCGCAAACGGTTCCCGCACCGCGACAAGATCCGCCAGTGCGCGAGCTACTTCCGCAAACACCGCGGACGCATGAACTACGCGGCTCTCGTCAAGAGAGGGCTGCCGATTGGCTCGGGCGTCGTCGAGGCTGCGTGCAAGACCCTCGTTGCTCAACGTCTCAAGCTCAGCGGCATGCGATGGGGCCGCGGCGCACAGGCAATCCTCACGGCACGCGGCTGGGATCAGAGCGAGCGATTCGACGAGGCATGGGCCCTGCTCGCCGCGGAACATCACGTCGAGGTCCACATCCTCGCCAACGTCATCCCGTTCTCGCCGCCGAAAGCTGCGAAGGCACGTCGTACGAGGCGCGCAGGATGAGAACTACACCCATCTGACTGATCACGACAGTTCCTCCCCCAGCCGCACGAACACCTCCCAGCGCAGGCCGCGCGGATCGAAGCCGTACGCGCTCGCACAAGACTCGCCTGCACCGACGCGCGCGGTCCGCCACCGCTCACTTGTGTGGTTTGCCGGGTTTGTGCTTCTCACCGTCGTCGCTGCTCGGCGTTGGAGGAGACGGTGCGACGGTGGGTGTGCTGCTCGGTGCCGTGCTCGGCGACCTACCTGATGGTCCTGACGGGGCCGGCGAGGAGGCCGACGGCTTCGAGCTCTTCGCGTAGCTCAGATACGCCATCACCGCTCCGAATCCGCCGAACAGGACAGTGATGACGATGGTGATCATCCAGCGTCGGTGAGCCGCTGCCTCGCCGTCGGAGGGAGGCGCGCCATTGGACTTCACTGCCATCGCGATACGGTATCCTAACCAGGACGGCCCCTGACCGGGCCGCGGCCGATCGGCGCGACCAACGGTTAGATCTCGGTCTTGCGAACCGCGACGAGGCGGAGCAACCGGTTGATCGCGAGGTGCAGTACCGAGTACGCGACGAGGGCGACGACCATTGGGAGCAGTAACGTGTTGCCCTGCCCCGTGCGTGGGCTCTCCACAATGGTGCGGAACGGGCCGTAGAACGGGTCACTCAGCTGGACGATGAACCGGACGAAGCCCGCGCTGCTGCGAGCCGCGA
>JAYVRN010000105.1:0-8084 GCA_043776275.1 Myxococcales bacterium | reverse complement strand
GACTATACCCCAAGGGCAATCGCGCGCCTTGCAGCTCGCTCGCGTATCAACCAGGCCGGTGATCGCTCGCGGCAGAACCTGCGTGCGCGCGAAGCGCCGTGGTGACCGCGGCGGCGATCCGTGCAGTGATCGCCCCCGCCGCACGGGGCACGCCATCGAGCTTCGTGATCGGGACCACGCCCCTCAGCGAGCTCGACGCGAAGATCTCGTCCGCGCCACGCAGCTCTGCCACCACCAGCGTTGACTCCCGGCAGGGAATCGCGAGGGCCGCACACGCTGCCAGCACACGCGCACGCACGATGCCCGGCAGGATCCCCGACGTCAGCGGGGCGGTGACCACCGTACCTTCGAGCACCGCGTAGAGCGTGCTGGTCGCGCCTTCCACTGCACGCCCATCGGCGCCGAGCCGGATCGCCTCGTCGGCGCCCGCCGCGCGCGCGAGGTCCCTTGCGATCACGTGATCGAGGTACGCGAGCGTCTTGTGCGCCGGCCCGTGCCGTGGAGCGAGCGGCCAGTCCACGATCGCCGCGCTCAGCTCCGTGGGCTGTGCCCCGAGCGGCTCGACGATCACGATCGCACGCCCGGGCCCGAGCGACGCGGTGTCCGCGGCGAGCCCACCCGGCCCTCGCGTCACCACGATCCGGATCCGATGTTCGCCCGCGCCCGCCGCCGCGAGCGTCCGCAGGATCGCCGCCGTCAGCTCGGTGCGCGGAAGCATGCGCAGCTGGAGCGACGCCGCACTCGCGTGGAGTCGATCAAGGTGTGCCGCGAGCTCGACGGCGTGGCCCTCCCACGTGCGCAGCACCTCGAAGCAGCCATCCCCGAACAACAGCCCGCGATCGAACACGCTGATCGACGCGGTCGCCGGTGCGACCACCACACCATCGATCGAGACCGCCACGGGCGACATCTCGCGAGCGTAGCGCGTTACCTGCCGGCTTCGCCCAGCACGTCCTGCGCGGCGCGCAGATCGGTCTCCGCCGCGAGCCGCCACAGCTCGGCCTCGGGCACCGTCGCCGTGCCGATCGCGAGCTTGTACTCGGCCGCGGCCTTCTTGAGATAGACCAGCGCCCGGCCACGCAGCGTGCGCCGCAGCCCGGCCGCGACGTTGGGGTCGAGCTCGGGCGGCAACTCGAACAGCAGGCCGAGGGCGAGGTCGTGATACAGGCTGCCCGCCCGATAGTGCCCCGCCACCATCGCGAGCCCGCCGACCTCGGCGATCGCGCGGTACTGGGCGACCACGGCCTCGGTCGCTTCTTCCTTGGCGCGGATCGAGGTCGAGAGCGCCTCGATGATCGGCCGCGGCCGCAACCGATGGACCTGGGCGAGCGCCTTCTCCGCGGCGGCGAACGCCTGTGCAATCGATGCGGTCACCCCGGGCAACGGCGTCCCCAGGCGCGGCCCACGCAGATCGCCCGCACCACTCGCCGCGACGGCAGACGCTCGGATCTGGGCCGCACCTTCGACGATCACCGGATCGTTGGGCGCCAACGCGCTCGCACGCAGCGAGTATTCCCGCGCATGCCCACTGCGTCCGGCCTTGGATTCGAGCTGCGCCAGGTGTAGCGCGGCGCGCGCGGCCAGCGGCGCGGGCGAATCAGGCGCGCCCAGCACGCGCTCGAACCCGGCGCGCGCCGCCACCTCATCGCCGGTGAGCTCGGCGAGCACCGCATCACCGAACGCCGGAGCGGCCCCATCGAGCTCGGTCTGGATCCCCTCGGCGGGATCCGCGGCGGTGCGATCCGCGGCCGGTGTGGTCTCGGTGATCACGCGCTGCTCCTCGGGATCCCCGCAGGCTCCCAGCAGCAACACCACCAGCAGCCCGAGCCCAAGGGGTGCTGCGCCGGCACCAGGACGTCGCCCGTCGAAGGGTGTTCGCTCTGATGCCGGCGCATTCACCTCGCCGAGATCAGTGGTACGCGACCCGGACCGACCATCCGTCACGGATGTGCAAAACGTCGTCACGGGGTTGTCACCGCCGATCTCCCTGCGCCCACTTCACCGAGTCCCGCGCGACATCGAGCTTGTACCCGGCGCCGTGGATCGTGACGAGCCAGCGCGGCTTCTCGGGTTCCTCCTCGAGCGCGCGCCGCAGCTTGACGAGGTGGTTGTCCACCGTGCGCGTGTTGGGATAGTCCTCGTACCCCCACGCCTCGTCGAGGAGGACATCGCGGCTCACCACTTCCCCTGGGCGCCGCGCGAACACCTTGAGGATGGCGAACGCACGGCTCGGCAGCTCGATCCGCTTGCCGGCGCGCGAGGCGGTCTGTCCGATCAGATCGATCTCGATCCCACCGAATGCGAGCCCGACCGGCTCCTGTGCCTCACCCTTGGCTCGCCGCAGCACTGACGCCACGCGCGCGAGCAGCTCCATCAGCGAGAACGGCTTGGTCACATAGTCATCCGCGCCGAGCTCGAGCCCCCGCACGCGATCGAGCTCCGCACCGCGCGCCGAGAGCATGATCACCGCCACGCCCTTCGCGGGGCTCTGCCGGATCCGGCGACAGACCTCGAAGCCATCGAAGTCCGGAAGCATCACATCAAGCACCACCAGATCGAAGCGCCCCGAGATCGCGCGCTCGGCGCCCTCGCTGCCGCGAGCGACCGCCTCGACCTCATAGCCCTTGGCCGTGAGCGTATCCACGAGGCCCATGCGGATCGACGGATCGTCCTCGACGACGAGGATCTTCGTCATGTCACCTGCTCCTGGATCCGCGGCAGGCGGATCGTGAACGTCGCACCCTGCCCGACCACCGAGGCGACCTCGACCGTGCCACCGAGCGCTTCGATGTGCCGCTTGACCAGCGCGAGGCCGAGGCCCGTCCCCTCCACGCCCGAGCGGTAGGCCTCCGGCGAGCGATAGAACTCGCGGAAGATCCGCGGCTGCTCCGAGGACGGAATCCCGGGCCCGTGGTCGGTCACCGAGATCCACCCACCCGCGGGATCCGCCCCGACCGTGACCTCGATCGGATGCTCCGCCCCGCCGTACTTCGCCGCGTTGGCGAGCAGGTTCAGGACCGCCTGGACCACCACATCGCGATCGACCTCGACCTCCACAGGCATTGCCTCGGAGGACACCTCGACCTCGATCGAATTGCGCGTCCCGTCGGGGTCGCGGAGGGTCTCGAACGTGGTCACCGCGAGGCGTGCGAGGCCGGCGAGCTCCTGCCGGCTCGGCGTGTAGCGGCGGTTGCCCTTCTCGATCTGCGCGTAGTCGAGGAGGTTGGCGATCAACAGGCCCAGCCGCTGGCTCTCCTGAACGATCACGCCGTGGTAGCGGGCCATCTTGGCCGGATCGCCCTGCGCCACACCCTGCTCGAGCATCTCCGCGAACATGCGGATCGAGGTCAGCGGCGTCTTCAGCTCGTGCGAGACCGTGGAGACGAAGTCACTCTTCAGCTGTGCCAGCTCGCGGGCACGGGCCGCGCCGCGGATCATGAGGAGCAGCCCCAACCCGAGCGCCACCGCGAGCGCCGACGTGTAGACCACATGCCGCTTGGAGCGCTCGCGGATCACCTCGTCGCGCGGGTCCGGATCTGCGATCGGGTTGACGATCGCGAGGGTGAGGTGCGGCAACGCCTCCCCCAGTGGCACCTGGACGATCTGCCGGAGCTCGCGGACCACCGGCGCCCCTGAGGGGATCACGAGCGCATGTGCGTTCTTCGCCACCAGGTCCCCGGGTTCACGCCCGGCGGCCTCCTCGAGCATCGGGGCATCCACGGAGATGCCGATCACCCCGCCATCCGCGCGCCTTCGATAGATCAGCGTCCGCGTGGGCACGTGACTTGCCACCCGCCCGTGCCACGCCGCGCCCGCCGTCCGCGTCAGCTCCGGCAGCTCGTCGATCAGCCCGGCGGCGGCCCGGGCCTCGCTGCGGATCTGGCCCACCCGCTCGTCGAGCTCGTCCCGCCGGCGCGCCTGCGCTCCGGTCAGCGCGCCATCGAGGCGATGCCGGATCCGTCCGAGCACGCCGACCCGCACGATCGGATCGAGCGCAAAGCGATTGGTCAGCACACCCTCGGCTACATCGAGCAGCGCCTCCGCACCGGCGGTCTCGGCGCGAAGCATCGCCGCCACGAGCTTGACGGGCACGCCCTCGAACGTCCGATCCGCGAACCGCAACTCGAGATCCGCGAGGGCCGCGGCCGCGCGCGGGTCGGCCAGGAGCTGGAGTGTGCGCGCGAGGCCGAGCTGGGCGACGGGGCCGGTGTCGTCGAACTGCGCGAGCGCGGTGTACTGGCGCTTGGCCTCGGTCCAGCTCGCGGCGCAGCCATCTCCACGGCAACCCTCCGCACGCTGCGCGGCCTGGAGCCGGGTCACGCGCGCCTGCCGGGTGGCGAGCTCACGCACGCAGTCCTCGAGAGGGATACCGGCAGCACACCCGGCGCCGCGATCGAGCGAGCCACCGAGCTCCACGGCGGCCGGCACCGGGTGGGGCACGCGCAGCCGGCCTTCCGGATCGAGCCAGAACCAGTAGCGCGCGAGCGGCGCGTTGACGGTGGCGCGGCCAGCCTCGGTCTCGAGCGCGGTGGCATGGTCGACGGCATCGAGTGCATCGTCGATCGCGTGGCTGATCCGCGCCGCGATGCCGGTGGCGGCCTGCCGCTGGCGATCATCCTGGGCCGCGATCGCCCCGCGTTCATCCCGGTACGACACGGCGCCGAGGTACGCGATCCCACCCGCCGGCACGAGCAGGGCCGCGACCGACAGGATGTAGACCCACGCGCGCCGGGACCGCACCATGCACAGCATAGCGCGTTGCGGCCCGAGCGCCGGATCGCTATCGTCCCGCGCCGATGCCGCAGTCGCTGATCGTCGTGCCGACCTACAACGAGCGCGAGAACGTTCGCGACGTGGCCGCCCGGTTCCTCGCCGCCCTGCCCGGCACCGAGCTGCTGTTCGTGGACGACAACTCGCCCGATGGCACCGGCCAGATCCTCGACGAGGTCGCCGCCGCGGAACCGCGAATCCACGTCATGCACCGCGCCGGTAAGCTCGGGCTCGGGACCGCCTATGTCGAAGGGTTCGGCTGGGGTCTGGCCCGCGGGTACGAATACCTGTTCGAGATGGATGCCGATGGCAGCCACGATCCGAAGTACCTGCCCACGATGCTCGCGCTCGCCGTGGATGGGGCCGATGTGGTCATCGGATCCCGCTATGTACCCGGTGGCGGCACGGTGAACTGGGGGATCGGGCGCAAGGTGATCTCGCGTGGTGGGGGACTGTATGCACGCAGCGTCCTCGGGCTCGAGGTGCGCGATGTCACGGCGGGCTTCCTCTGCTGGCGACGCGCCGCACTCGAGGCGATCGATCTGTCGACGATCAGCAGCAATGGCTACAGCTTCCAGATCGAGATGAAGTACCGCGCCCACATGAAGGGCATGCGGCTCGTCGAGACCCCGATCCTGTTCGCGGACCGTCGTGTAGGACAATCGAAGATGTCCCGCGCGATCTTCGCGGAGGCGCTGCTCAAGGTGTGGGCGCTGCGATTTCGTAGACCTTGACCGTCGGGGCCGGCAAGGTGGTACCGTCCTGCCGCCGTGGTGATCCTCAAGCTCCGCATCCGGACCGCTGACGAGTGGCGCGAGCTGGCGCCGAGCGATTCGGTCGGTGAGCCCGTGTTCGTGCCCACCACGGACGCGCTCGAGCCCGGCCAGACTGTGATCATCGAGGTCTCGTCCAACCTGCTGCCGAACAAGGTGCTGGTCCGCGGCGCGGTGCAGACGTGGCGTCCCGCGCTGCCGCGGATGCGCGTGCGCGCCGGCGCCACCGTGGAGCTCGCCAATGACGAGCAGATCAAGCTGACGTTCCTCCACGACGTGTTCTCCGGCCGGCGCACGGATGTGCCCCGCCGCCGCCACCACCGCCTGCCCGTCTCGGTGAACGTGCGGTACCGCGTCGCGCAGAGCTCGACGTTCGTGGACTCCGCGATCTCGGAGATCGGGGTGGGCGGTGCGCTGCTCACCACCCCGCAGCCGCTGCCGATCGAGACGGAGCTGACCCTCGAGGTCGTGCCGCCGGGCGCCGCCGGCGCGATGGAGATCACCGGACGCGTGTCCTATCACGTGCCGTCGGGCGGCTCGGGCCTGCGCTTCGTCACCCGCGACGGCGACGGCGATCGCAGGCTCCGCGAGCTGATCCGGCGCCTTCGAGCGTCGTGAGGCGGCCGCCTCCTCGCCGGGGGACCGGACGGACCTTCGAGACCCAGACCGCGGCCTCCGCGATCGGTCGCGCACTCCAGCGTCACGGCCTCGCCGACGAGATCCGCGGGCAGCGCGTGCTCACCGAGTGGACGGATCTGGTCGGTCCCAAGGTCGCAGCGCGAACGCGCCCCGAGGGCATCTCCGATCGTGTGCTGTGGGTGGAGGTCGCGACCAGCGCCTGGCTCCACGAGCTCAACATGCTGAAGGCCCAGCTGCTCTCCGGCCTGATCCAGCGCCTCGGCGAGCCACGCCTGCTCGATGACGTGCGCTTCAAGCTCGCCGGGCGCAGCCGCCGCGAGCAGACCTCGGTGCCCAGCGCACGGCGGCTCGACCCTCCCCCGCTCCCCACGCCGATGCCCGCCACGGGCGCGCGCCGCGAGCAGATCGTGCACGAGGCCGCCGTCGTCGAGGACGAGGAGCTGCGCGAGCTGATCGCGCGCGTGCGGATCACCAACGACCGCTGACGCGCGGCGCTACTTCGAAGCGCCGGCGAGCGCGGAGCCGCCCACGGTGAGCAGCGCGGCGAGATCCTCGTCGTTGAACCGCAGCATCGCGCCGAGGAAATAGTCGCGACCGAACCGGAACGTATCGAACTGCACCGGGACGTCCGAGGTACCCTTCACGATCTGCAGGTACTCCGGCTTGTTCAACAGCTCGTCGACGCCGCCGAGGATATAGAAGTGCTTGAACATCTCGTACGCCATCGCGAGCTTGATACGCGGGTAGTTGTCGAACGACGCATCGAACGCATCCGCCGAGAACCGCAGGCCGTGCCCCCACCACTTGAGATCGACGTCGGCGCCGATGCCGCCCGTGGACTCCTTGATGCCGTACCGCAACGTCAGCCACGAGAACCGCTTGGCGAACTGAAACGTGAACCGGATCGAGTCTGAGATCGTGCTCTTGCGAACCCAGTAGTTGGGATCGACGGTGGGATCGAAGGTGAGGGTGACGTCCGGGTAGTCGCCGCGCGGGCCCTTCTCGAGCTCGATCAGGTAGTACTTGTCCGGGCGCGTGTGCAGCTCGACGGTGACGTAGTGCCGCGCGAGGCCGGCGAACACGTTGTACTCGCTGCGTAGCCCGACGTAGGCCTTGAGGCCGAACAGCGTGCCGAGGAAGCCCTTCGCGTCGTCGGTGATCGCCTCGACGTTGTCCGCGATCGCCGGATCGTTGACGAGGCGTCCGAGCGTGCCCTTGTCCTGATCGATCTTCGCGGTGATCGATTCGGAGTTCGTGATCACGCCGTCGAGCTTGTCGAGCTTGCCGCGGAGGGCATCGCCGGTGGTCTTGAGCTCTGCCTTCGCCGTGGCGACCAGATCCTTCGCCTCGGCGGAGGCCTGATCCAGGTTCTCGAGAATCTTGTCGATCTTCGGATCCGCGCCCTTGGTGATCGAGCGCAGGTCACTCGCGATCTGCTCGATCTTCTGCATCGAGCGATCCGCGCGCTCGATGATGTCCGCCACGGTGCCAGCCTCGCGCTGGACCAGGCCATCCACGCGCGTGGCCACCGACTGCAGCGGGCCGTTGACGATCCGCCGCACGTCCTCCGAGAGATCACGCACGCTCTCGAGCACGCGATCCACGTTCGGCAGGGTCTGCTCGATGCGATGCATCAGCTGATCCGGCGTGGTGGCCTCGATCACATTGGGGACCTGGCGGCACGGCTCGGACTTCCTCGGATCATCGTCGTCGTAGGTGGCACATGAGGGGCCGAGCAGCGTGAACGTCTGCTTGGTGCCATCGGGCAGCTGCTTGATCTCCTCGCCCGGATCGATCTCGAGGTAGTTGTCGCCGAGCAGCGAGGTGGCCTTCTTGATCACCACGCCGCTCGTGTAGACCGGGATCTTCTTGCTGAGCTTGAACGTGACGCGCGCGTAGCGC
>JAYVRN010000104.1:0-8101 GCA_043776275.1 Myxococcales bacterium | reverse complement strand
TCGCTCGCGAACAGGCCGCGGACGAGGTCGTAGAAGCTGTCGGGCGTGAGGAACATCAGCTCGACGTAGCCGAGCATGATCCGGTCTCCCGAGGTCAGGCTGACGGGCGCTCCGGGCAGGACCGGATCGCTGTTGACCTGCGTCCCCGCCGAGGAGTCCGCATCGTGGAGGCGCCAGCTGTCCGCATCGCCCGGCTCGAACCACGCGTGCCGCTTCGAGATCGAGGCGTCGTCGAGCACGATGTCGCACACCGTGGCCACGCCGATCGTGATGCGATCTGCGTCGAGGTCCCGCGGGACCAGCGGGGCGACCAGCATGGATTCGTGGAGCGCCTTGCGCGGACCCTCAAGCACGAGCCGATCGGACGTCAGATCATCGCGACGCGTGGGATCGAGCTTCTGCAGCTCCCCGGTCGCGTGGACCAGGAAGGGATGCGGGTAGCGACCGAGGAAGTGTTCACGCCGGAGCGTCGCCACGGTGTCGAACGTCTCGATCGGCTGGAGCGTTGCCACGTGGTCGGCCCGGATCGCTAGACGCCGAGGAACAGCCGGTTGCCGAAGTTCCGCTCGAGCTCGGCCTGGAAGATCTTCTGGGCCGCGCTGTCGATGTCGTACGCGACCCGCTTGAACTCGAAGGTGCGCTCGTCAGTGTCGAAGATCGTGTAGCTGGCGCGGTTGTCGTAGTCCCGTGGCTGACCGACCGAGCCCACCGAGATGATGTAGCGGTGCTCCGGGCGGATCACGAACTTGGTGGCCACCACCTCGAATACCTCTTCGCGGGTCAGCGCGAACGACTTGCAGAGGTGCGAGTGGCCGATGAACGTGACCGAGCCGAGGTCGTCCCAGATGTCGAGGCAGCGCGTGGCCTGCTCGACCGAGAAGATGTACTCGAACTCTTCGAGGTTGATCGGCGAGCCGTGACAGAACGTGACGTCACCCTCGCGGACCTCGTATGGCAGGTTCTTCAGCCACGCCATGTTCTCGCTCGAGAGCTGGCGGGCGTGGAGATCGAGCGCCTGGCGAGCGGCGTCGTAGTAGTAGGAGTAGTCCATCCGGCCGGCGACGGCGGCGTCGTGGTTGCCGAGGATCGTGAACGAGGCGAGCTTGCGAATCAGGTCGCAGCACTCGTTGGGCGAAGCGCCATAACCGACGACGTCGCCGATGCAGACGTACTTGTCGATGCGCTCAGATTTGAACGCCTCCGTCACCGCGCTCATCGCTTCGATGTTCGCGTGCACGTCCGAGAAGATACCGATCCGCATTACGACCGTTAGATTCTACCTGAACTGTTCTGGCTTCGGGGGGAACCGATGTCAGGGCTTTCTCGGGCCGCGCCGCGTCGGCTCCCGGGGTGGCGGCCCCCCCCTGGGCTTCGCGATCAGGTCGAGATCAGGTCGGACTCGTCGAGCTCGGCCTCGTCGATCTCCTCGTCGTCGATGAGGTCGGACTCGTCGAGCAGCTCCATCGGGCTCGAGGCGTCGAGATCGTCGAGACCGGCCTGCGCCGCATCCGGCAGGCCTTGCTCCAGCGCCTCGAAGAACCGCCGCGAGAACGCACGGTTCACGGTGACATCACGGCCGGCCTGCGAACCATTGGCGCCAGGGCGGACGCTGGTCTGATCCTTGGCCGCCGATCCGTGCAGCTCGAGCGCGTGCCGGGCCACCGGCGCCACCACGCTGGCGCCGCCCGCCATCGTCTCCACCGCGGCCTTGCCTCCACGCACCGCGATGTGGGCCATCGCCCACGCCACGCGCTCGGCGTGCTGCGGTGTGGCTCGGTCGCCGAGCCGGCCGTAGTTCGAGGCGAGCGGCATCAGGCCCGTGGGGCCGACCTGGCCGATCGCGCGTGCGACCTCGCGCCAGATCTCGGTGGGCTCGTTGAGGAGAAGATCGATCACCGCCTGCGTGCCATCCTCCGTGCGCAGGAGCGCGAGTGCGAGTGCACAGCCGTGGCGCAGGAACCCCTTGCTGCTCGCCAGGCCCTCCATGAGCGGGCGGGTCGCGGCGTCCCCGAACTTCACGCTCATCCCGAGCACGCGGACGGCTTCGGCGCGGCTCAGCTTTCCGACCGAGGCGATCACCGGCGCCGCAGCGCGGGCCTCGGCGCGGTCGCACAGGGCGATCGCGGCGCTCACGCGAAGCGCACGATCGTCGAGCTCGGCGATCAGCTCGTCCGTGGTCTTTGGTTTCGGTGTGCCCTTCGGTGGGGTGCCGCCGATCGCGCCCGAGACCGAGCTGACCTCTTCGCTCGTGAACGTCTGGCCACCCTTGCCGGAGCGCGTGAGCTCGACCCCCAGCGCGCGGGCCTCCTCGGACAGCGCCTTGTAGTTGTCCTCGGCGGCCTCCTCGTCGATATCGAAGGCGCTCGCGTGCCGCTTGAGCTTCTCGAAGCCGTGATCGAGGCGGACCACCAGATCGCGGCGGGACCGCGCGAGCCCCTCGCTGACGGCAACCTGCGCGAGCTCGGGGCCCATCCACAGCCCCCACGCCACGGCGCTCTCGAGAACGTGGCGGCGCAGCTCTCGCCAGCGCGGCAACGGGAAGCCGCGCGTACAAACGAGGTAGTCCTCGCGGGACGGCCGCGCGAACCGACGCGCCATCGCGATCGCGCGCCGCAGGTGCTGTGCGGTCTCGAGCTGCGCGAGCTTGTCGTCACGGAACTCACCCGCATCTTGATGGTCTGCGCCCAGCAGATCGAAGCCGGCGCCGGTCACCAGCTCGCGCGCGGCGTCGAAGCTCGGCACGCCCTCTCCCGACGACGTCAGCGCCCGCAGGTGATCGTCCGCCGCGCGCAGGATGTAGCCCACGTTGTCGGCGAGCGGCGCGGTCAGCCGGACGCGGCGGATCGCGCGATTGCGGACGACGACGTCCGTGATCAGCTCGAATCGGCGCGACAGCGCGGTCAGCACCGCGCGGTGTTGATCCATGGCGATGTCGAGCGGGATCACCGCGAGCTGGGTGGTGCTCGTCACGCGGAGCGCCGCGGGCGGACCGAGCACGAGCGTGACCAGCGGGTACGCGCGCGTGCGGTGCAAGAGCACGCGGACGTCCAGCATCCCGCCGAGGCCGCGAGCCAGCTGCTCCCCGGCGACGAGGGCGAGCCGCACGCCGACCAGTGGATCGGCATAGAGGCTCGAGCTGTCACGTGCGGCCGCCTTGTCGAGCCAGCCATCGGTGACCACATCGAGCGGGACCTCCTTGGTCTCGGTGGTCAGCGGATCCGAGCCCTGCGGCACGATCGCCGACCCCGTGGTCTCCTCGTCGAACTCGAGCGGCGCGGGGCTCGGCGCCGTCAGGTGTCCGTTGACACCGTTGACACCGTTGCCAGCTGCGCCGTGCAGCTTCTCGACATCGGTGACCCCGGTCGAGGCCGACTCGAAGCCCTCGCTGTCCGCCCGCCGTGGAGCCGGCTCGACACTCGCGAGCGCGACGTTCTGCAGGCTGGTCTCGATCTCGTCGAGCTCCGATAGATCCACCGGGCGGGTCAGGAGCTCGTCCTGCCCTGTCGGCGCGGGGCCGATCGAGGTGCGCTCGCCGACCAGCTCGGCGGGCTCGGGCGCGAGTGCCGGCGCGACCGTCAGCGGCTCGTGCGCGGGCGCAGGTGCGAGTGCCGGCGGCTCGGGCGCGGGCTGGCGAGCGGCCGCGATCACGAGGTTCCTCGCCTCGCTCTTCAGCCGTTCGATCTCGATCCGCGTCCGCTCCAGCTCCTGGCGGTTGCGCTCGAGATCACCGCGCGCGGCCTCGAGCTCGTTGCCCCGGCGCTCGATGTCGCGAGCGCGCTTGTCGGACTCGCCCTTCAGGCGATCGAGCTCGGCCTCGCGGTTCATCACGTCGGCGCGGCGGCGATCGACCTCACGGCCGACCTCCGCGGAGCGCGCGGCCTCGAGGGCCTCCTGGGCACGGCGCTCGAGATAGGCCCGCAGCCCGCCGGAGCCGTAGACCACCGCGAACTCCTTCGCGTACGCCGGGATCGGGGCCTCGTCGGCCTTGAGCCGCTGGAGCAGACGGATCCGCTCGTCGAGCTCGGTGTGGCGATAGGCGTCGGCCAGCACGAGCACCATCAGCTCGGCGGCGGGGTCGTGATAGACGACCGGCACCGTGACGCGCACGGGCTCGTTGCCCTCGGCGTGGACCACGTTGAGCGCGCGACTCGGATCCTCGGTGTGAAGCCGATCCACCAGCTCGGGATCGCTGACCGCATCGATGGTCGTGTAGACCTGGGCCGCGATCAGATCACCGCGAGGGCCGGTGACGTGCACCATCGTGGTCTGCGTTCGGCCGATCGAGCCGCGATAGGCGTTGTGCGACGGTGCGCGCGAGGTCCCCCTGGCCATCCCAGAGGCATAGCCGTTTGGCGGGGTTACCTCAAGGTCGGAAAAGAACGTAGGCCGCGCCCGAGGTCTAAATCGCCAGGCAATGCGAAGGCGTTGCGGGGGAGGTCAATTGACGCTGCCGCTCGGCTCGTCGGTCACGGCCTCGGGGACCTCGTCCTCGACGTTCCCCATCATCTGCGCCGCGACCGCGACCAGTACCTCGTGGATATGTTCGAGGGTGTCGAGCCGACCGCACAGCGAGTAGTAGTCGTCGACCGAGACCTCACCCATCCGCGCTAGCGCCTGCTGCACGTGCGGCTTCATCCGGGGCGGCGCATCGAGCTCCGAGTCCACATCGTCGAGATCAGCCTGCGCGATCGCCGCCGCTGCGAACCCTGCGGGCGCGAAGTTGAGCCCGGTGGGCAGCACCATGCGCCACGCGATGTCTTCGGGGCCGAGCTCCCAGCGGCCCCCGAGCCGCCGACGCACGACCTCACCGAAGTAGGCGCCGGCCGTGACGATCACGAGCTGGAGCGTCGCCGGCTGGGCGGTCGCGGCGGTCTCCTGCACGGTGCGGAGGTAGTGATCGAGGATGGGCAGCGTGTCGCTGTCGTACTCGAGCTTGACCCCGAGCGCGCGCTGGACGTACGTGACCACCTGCTCGGCGTACTCGTGTACACGCGGTGGCGCGGGCTCATCCATCGCGCTCAGCCTACCGCGCTTCTCTGGAGGCGGCGAGCCGGAACGCGGGTTCCGCTTACTCGATCACGGTGAACTGCACCGTGCCGTAGTTCGACCGCAACTCCACGATCGCTGCCTGCGCCGAGGGCTTCCATCCGCCGAGCTGTCCCTCGACCCAGCCATCCTTGCCAAGCTTCGCCGAGGCCATCGTAGATCCGAGCGTCAGCTTCGGGCCGCGGGCACGGACGACGACGACGCCGTGGCGACGGAGCTTGACGTCCACATCTCCCCGCAGGCTCGAGATCACCATGCGACCTCGCAGCGAAGACTCGGCCTCGAGCGAAATCTTTCCATCCGTGGTGGTCAGCTCGACATCGCGCGCACGCACGCGGCGTCCCGCGATCTTGCCGTGGTTCGCTGAGGCGACGAGCCGCTCTCCACCGATCGTGTCGAGATCGAGATCCGAGGACAACGTCTGAGCGTCGACCGAGCCGAACACCTGCGTGAGCGACGTCGGCCCCGAGATGCTGTGGGTCGAGACCCCACCGGCCACGTTACGCACCGAGATCGGGCCCGAGCTGGTATCGAGCTCACCGCCGGCATCCATGTTGAGGACCTCGAGCGAACCGGCGCTGACCGCGGCATCGATCCGCGCATCGCGCGGCGCCCGGATGATGAGGTCGATGCGGACGGCGCTGCGCGACAGCGGCCGCACCTCCTTGCCGCCATCCGCGGTGGTGAGGATCCGCACCGTGCCGTCGGGATTGGGGATCAGAGACACGCGGAGCCGATCGAGCGCCTCCTCGTCGGGCGCCTGCTTGCGGGTCTCGATCATGATCGACTGGCCGTCGTAGCCCTCGATCTTGACGTCCCCGAGCGGGTTCTCGATCGTCAGCTGCTTGATCGGCCGCCCACCCGGCGCGACCTCGAGGCGCGAGTGCTCGACCAGGCCCTTCGCGGGCTCGGGCGCGGGATCCGCGGCTGCCGTCCCCGCGAGGGCCGCTACGACGGCGATCGCGGAGACCATCGGACAGGTCATCGGCGACCTCATCGTCCGCCTCATCGTCCACCTCCGGCCAGCGCGATCTCGTCCCGAACCACGGCACCCTGAAGGTAGCGGATCAGGTCCCGCCACGCGCGCTGCCGCGGTCGGCCCTCGGGTGCGCGCTCGACCTGCCCGCGCAGATCCGCGATCCGCGCATCGAAGGCCTCCTTGCGCTCGTTCGACCACTGGCCACGCGCCTCGGTGGCGAGGGTCAGCAGCTCCTCGGCGGCATCGCCGTAGGTGGCGGTCACACGCGCGGTCTCCCCGGCCAGGTCGGCCGTGACATCCCCTGCGGGCCCCGCGGGCGTCGCTGGAACCGGGACTGACGGCGGCGGCGTGATCGGCGCAGGTGCTGGCGATGTTGCGAGCTGCTTCGCAGGGATCATCGGGGCGTCATCATCCGCGCCGCGATGGGCGCGCCACCACAGGGCACCCGCCGCGGCGGCGGCGATCAGGGTCCCGGCGGCGAACCGCGGCGCGGCGGGCGCCCAGCGTGCGAGCGCGCGACGCCACGCGGGGCGCTTTGCGTCGGCGACCTCGGCGGCGGCGAGCTGTGCTTGCACCCCCGCCCACAGGCTCGCGGGTGGATCCATCGGTGGGAGCTGGCGCAGGTGATCACGGAGCAGCGCCTCTTCGCTCGCGACCTCGCGGCACGCGGCGCACTCGCGGAGGTGGCCGCGCACGAGGCTGCCGTCCGCACCTTCGAGATCGCCGTCGAGGTAGGCGGTCAGGTCGCGACGTACGCGATCGCAGCTCATGCGCGCTCCTTCGGCGTCGCGGCCGCGCGGATGTCGGGCCCGAGGAGCTCGCGCATCCGGGCGCGCGCCTTGTGGAGCTGGGACTTGCAGGTCCCGATCCGGCACTCGAGGATCGCGGCGCACTCCTCGTGGGACAGCCCCTCGACATCGTGGAGGACGAGGATCGCGCGGTAGCCCGCGGGGAGCTGCTGAAGCGCTGTCTCGATCCGCGCGGCGAGGCCGGAGTCTCGTTCGATCGCGGGCGGCGCCGGGAGCTCGGACAGCCCCTCATCGGAGACCTCCTGGCGGCGTCCGCGCTTCGCGAGGTGCGAGAGCGAAGCGTTGACCGTCAGGCGATAGATCCACGTCGAGAGCGCCGAGTCGCCGCGGAAGTTCACGAGCGCGCGAAACACGCGGACGAATACCTCCTGCGCGACCTCCTCGGCATCAGACGCCCCGACGATGCGATGGGCCATGCCGAACACGCGGCGCTTGTACTGGTGGTAGAGCATCTCCATCGCCCGGGCCTCGCCGCGCCGGCAAGCGGCGATCAGCTGGGCGTCGTCCGCGAGCGCCGCCGCGACACGCGGACGTGGCTCGGCGAGCAACGGTGATGGGACGATGGGTGCGGTTTCGGCCAGATCGCTCACGAGCTCCCCCGAGATCCGATCCGCACGGTCGACAGGCGGATCAGCCGTAGGACCGTCCCCTGGGGAAGATCGTTGCCTGGACACGACGTTGGGCACGCTATCACCCACAACGTTGGATGTCGCCGGCGCTTTCAGGGCGGCCCCGGCTGACGGGATTTCCGTACCTTGCGACACGGCCCCCAGATCCGCTGGGTTATGATGGGCGGGTGAAAGCGCCTCTCGTGGTCGGGCTGGGCCGGATCGGGGTCGCGATCTCCGGCCTCGGGCCGAACCTGCCCAGCGTCGATGGGGCGAGCTCCGAGCTCGCAGCCCTCGCCACCGCCCCCGCCCCCGGCATCGCGGTCGCCCTGCGCGCTGCGCTCCAGCTCGGATGCCGCGCCCGCGCGGTTGGCTCGCATGGCGCCGATCTGCTCGGCCAGCTCGCCCGCTCTGCGCTCCGCGACGCCGGGATCGAGACCGAGCTGCTACGGGCCGTCGGGACCAGCGCCTGTGATCTGGTCACGGTGGCAGGAGACGGCAAGCTCCGCGCACACTACCGAGGAGACCGCGGCGAGCCGATCCCCGTGGACGCTTCGGCAGCGCTGGACGGTGCCGCGGCGCTGCTGATCGATGGCAGCGAGCCGCGCGAGCAGCTGATCGTCGCCGAGGCCGCCCGCAAGGCGAAGCTGCCCGTGATC
>JAYVRN010000103.1:0-8103 GCA_043776275.1 Myxococcales bacterium | reverse complement strand
CCTTCGCGCTGTACGGATAGGACAGCGAGGCCGAGTGCGGGTGCGTGGAGGTGAGATCGCTGACGATCGCCGACAGGTTGATCGGATCGGTGCCGAGGTTCGCGAGGTTCAGGATGTTGTTCACCTGGAACTCGAACTCGCCCACCTTGCCGGTGTTGATCTTGCGCTCGCCGCCACCGGCGGGTTTGCCGTTCGCCGAGAGCTTCACGGTGTCCGGATCGGTGTACGAGAACGTGTTGTTGCACGTGACGGCCACGTAGAACGTGACGTCGAAGCTCTTCAGCGCCGCGATCAGGAACGCCACCGACGGAGGATCCGCCTTCGGGTTGCGCTTGTAGTTCATCACGGCCTGCACACAGCCCGCGCGGCCGTGGGGCTGGAGGAACGTCTTGGCTTCTTCGAGCTTCGTGAACTTCTGGATCTCGCCATCCATTTGGTTGTCGGGGCGCGCGGTCGCCGAGGCCGCGCCCTTGGTCACCGTGATCGCGCCCTTGTCATCCATCACGAAGGTCTGCGTCACGTTGGCGAAGTTGTGCTCGCCGCCCACGCCCTTGACTCGATACACGTTCGGGATCGACCACGAGAACGATCCGGCCCACCAGCGCATCGTGCCGTCGGCGTGCTTGAGCTTCGGCTTGTCGCGCGTCCACGCGTTGTCCATGATCGCTTTGTTGTCGTCTCCCATCGGGAGCCAGTTCGGGTTCGGTGGGTGCGCGAGGCTCTGCCCCGAGGCCACGTACGCCGCGAAGTAACCGCTTACGCCTTCGGCCGGGCCGGGCTTCTCGAGCCACTCCGCGTTTCCGAACGACACACTGTCGGGGCCGATCGAGACCTGCAGCGTCATGCCGACGCCCGCCATGTTCGGCCCGGTCGCCGGCACATCGCCGACCTTCTTGAAGTCCACGGTCGATGGCTGCATCACCATCACGGGGAGCGAAGACTGCTTGTCCTTGTTCGCGCTCGTCAGGTACGGCTCGAACACGAGGTTGCGCAGCGCCAACGTCGGCGGTGCGGTCCAATCCACCGATTGCCCGCGCCCGATCTCGCTCTGATCGAGCCGGAACGTGCCTTCTTCCTCGGCGGAGAACGTGACCTTCTCGCCGACGCCGAACTTCGCGGTGCTCTCGGTGGCGCCCTTGGCACCCTTCTCCGCTTGCACCGTGATCTTGCCGGCGGAGCCGCCCTTGCCCTTGGCCTTCGCGCCGCCGGGTGCGGCCGGAGCGGGAGCACCTGCGGGTGCGGCCGAACCACCGCCGCCTTCCGAGGCCGTGCCGTAGCCGCCTTCGGAGCCCTGCTGCTCGACGCGCGTCTGCTTGCCGACCTCGGCGCCGTCGGATTGGCCGCCCTGCACCCCTGGGTGCTGCTTGGCCTTCTTGTCCTTGTCCTTGTCCTCGAGCGCCATCGGTCTGTGATTGTACGTCGAGCCTCACCTCCAGCTGCCTCAGGATCGGCCCTGCTCGCACGGCTCCTCAACTATTCAAAATCACACCCTATTTTTGACTGTCACAAGACCGCCCCGCGGCTCGTTGGTCAGGAAAGGAGCCCTGACGATGCCCACGTTCTTCCAGCGCCTGTTCAACCGGTCCGATTCCTCGAACTCCTCGGCTGACGCCAAGCCCGCGCGCGCGCAGCCCACGCACACCGAGGTGATCGCACGAACGGCGCAGCTCACGCACTCGAGTCCGGCGTGCTCGCTGGCGCGCAAGCACAAGCTCCAGATCCTCGATCTGACGTGGGAGGACACGGGGCGATTCAAGGGCTCGTCCGTCGGTCCGAATATCAGCGACATGACGATCCAGGTCGCCGACGGTGGCCGCGTCACCTGCATGCCGGTGATCCGGCACCCGAACTTCTCCGACAAGACGGCCGACGTCTCGATCGACGATGTGATGATCCGCGTCGGCAACGAGCGCGGTGCGCCGCTGACCAGCATCTCGCTGCGGACCTACCTGCGTGATCTTCGCGCGCACCTGTCCACGCCGAGCTCGTGGGCCGGCACCGAGACCTCGCTGCTCGCACCTCGCGAGAAGGACGTGCTGGTCTCGGCGCAGGCGTGCTTCCTCCCCGTGCCGGCGAGCGGCCAGGCCGAGTTCAACCCGGTGCTGTTCAACTATCAGTCGTATGCCGGTGCGCCCGCGGTCCTCGCGATCGTGGCCACGCGCGAGGGCACGAGCGCGACCATCATCGACAACGCACGCGATGGCTTCGCCACCGGCCGGGCCTGGGGCCAGCGCCTGTTTCACAACGAGGACGGCCAGCGCGCCAGCCTCACGGGCACGCGGATGACCGAGTTCGTCGAGGCGGGCGGCGATGCCACCGATCGCGTGGACAGCGTCGAGGCCGCGCAGGCCGCGGGCCTCAGCTGCGTGATGCTGATCCAGGTCCCGTTGCTGCAGCCCGAGCTCGTCTCGCGTTCGCTGGCCCTGGGCGGCGTGAACTCGAAGTTCCAGGTGATGAAGCGCTGCCGCGCCATGAGCCTCGAAGAGGAGTGCGATGTCGACGAGGCGGTGATCGGACACGGCGCCACCCAGGGCCCGTTCACCGAGATCGGGGACCTCGCGATCAAGCGCGACCCGCGGTTCCCGATCCGGGTCACCGTTCAGTTCTACAAGGCGACCAGCAACGGCGTCGTCAGCGCGGCCGAGATGAAGGCGCTCGCCGATCAGATCGCTTCGGTCTACAAGGATGCGAAGGCCGTGGGCAGCCTCGTCACCGATCCGGACCGCGGTCGCTCCACGGAGTGGGACGATGAAGGCCGCGGCAAGGCCGAACCCAAGGACTGGTGGGAGCAGTTCTGGAAGACGCAGGAGGCCGCCACCGGCAAGAGCCGCGAGGAGCTGCGACGCGACCTCGAGACCGTGCTCGGGCGCCGGCCGAGTGACAGCGAGCTCGAGGCCGCGCTGCGACGGATGTTCTTCGTCTGAGGTTCGGCGGTGCGCCGCGAGCTCGCCTTCAGCGAAAGCCGAGGAAGTATGCGCGGCCGCCGCCGTCGATCACCGACGGGATCGCGGCCTTGTCGCCGGTCGGTCCGGCGACCGGCAGGGTGCGGTGGAACAGCGAGGTCGAGGTGCTGTTCTGCCCACCGAGGTAGTCGGCGGTGAACTCGACGGGGGTGGTCCACGTCTGTGCGCCGCTACCGCTCGAGTAGATGAGGACGAGCAGCTCGTCATTCACGGTGGTGGTGATGCTGGTTGCCGTGTAGCCCGGTGCCGAGGACTGGGTGTCGAGCGGAGGAGTCCCGCAGAACATGCCGGTGAACCGCGTCATCACGGCAGACGCGTACGTCGGGAGGCTGAACGTCCACACATAGTTGTTGGGCTCGGTCGCACCAGCGACCTTGTAGTAGACGAAGTTCACCGACGCGCTGTCGATCGCGATCCACCCCGTCGGGGGCGTCAGGACGGTCGGCGAGTTCTGGGTGAACCCGGCGACGAGGAGATCGCCCTGCACCACGCCCACGGGGCGAGCGAGGGTCAGGCCAGTCAGGGCCATGATCGCGGTGGTCGTCGTCGCTCCGGCCGTGATGGCGGAGGTGACGCAGGCGAGTGGCGCGTCGGGCGGCACGTCGGGCAGCACATCGAGCATCCCCACGTCGGTGACGTCAGGTGCGTCCGGGGCGCTGCGGGCTTCGAAGCCACGTCGCCCGCAGGCTCCGTAGATGGCCACGACAGCCGCGCCGATCAACATCCGTTGCTGATGGCGAGCGCCGAGCACGGCCCAGGATCCCACAGCTTCGCGCGCGCGTGTCAGATCAACGGCGGCGGCGCCGCAGACCGACCAGCGCGAGCGCCAAGGCGAGGCCGGCGCCACCGCCCGTCGAGGAGCAGCCGCCGTTGCCACCGCCGTCGTCGAGCGGGTGATCGATCGGCGGTGTCCCCGGATCGGGATCCGCGCAATCGGCCGCGCACGCCGTGGGCTCCTCGTCGCCGTCGCACACCCCATCGCCACACACCGCGCGCCCCACCGGCGCGGCGAGGGCGGAGGTCGCCGTGTAGATCAAGCTGCCGTCGTGGATCCGATCCACCATGTGGACCTCGACGTCGGGATCGAGCGCGAGGCAGCCGTTGCTGCGGCCTTGCTGGCTCGTGTTGGTGTCCGAGACGTACGACGCCTCGTGCATCACGATCAGCCGCGGACGCGCATTGGTGTTGGCCATGCCGTTCGGGCTCGCATCGACGGAGAGCCCATCGAGGCGCATCGAGTGCACGTGCGTGCCATCGTAGATCTCGCCGGTCAGATAGAAGCCGAGCGAGGTCTTGTGCGATCCATCGAGGTTGCCGAACAGCGTGGCGTACCCGTTGTTGTCCGGATCGCTGCCGTCGCCGTGCGCGACCTTGTGGCCCTCGACGACGCCGGTCGTGAGATCGACGAGCCAGTACCGGTCCTTGCCCGAGTACAAGGACATGTCCGCGATCGCCACGTACTGCGACTTCGGGATGTGCGCCTTGTTGACGTCGAAGTACACGAGCGTGTCCTCGAGCAGCCCGCGCGGGACCTGGTTCGTGGGATCGATCGCGTCGTAGCGATGAACGATCTCCGCGCGCTGGAGCGTGGACAGCTGCGGGAGCGTGAACACGCTGAGATCGAGATCCGAGCTGGACTCGCCCAGCTCCGGTTCCTCGGCCACGCAGCCGGTGATCAGGACCGATCCCGCAAACAACGCCGCAGCGTGATGCATCCCCATGTGCGGACCGGAGCGTCGATCAGCTGATCGATCGAAGCAACCATTGTGTGCAGGCGTTCGCCCAGCGGCGCGCCTACATAGGCGACATGGTGTTACCGTGGCGTCGATGTTCTCCAGACCCACCCTCGGTACCCTCGGGCTCACCGCTGTTTTTGCCCTCGTCAGCTGCAGCAAGAAGAAGAGCGCGGATCCCGTCGCCACCACCGGCAGCGGCTCGGGCAGCGCGGACATCACCGGCGCGGGCAGCGGCAGCGCCGACAAGAAGCACGTGACGGCGAACCACGCCAAGCCCCCGGGTGCGCCGCACGCCAGCGCGCACGGCAAGAACGCCGTGCTGATGACCGGTGAGGCCACGGCCGGGCCGGAGCAGGAGGACAAGGGTCATTTGAGCCTCGCCTACGAGGGGCCCGATAGCGTCGCCCGCAAGATCGTCCGCGACACAGGCGTGTTCGAGAAGACGGTCGCCGAGCTCGACAAGGCGTTGAACCTCCCGCACAACCTCCCGATCACCTTCAAGAAGTGCGGTGAGGAGAACGCGTTCTACGATCCGGACACGATCACGATCACGATGTGCGACGAGATCGTCGACTACTACGGGAACATGTTCTCCGAGTACAAGGACGACGAACGGACCGAGGCGGTCGTCGGCGCCCTGGTGTCCACGTTCCTCCACGAGATGGGCCACGCCTTGATCCATCAGTTCCAGCTCCCCGCGGTGGGGCGCCAGGAAGATGCCGCCGACCAGCTCTCCACCGTGGTGCTGGTCGCCAGCGGTGATGAAGGGAACCAGATGGCACTCGATGGCGCCTACTCGTGGATCTCCGAGGGCGACGCGCAGGGCAAGGACACCACGCCGTTCTGGGACGAGCACTCGCTGAACGAGCAGCGGTTCTACAACACGATGTGCTTGATCTACGGCTCGAACCCCGACCGGTACTCCGAGGTGATCACCGAGAACGAGCTCCCGCAGGATCGCGCCGAACAGTGCGACACCGAGTACAAGGAGATCAGCGAGAGCTGGAACAAGCTGCTCGCGCCGCACCTGACGGTGTCTGCGATCCGGATGACGTTGCCGAAGGCGAAGTAGCTCCGAAAACACCAAACCCCCGGACCGCAGGTCTTGCGGTAGGGGGCTCGGCAGGAGTTTCAGCCAGGCGTGCCTTGTGGGCGGTCATCCACCGCGCCTACGTCCCACCGCGTGCTAGTCCGGCCGAGCCGGGGCATCAAGCGTGTGGTCCCGTCATGCGCAGATGCGGATGATGCGGCGCCTATCAGCTACGGATCGTCTCGTGCGTGCAACGCATCCTCCGTCGGTAGCCCGGCTGACTCGAAGAGTCCCGTGGCTTTGCGTGGCCCCGCTCGCGCGGGGATTGCCGTTTCGTGGTGCGGGCGATTTCCCGCGGGGTGGCAAGCGCTTCAAGGAACAGCGCTCGTGCTGGTCGGGCTCAGCCCGAAGGACCAGCCCTGGTGCGAGTCGTGTACTTCACGCTCCTCCTTTTCGGTAACCCGGCTGACTCAGGGAGTCCCGTGGCTTTGCGTAGCCCGCTCGCGCGGGGGTTGCCGTTTCGCTTCGAGTCTGTCGTGTACAAAACAAACGTAGAGCAGCTGAGTGCGGCTTGTCACCAGAAATGTTTTGGCGCGATGCGATTCCTCGTCGGCGCAACTCCCGCGACTGCATACATCGTAGTACCCGTCGCCGGGCTACTGCCACGCTCCGCAACGCTCCGGCCACGCTCCGAAGGAGTGAAGGATCAGGCGCGGCTGATCCGCGAGCGGCTCGCAGCGGGCCGTGCTTGGTGTGGCAGGATGCGCGCGTGCGTTACGTCGGCAAGCTCTATCGCCCGCCCTCCGAGGCCGATGCCTTGATCCTGCAGGCGACGATCGGCTGCTCGTGGAACCACTGCACGTACTGCGACATGTATCGGGACAAGCCCGAGTTCCGGATCCGTCCACTCGTCGAAGCTCTCGAAGATCTCGCGAACGCGGCACGCGAGGACGGCGCGCTCGTCGAGAAGGTGTTCGTCGCGGATGGCGATGCGCTGGTGATGGACCTCGCGCACTGGGCGCCGATCCTCGAGGCCTGTCGCGCGCACTTCCCACGCCTGCGACGCGTCAGCTGCTATGCCACCGCGCCGAACGTGCTCGCCAAATCGGACGCCGAGCTCCGCGAGCTGCGTGCGCTCGGGCTCGCCCTCCTCTACATGGGGCCCGAGTCCGGCGATGACGTCACGATGAAGCGGATCGCGAAGGGCAGCACCGCGGCAGAGCACGTCGAGGCCGCGCGGCGTGCGCGTGCGGCCGGGCTCGAGGTGTCGGCGATCTTCTTGCTCGGCGCCGGAGGGATCGAGCGAACGCTGGAGCACGCCGCGGGCTCGGCGGCGCTGGCCACCGCGATGGATCCCCACTACCTCGCCGCGCTGACCCTGACCGTGGTCCCCACCACGCCTCTCGCGAAGCTCGCCGAGCGCGGCACGTTCGTGCTGCCGAGCGTGGAGCAGCTCCTCCGCGAGCTGCGGACCTTCGTCGATCTTGCGCGCCCGACCGATGCGCTGTTCCGCACCAACCACGCGTCGAACTACCTGCCCCTCGGCGGCCGGCTGCCGCGCGATCGCGCCCAGATCGTCGCGACGATTGACCACGCCCTCGCCGGCGGCATCGCCCTGCGCCCCGAACGCTCGCGCGGGCTCTGAGTCCTCCGCGCTTCTGCGCTACGCTCGCGGCCATCATGGCCGATCCAGCCCAGCCCGACGACGCCACCGCTCTCGCCGAGCGTGTGCGGCGCGGCGAAGTTCACCCGACCGAGCTCGTCGAAGCCGCGATCACCGCGATCGAGAAGGTCAACCCGCAGCTCAACGCGGTGGTCCATCGGATGTACGAGCAGGCGCGCACCGCCGCCAAGGGCACGCTGCCCGAGGGCCCATTTCGCGGCGTCCCGTTCGTGGTCAAGGACCTCGATGGCTGGCTCGCCAACGAGCCGTACACGCAGTCGTGCAGGATGTCGAAGGACTTCGTCCCCACCGAGGACGCCGAGATCATCGCCCGCATGAAGCGCACGGGCGTGGTGATCGTCGGCAAGACCAACACACCCGAGCTCGGCATCATCGGCGTCACCGAATCCGATCTGCGCGGCCCGGCGCGCAATCCGTGGAACCCCGACCACACCCCGGGCGGCTCGAGCGGCGGCACTGCCTCGATCGTCGCCTCGCGCGCCGTGACGATGGGCCACGGCGGAGATGGCGGCGGATCGATCCGCATCCCGTCGTCGGCGTGCGGCCTGTTCGGGCTCAAGCCCACGCGCGGACGCAATCCGCTCGGCCCGAGGGTCAGCGAGGGCTGGGGTGGCTACGTGCAGCCCGGCGTGCTGACGCGCAGCGTGCGTGACTGCGCCACGATGCTCGATGCCACGCAGGGCCCCGATG